>CAVJWJ010000001.1:0-100178 GCA_963653375.1 Roseburia sp. CAG:303
CGTATGTCCCAGATCGTGACCCAAACCAATGGCTTCAATCAGATCGCAATTAAGTCCAAGCGACTTGCCAATATCACGTGCAATGCGAGAAACCAATTGAACATGCAAGCCACGACGAGACAAATCGTCATTACTGCGAAAACTGAACACCTGCGTTTTGCCGTTATAGCGGTTATATGCAGGTAGATGAATGATTTTCTCTACATCACGTACAAACGGCGGACGAAAGATGGTTGATTCATCCCGGTCACGCGTCTCTCGACGAATAACCTGAGCATCGTCCGTACGATGAGGATTAACCCAACCATGAGCCCGGTCATCCTCCATACGAGCAATAAGATCAGCACTCAAGCTATCAGGCATGGCCATCAAACGCTCAGCAAGCGGGGTTGATTTAGGCTCCATCGTATCTCCCTTCGAGAATCTTCTTGTCATCTTCGCACATCAGAAGCAGCACGGGTAGGCAACAAACACAAGATACGAAACCGCATAGCTCAAGAACAAAAACGGAAGCAAGGGGGCATTATGCCGACGAAACAGCAAACAAAACAGCGCGAGGAGCAACAGTGAAACGCAAAGTGCCACAACAGCAACTAAAGGTTGCACAAGAACAAGAGAAAAGAGAACTTTAATATCCCCTATGCCAAGCCCTGTTTGCCCAAAGAAATGCCGCCAGAAAAGTTCAACTAAGAGCAAAAACAAACATAGCAACAGCGCAACAAACAAACGGCGACAGAGTATATTGCCCCCGCAATCAAACGACACGAACGCAATAGCGCAGACAGCCAGCGAGATTGAAAGCCAATTTGGACAGATGCGCAAACGCGCATCAAAAGCAGCCGATAGAAAAAGCAGAACAAAATACAGCACTAAAAACAAGGCGCACTCCCCTCTCAAGAAGTGCGCCCTTTCTACCCCGTGCAGTGAACCTTGAACCAAAGTTGAAGCCATTACAGTAGCTTTTTTCGATTAAGACAGACTTATTGAGCGCCTTCCATAACCTCGTCGAGGGTTACCGAAACCGCATGCGGAGTGGGCACCCAGTCGACCTTTAAGAAAAGCGCTGCTACCGTAAGCGGTATGTAGGTAAACATAAAGAGCGGGAATGTAAAGAGATTAGACACAATACGCCACTTCTGCTTGCAGTGTATGTGTTTAATCTCAGCAATAGTTGTTAGAAGTCCCAGCACAAAAAACGTGGCATACATGCTAACCAACGTAAAGAGCAGCGATCCAAAGCACATGCCAAGTTCGCGGTCAGTTGCCAAAAAGCCATGAGACAAAGCGCCAACCAGCAAGAACGTTCCGTTAGCAAGAATAGAGATGAGCGTTAGCAACATGCCGGGAGCAATGGTCATCAAAAGGTCGTAGGCTGCAAATCTCCTAAAGTGTGTAATCGACTTCAAAAGGTGATTGCCGTACGTAAAAAAGACCTGGTAGAAACCCTTAGTCCAACGCATACGCTGCTTCCAAGAGGCCGCCAAGGTAACGGGCTGCTCATCAAAAAACTCAGCAGGCGCATAACCAATACGCACACCATGCACTGCGCAAAACGTAGAGAACTGAATATCCTCGGTAAGGGTGTGAAAATCCCAACCGTGCATGCCTTCAACAATTTTTGCCGAAATTAGGTAGCCCGAACCAGACACGGCACACGAGGTTCCACACATCATGCGAGAGTTATTCAAGAAGCGAGCCTCACGCAAGAACCAGGTTGCATAAGCAGCAGAAATCCAGGAGCTGCCAAAGTTCTTTGAGTTGCGATAGCTCGTGAGCGCAAGATAACCCTGGTCAAAGGCATCATTCATAACAGTTACGTAATTAGGAGAAAGCAGGTTATCGGCATCAAAGATAAAAAATGCCTCATACCGATCAGGATACTCATGCAAAATGCGGTCAAAACCGTAGTCCATAACCCAGCTTTTGCCCTTGCGCGCCAGGTCATTGCGCTCATAGACAATCGCTCCTGCCTCGCGCGCAACGCGAGCCGTTTCGTCAGTACAAGCGTCTGCTACAACAAAAATATCGATGAGCTCAGAAGGATAGTTCTGGTCTTTGATAGAACGGACCAGATTTGCAATCACCGGCTCCTCATTGTGTGCAGCAATAAAGAAGGCGTAACGATGCTGCTTTGTTGCCTTAGGAATCTTTACCTGACCGCGAAAAAGACCTAAGAAGAAAAAAACGACCTGGTAGAGAAAGCAAAGCCCAAACAACAAGCCAATTACAAAGTTGAAAATAACAATAGGCGTGGCATCCGCAAAATTGAGAAGCATTCAAATCCTCATATTCAAACGAGGCAAACTATACGAGGAAGAAGTGTAGCGCAGGGTGTAAACCCTATGGTGGAGCTTGTGTGCGCTCTGCTACTCCAACAGTCCCAACATAGGCACAATCTGCTGACCAGCTTCTGTACGGCCCATAGAACGCGGAGCAAGCTCATCGAGCACAGCAGTAAGATCCCAGGGAAGCTCATCGGTGCACGCTACCGTCTCCCCCGTTACAGGGTGCCTGAATGAAACGCTCCACGAATGAAGAAACTGTCGATCAAGACCCATATCAGCACGTCCGGCATTGCGTTTTCCATACAGAGGGTCACCTACTAGAGGGTGATTGATATGACGCATATGCACACGAATCTGATGCGTGCGACCTGTATACAAATGGCACTCAACCAGCGTGTAGCCATCATCACCTCGCTCTGCCTCAAAACGTTCAAGAACACGAAACGTGGTAATAGCCTGACGAGCAAACGGGTCATCAGAAACAGCCATTTTTACGCGGTCACGCGTTGAGCGAGCAATACCCGTGTTGATAGTGCCTTCATCAAGCGAAATAAACCCATGGCACAAGGCAATATAGCGTCGATCAAGCGTGCGCGTACGGATTAAATTTTGGAGCTCGCGCTGGGTATCGTCGTCCTTTGCGGCAAGCATAAGCCCCGAGGTATCTCGGTCAAGACGATGCACAATACCCGGGCGGTCATCTCCCTGAACACGTCCCAGGTGCTCGAGGCCGCAATGATATACCAGCGCATTTGCCAAGGTTCCAGAATCGTGACCGTGTGCAGGATGGCACACAAGCCCACGCTGTTTAGACAAAACAATCAGGTAGTCATCTTCAAAGCGAATATCCAGCGGAATTGCCTGCGGTATAACCTCGCCCGTCTCCTCTTCATCAGGAAGATCAACCGAGATACGGTCACCGTCAGACACAGCATACTTCTTAGACAGGCACGGCTCACCATTAACGTCAACAGCACCGGCCTCAATAAGATGAGTACAAGCAGAGCGAGACGGCATACCACTTTGTGCGCCCAAGAAAGAATCAATGCGCTGACCTGCAGAAGCGGCATCCACCAGATAGTGCATATCAGCCATTAATCACAACCACCTTTGTGACCATCCTTGCGAGCATCTCTACGTGCATGGCGCTCGGCATCACGACGATTGAGCTCCGCAGTAGCATCTACCTTGTTAGCAGGAGACAAAAACATGAAGCCAATAAATGCCACCACAACGCCCACGGTAATGCCAATATCCGCCACATTGAAGACCGGGAAATCAATGAACTCACAGGCAAAGAAGTCTGTTACATAACCAAACAACAGACGATCAAGAGCATTGCCTACGGCACCGCCGGCAACCATAGCGAGCCCCACCGTCTCAACGCGAGAAAGCATCGGAGTCTTCCAGAGATACCAAACCGTTGCCGCAACAACAGCCACTGCCAAGAAAACAAAAGCGCTGCCCATGCCTTCACCGAGCGAAAAGGCAGCGCCAACGTTTTGAACATGAAGCAAGCGCAGCACACCAGGAATAATTTCGCCTGCGGATGTGTTCAGCGGAAGATTCGCACGGACAAGCATCTTGGTGAGCTGGTCAAGTGCAAAGAAGGCGGCTGACACTGCAGCAGCAACTCCAAAACGCCATGTTCGCGATGGCGTCATCTCGTTTGATTCGATGGCCACAGCAGCCTCCTTTGTAACGTCTTAAACACGCAAAACCTTAGCATAGAAAAGGAGCTGCCGGATATTCCCGACAGCTCCCACGTAAACCTCAAGAGGTACCAAGCGGCTACAAGCTACTCCTCAAGAGCAGCAGCGCAACGAGCACAAATATGCTCGTGAACGCCATAAGTAGCTACATCCGTGCGGTAATTCCAACAACGGTCGCAGCACTCGCCAGCTGCAGCTTCAACGGTAGCAGAGAGCTCCTCGCCCTCTGTAAGCTCAACCTCAGAAACGATGTAGAACTCAGCCAGATCAACAGCTTTGTCGCCAGTAAGAAGTGCATACTGCTCAACAGGAACAGCTGCCTTTACGCGCACCTGCTGGCTCTTAGTAAAGGAACCCGCAGCACGAGCCTCTTCCAGAGCCTTGGTAACAGCGGAGCGCAGTTCGAGCGATGCCTCAAGCACGCCCTCAAACTCGTTGGCTGCTTCAAGCGTAATCGGGCTCTTATACCAATCGAGCAACGCTGCATACTTCTGGTGGTCAACACAACCCGCAGGAGCATACGCCATAACTTCGTCGGTGGTATAGGCAAGAATCGGCTGCATGTCACGAACAAGCATAGAGAGCAGCTCGGCCACAACCGTCTGGGCAGAACGGCGAGCATGAGAACCCGGCTTCTCGCAGTACAGACGGTCCTTCAAAGCATCAAGGTAGACATTGGAAAGCTCAGTCACTACAAAGTCGTAGAGCGCACGATATGCACGCGGGAACTCGTAAGATGCGTAAGCGTCGTCAACTTCCGCCTGAACCTGCGTCAGACGAGCAACCATCAGCTTGTCCAAAGGCGTCAGATCATCAAAGGCAACGGCGTCACGCTCGGGCTCAAACTGATCCTCCAGCTCAGAGAGCAGGAAGCGATAAGTATTGCGGAAGCGACGATATGCGTCCGAAGTACGAGCCAGAATCTCGTGATCAATAGCAACGTCAGAAGACGTGTCAACCGAAGCAACCCACAGACGAATAATGTCGGCGCCCATCTCGTCACAAACCTTGTTTGGGTCAATAACGTTACCAAGCGATTTGGACATCTTGCGACCTTGGCCATCAAGCGTAAAGCCCTGGGACACAACAGCCTTAAATGGAGCTACGTCATTTGCACCCACAGAGGTGAGAAGCGAGCTCTGGAACCAGCCGCGGTGCTGGTCGGAGCCCTCGAGGTACACGTCAGCCGGATACTGAAGCTCAGGACGGAACTCGCAGACAGCCTTCCAGGACACGCCAGAGTCCCACCAGACGTCCAAGATGTCACGATCGGGCTTAAGGTTGGAGCCACCGCACTTGGGGCAGGTGCAGGCCTCACCCAAGTAATCCTTTGGATCATCGGTAAACCACGCGTCAGAACCCTTCTCGTGAAAGAGCTTGATCACGGCGTCGAGCGTGTCATCATTCATAACCTTCTCGCCGCAATCGGCGCAGGTATACGAAGGAATAGGCACACCCCAGTTGCGTTGACGCGAGATACACCAATCAGGACGCTGCTCTACCATGGCGCCAATGCGGTTAGAGGCATGTGCTGGATACCACTTCACGTGGTTCTTGATCTGATCACCCGCAGTCTCGCGCAGGCCAGTTTTATCCATCGAGACAAACCACTGGTCGGTAGCACGGAAGAGCACCGGATGCTTGCAGCGCCAGCAATGCGGATAGCTGTGGGTAATCTTCTTCTCCATTACAAGCGTACCGCGCTCGCGCAAGAACTCGATGATATGCGGGTTGGCTTCGTCGGTATCCATGCCCGAGAAGGGACCACCACAGCCAAACTCGTCGCCCACGTAGAACTTACCGTCATCGTCGACAGGCATGCAAATATCCATGCCCTCCTTGATGCAAACATAGTAGTCGTCTGCACCGTGACCAGGCGAGTTGTGGACAATGCCGGTACCATCGTCTACACCAACGTAGTCGGCAAGCAGGGCCACGCCCTCAATGCCATCAAAGACAGGCTGCTTGTAGTGCAGGTGATAGAACGTCTCTGCAGGCACCACATAATCGGCACCGTCCACCTGAACAGGCGTGTAGTCCCAACCAAACTCCTCACAGCAAGAAGGAGCCAGCTTCTCGAGCATAATCTCGGCACGACCGTCGTGCTCAACAGCAACGTAGTTCTCGCCCGGCTTGAGAGAAACCGCTTGGTCGGAGGGAATGGTCCACGGCGTAGTTGTCCAAATGATGAAGTCTACCGGGCCATCAAAGTTCTCAAGACCCTTAGGCTTGGAGGCCAGCTCAAAGCGCACAAAAATCGAGGGAGACGTCTCATCGGAGTACTCAATCTCAGCTTCAGCAAGAGCGGTATGGCAGTGCTTGCACCAATGAACAGGCTTGTGACCACGGTAAATCATGCCGCGATCAAACATGGCCTTAAAGACCTCGATATCAGCAGCATCGTGCTGGTGATACAGCGTGAGATAGGGATTATCCCAGTCGCCCAAAACACCCAGACGGCGGAAGCCAGCCTTTTGAAGCTCAATGTTCTCAACAGCAAACTGGTTGCAAAGCTCACGAATCTTAGCCGTAGAGGTCTCGTTAAACTTGGCAGTACCAAGCTTCTCTTCTACCTTGTGCTCAATGGGCTGACCATGGCAATCCCAACCAGGAACATAAGGCACCTCATAGCCCTGCATGGTCCAGTAGCGATTGATGATGTCCTTAGAAATCTTATTCATCGCGTGGCCGATATGAATAGGGCCATTTGCATACGGAGGGCCGTCATGCAAAACAAACTTCTTGTGTCCCTCATTCTTCTTCAGCGTCTGCTCGTAGACCTTGTTATCCTGCCAGTCCTTAAGCCTCACAGGCTCAGACTTGGAAAGACCGGCACGCATAGGAAAACCGGTCTTTGGCAGGTTCATGGTCTTCTTGTACTCGTTGGCCACGATACCCCTTCCAAACTACAGGTGCTCTTGCACCCTATTTAGGCGCAAAAAAGCGCCCGTCCCTACAAGCTGGGACGAAGCGCCTCGAGCGGACATGCCGCATAATGCTCTTCGCTTAACCACCCAGCTTAGATGCTCACACACCCATTACTCGGCTGACCTATAACGGCGGCCATCCCGGCGGTGTCTACTAAGGTGGATATATGCTCCTGTTCGGACCGCGGCTCCGGGGTGATTTTCGTACGGGCGCACATACGGGCTTTTCAGCTTGTGCCCGCTCTCTGCAATGCGCGTGGACCAACTACTCGTCCCCATCAA
Organism: Roseburia sp. CAG:303; assembly: GCA_963653375.1. Classification (GTDB taxonomy): domain Bacteria; phylum Actinomycetota; class Coriobacteriia; order Coriobacteriales; family Coriobacteriaceae; genus Collinsella. Next base: position 7,207 of record CAVJWJ010000001.1, read on the forward strand.
CGCCTGTGCTCGAAATCATAGCACGATGTTTAGCGCGAGGTACAAAAACATCGGGCCCGACACATTACGTTAAGGAAACCTTGAATTTTAAATAGTCAGCAGCAATCGATTCCAACATCATCACAATTAAGCATGTTGCTGCGGCAACCAACCGTATGGAAAGGAAGAATCGGATGAGAACCATCGAGATGAGCAACTACACGATTGGTGAGGACTGCTTCGAAGCCCTTCCAGAGATACTTGCAGCTCACAAGGCCACAAAGATTATGCTAATTGGTGGTAAGCGTGCGCTAGCAGCAGCTGCACCGCTCATTCGCTCTGCGGTTGAAGATACCGACATTAAAGTGCTTGGCGAGCACGTGTATGGCATCGATTGCACACGCGACAATATTGCCAAAATTGTGAACTCCCCTGAGGCACAGGCTGCAGATGTTCTCATGGCTATTGGCGGCGGTAAGGCAATTGACACGGTTAAAACCGCCAATATCGAGCTTGGCAAAACCGTTTTCTCCGTGCCCACTATCTGCTCCAACTGCTCCGCTGGCACCGCTATTGCTGTTGTGTACCACAACGATGGCTCACTGGATAGCTACAGCTACCCGCGCTGCCCAAGCCATATTTTTATTAACCCCGCCATCATTGCTAACGCTCCTGAAGAATACTTCTGGGCAGGCATTGGCGATGCACTCTCTAAGCAGCCTGAAGTTGAATACGCTACCAGCGGCAACCACCTTACTCACACCGGAGCTTTAGGACTTGCTCTCGCGCGTACCTGCTCTGAGCCGCTCTTTGAATGGGGCGAGCAAGGTTTGGCAGATGTACGCGCCAACAAGGGTTCCGAAGCCGTTAAGCAGATTGCCCTCGACATCGTGGTTAACACTGGCTACGTAAGTAACCTTACCAACCAGCCCGATTTTTACTACAACTCAAGCGTGGCTCATGCGTTCTACAATGCAAGCTGCTCAATCGAGCGCGAAGGCCATCATCTGCACGGTGAGGTTGTAAGCTTTGGCGTGCTTGTCCTACTTGCTTACATGGGCGATACCGGGAATCTTGCACGCTACGCCGCATTCAACAAAAAGCTTGGTTTGCCCGTAACCTTGGCTGATGTAAATCTGAGCGAAGAGGATATCCCCGCCCTCTGTGAAGCAGCACATGAAACAAGCGAGTGGAAGTCTGCTGGCCCAGAGCCTTTCACCGACGAACAATTTGCTCAGGCAATTCGCAATGCCGATGCTTATGGTCGTACGCTCTAGAAATTAGCCTCTCCACAAAACTCAACATAACCAGCTCTTTCAGCTCTGAGAATTACCCTCTCGGAGCTTTTTTATTGCTAAATCAACTCTAATGTTACTTGATTCTAATACTATGCGTTATATAGTATGCAATACATAGTATTGCTGAAGGGTGGTGTCTGTTTGGAAGCGCAGATGAAGCGCGGGTTTCTAGAAGCCTGCGTATTGAGAGCTGTATATGACGAAGAGTCATATGGATACCGCATTATCAAAGACGTGCCTTCCTGTATGGGTCTCAGCGAATCAACGCTCTATCCGCTGCTTAAACGTTTGGAACAAGGAGGCTACATCTCTGTGCGAAAAACTGAGCATCAAGGGCGCATACGTAAGTACTACAAAATCACCAGTACAGGTAGGGCCCGCGTACAGGAATTCCTTAACGAATGGCCATCCATACAAGAAATTTACCAATATGTAGGAGGAGAAAAACAATGACACGCGATGAGTTTTTAAAGCAACTCGAACAGCAGCTGAGTTGTCTTTCTGCAGCAGGTAAAAATGAGGCAATTCAATTCTATGAAGAAGCCATTGATGATCGGATAGAAGAAGGTCTTTCAGAAGAAGACGCCATTAGCGCCCTAGGAACACCGCAAGAAGCCGCAGAAGCAATACTCGATAACCTGCCTGCAATCCCGCAAGCTATAGCAAAAACCAAACGCACAAGTACGGCGCTGCTATGGATTCTCGTAATTCTAGGCTCCCCTACCTGGCTTGCATTGCTTATTGCCTCAAGTGCTGTTTTATTGAGTGCCTATATTTGTCTCTGGACGGCAGTTCTTTGTATTTGGATTGGCGCCTTAGCCCTCTTTATAGGTGGTATCGCCGGATTTGGTCTAGCAATTGCAGGAATAGCTGTAGCGTATCCTCTGTATGCTGTTGCAATGCTTGGGTGTGGAATGGCGGCAACAGGAGGCACACTTCTTATTACAGCCATTGCCTGGACCGTTACAAAATTCATCGCACATCTCTCAGTCCTGATGGCAAGTAAGGTCCTTTCCCTTTTTCGAAATAACAAGAGACCGGAGCTTTATGGCATCACAAATGCCTTAGCGTCCTGAAAGCTCCAAACACTAGAAAGCATCTAGGAACTGCACAGCGAACAATACTCTCGATTTAGGAGATACACCATGACACACGCAAAGAAGATTTACTTGAGCATCGCTTCACTTCTTGTTGTCCTCGGACTCGTGCTTACTGGATTCGCATATGTTCTCTCCGGATGTAACGGAGAACTCTTCTCAACTTATATAAATACCGAGGAGGGCGTTTATGAGCTCGGCGGCCTACGCATAGACAATCCGCCGACACTACCATTCCTGCAAATCAGCATTCTCAACGAACTCAACAATTAGGATCGACACAAGATTCGAAAGTGTGACCCAGAGCTTCTCTCTGCTTGCGATTCAGCTTACAGGCACAAACAAAGCCGCGAGCCAAATAAGGCATCGCGGCTTTTAACTTGCCGATTAAGGCATAGGAGAAGTGTGAGCTAAGCTACAGCACCTACACGCTCGCACCAGGATTCTGACGAGGCATTAAAGGATTCTCGCGCGAAAGGAGATTCATAAACTCCTCGCCTGTAATCGTCTCCTTCTTATAGAGGTAACGAGCCAGCTCATGCAGCTTAAACTTGTTCTCTTTCAGAACCTGCAGAGCACGTGCATGAGCCTCTTCGATGAGCTTAGCGACAATCTCATCAACATGCTCGGCGGTTCCAGGAGCACAGGTAAGCGAAGTATCCTGGTTGAGATAAGCGTTTTGCACGGTACCAAGCGCCATCATGCCAAACTCGTCAGACATACCAAAACGCGTAACCATATTGCGAGCCAACTTGGTAGCCTGCTCAATATCGTTAGCGGCACCGGTTGTCATCTCGCCAAAGATAAGCTCCTCGGCAGCACGTCCACCGCAATAAACGGCAAGTTTGTCCAAGATTTCCTGCTTGGTGGTAAGGAACTTTTCGTCCTCCTCTACCTGCATGGTGTAGCCCAAAGCGCCCGAGGTACGCGGCACAATGGTGATCTTGGTAACCGGAGCCGCACCCTTCTGACGGGCAGCAACAATGGCATGACCAATCTCGTGGTACGAAACAACCTGCTTCTCATGGTCAGAAAGCACGGTAGATTTGCGCTGTTGACCAGCGATAACAACCTCTACCGACTCTTCAAAGTCTTCCTGTGTAGCACGCTTACGCCCCATACGAACCGCGCGCAGCGCACCCTCATTGATGATGTTGGCCAAATCAGCGCCAGAAGCACCTGGCGTAGCGCGCGCAATGGCAGTCAAATCAACAGGCGGCTGAATCTTAACGTCCTTAGCATGCAGCTCAAGAATCGACTTACGGCCCGTAAGATCGGGCAGCTCAACAGGAATACGACGGTCAAAGCGACCAGGACGAAGGAGTGCCGGGTCAAGAGAATCGGGGCGGTTGGTAGCTGCAAGCACCACAATACCCTTGTGGTTATCAAAGCCATCCATCTCAGTCAGGAGCTGATTCAAGGTCTGCTCACGCTCGTCATTGCCCGAGAATCCACCGCCATCGCGCTTCTTGCCGATGGTATCAATCTCATCGATAAAGACAATGCAGGGAGCCTTTTCTTTTGCCTGCTTAAAGAGGTCACGCACCTTGGCAGCACCGCGGCCTACAAACATCTCAACAAACTCAGAACCAGAGATGGAGAAGAATGGAACACCAGCCTCACCAGCAACAGCCTTGGCAAGCAGTGTCTTGCCCGTGCCGGGAGGGCCTACCAGCAGAGCACCGCGAGGCAGCTTGGCACCAATTTCCTCATAGCGCTGCGGCTTCTCAAGAAAGTCAACAACTTCTTTCAGAGACTCCTTAGCCTCTTCCTGACCAGCAACATCCTTGAAGGTAACGCCCACATCTTTAGAGGCAATGACACGAGCGCCGGACTTGCCCAGGCCGCCGCCCATACCAAAGCCGCCACCAAAGTTCATGGAGGGAGCATCGTCTCCCATGGCCTTCTTCATACGGCGATTGAGCCACCAGCCAACAAGGAAGAAGATTGCAATGGGCAGCACCATGGTGATGAGGTAATAGGTCATGAGACCAGAGTTCTTATCTGGTACCACCGAAGTGAGAGAAGCTCCAGCGTCAAGCACGCGGTCGGTAAAACCAGAATCGTTTGGCACGCCTACCGTCTTGTAGGCAATACTTTCATCCTCATTCTTTTTGGTGTAGTAAATCGTGTAGTCGTCTGTGTTGTACTCAACCTTGTCTACCTCTTTTTTACTCAGAGCAGTAACAAAGGTTGAATAGTCTGTCTCGGTGATCTGCTGCGTGCGACCCAAATTGGGGAACAGCACGGTGCTGAGCACGAGGTAGGCAACGATCGCGATAAGCACGTAGAGAATCATATTCCGTCTACGCTTGTGGTCGTCCATCTCCATCGGCAAAACTCCATCTCGAGGTTATTGATGTATGGTTAGTACCCCGAGCACACAAAGATAATCAGACGCGACAAAACGAGAAGGATGGCAACAATGACACATCTTGAATGCGGCAAGGTACAAATCTATACCGGTGACGGCAAGGGTAAGACCACAGCGGCGCTTGGTCTCTCTTTGCGTGCACGCGGATATGGGCTGGATGTCCTCTTTCTACAATTCGCTAAAAAACTCATCTGTGCCGAACATACAGCTGCACCAGCGCTTGGCCTCGAGATTGTTCAAGCAACCGAGACAACGCCGGAGCTCTGTGCACATCAGATTATGGATATAGCGCGTTGGTCACTTAATCCGCAAGGCACGCCTCCACAAGCAAGTATCGAGATACATAAGCGCACTGAGCCTGTTGATGTGCTGATTCTTGACGAGCTGGGCGAAGCAATGCGTCGTGGATTTGTTACGCGCAAAGACGTTGAGCTGCTTATAGCCCAAAAACCTGATACTACAGAGCTGCTGCTTACGGGACGTGGCCTGCCTTCGATTGCAGATTTGGCCGACTTAGTGACCGAGATGGCTCCCGTTAAGCACTATTTTGACGAAGGACTTTTGGCACGTCAGGGGATCGAATACTAAGCCAAAACTCGCATCTTGTTTTGGCACTCCCCCATCATGCTGCGTCTCTTTTAGCTAAGCGCGCAGGCTAAATAGCAAGCTCAAAGCGCTCTTTGCGCTCCTGCGCGCGGGAAAGCCAGTGCCCAAAATGATGGTAGAGCGCAAAGATGATTGCTGTCACAACCCACGTAACGGGATAGACCATAAGCATAAGACCCATCTCGTGCCTCATGGGAACCACGATAAAGATCCAAGCAATACGCAGCACGCAGGTGCCCAAGAGCGTCATGATCATAGGCTGTAAGCTCACGCCTGAACCACGAATAGAACCAGATGCATTGTCTACAACAGAGTAGAAAACATAGAACGGCGCCACATAGTGAATCATGAGTCGTGTGTAATACGTCACGCCAGGATCGTCAATAAAGAAGCGCGCGAGGGGATCAACAAAAATGAATAGAAGAGCCGACAGCGAGCCAACAATCAAAAGCGACATGGTAAGCGACGTGTGATACCCATCGCGCATGCGCTTGTAGTTACGCGCGCCAAAATTCTGAGCAGTAAAGGTTGTAAGCGCCACGCCCAGCGCCTCCACAACGAGCCAAACAAAAACGTCGAGCCTACTTGCAAGCCCGCAGCCCGTTACCGCGTCGGCGCCAAAGCTATTAATGGTGGACTGCACAATAATGTTGGAGATAGAGTACGCAGCCGATTGAATACCCAAAGGCAAACCACAAGACACCATATTCTTAAGAATTGCCGGGTCGATCCCCATGCGCGAAAGCTCCAGACGCCACGCTCCATCTGCACGATGCATGCGACGCAAAATCCAAAAACAGCTATTGGCAATAGCCAGAGAAGTAGCAATTCCGCAACCCAGTGCCTCCATACGCAATATTGCAACAAAAATAATGTCGAGGAGGATATTAACCACGCAACTAAACGCAGTAATCATAGCTGGTCCACGTGTATCACCCACAGCGCGCAGCATGGCGATACCCATGTTCATCATGAGCGTAAAGACCATGGCGCCCAGATAACAACGCGCGTAGAGTACCGATTCACCAATAAGCTCAGCGGGAGTTCCCATCAAGGTCAAAATTTGAGGAATGAAGATAACGCCAAAGACCGAAACCACAAGCCCCATCACAAGTGAAAGCGTCATAGCAGTGTGAATTGAACGAGAAAGATGTTCATCGTCGCCCTGACCAAAAAACTGGCCCACTGTCACAGCACATCCAGCGCCAAGACCCACACAAAAGCCCACGACAAGCTCAGTTAAGCACGTGGTTGCCTGAATACCACCAAGGGCATTCTTGCCACCAAACTGGCCAACAATAAAGGTATTAATAAGTGTGTACGCTTGTTGAAAAAACGAGCTAAAGAAGATGGGGATACACAGCGTGAGGAGCTGTTTCCAAATTACACCCTCAGTTACATTAATCGCTTCGGTCTTATGCCTTGCCATGCCATCCCCTTATGCAAACATACCGGGACGATAGTGATAATGATTGTCTCCATGCGGACACAGCTGCCAAAATGCAACAGCCGAAGCTGCAGCAACATTCAGCGAGTCAACACCGCGCGCCATAGGAATACGCACGCTAAGGTCGCTGCCCACAATTGTTGTAGCAGCAAGACCTGCTCCTTCGGTACCCATAAAAATGGCAAGGCGGTCATACTCGCCCAAGCGCGGATCGTCCAGCGAATATGAATCATCGCAAAGTGCCATAGAAGCACAGGTAAAGCCTGCGGCGTGCAAGGTTTCAAGGCCATCATGGGGCCAAGCATGAGCGTCGGTTCCAATTCGTGTCCAAGGTACCTGAAACACCGTACCCATAGAAACGCGCACGGCACGGCGATACAACGGGTCACAACAGGTAGGACTTACCAACACAGCATCAACATTGAGAGCCGCAGCGCTTCTAAAAATTGCTCCAACGTTTGTGTGATCCACAATGCCTTCGAGCACACAAACACGAACCGGGTTTCCTGCAGCACGCTCGCAGAGTTTTTGCAGAAAGGAATCCGGGCGAGCAAGTGGCGGACGACGAAACGCTGCAAGTGCTCCGCGCGTAACCGTGAAACCCGTAAGCTGCTCCATTAGGTCCATTGAGCCTATAAAGACAGGAATATCGAGCTCTGGGCGCTCCTGCTCAAGACGTTCAAACAGCGGCTCAAGCTGAGAAAGCCAGCGCTCACCCAAAAGAAAGCTCACAGGCTCCAAACCAGCATTCACAGCACGCTCAATTACTTTAGCGCTCTCAGCAATAAAGATGCCCTTTTCAGGCTCCAAGACACAACGCAGTTCGCGCTCGGTGAGCTTGGTATACGCATCAAGACGCGAGTCCTCGAGCGTTGTAAGCGGAATGCGAGTAACAGCCATGCTTAGACCTAGCTCACGCGCGTGTACGACACAAATTGATAGCGCAAACCAGGAGTACCCTCACCCTCAGCAAGCTCACACACAGAGGTTTCTGCAGATACGCGCCAGTCCTCGTTTGCGTCTAAGTCTGGGAAGTACGTATCTGCTTCGCAGCTGCATAGATTCTTAGTAACTTCAGCAACAGTGCAGTACGGAAGCATCTGGCGATAAATCTCTCCCCCGCCAATCACCCATGCCTCAGTCTCTGCAGACACACACTCAAGTGCCTCTTTAACAGAGTGAACAACCTCAACGCCTTCACGCGCAAAAGAGGTATCGCGGGTAAGCACGATATTCCGACGGTTCTTCAAAGGACGCCCGCCAGGAAAACTCTCTAGTGTTTTACGTCCCATAATCACAGGATGGCCTGTTGTAATCTCAACAAAATGCTTCATATCGGCCTTGTTGGCTACAACCATATCTCCATTCAAGCCAATAGCCCAATCGGAGGTAACCGCAACAATGGCACCAAGAACACAGCTCATGTAAAACCTCGCACTACACAGCAATCGGAATATTCTTTACCTGAGGACCATGCTGATAGTTCTTAACAATCAGGTCGTCAGTGGTAAAGGAATAAAAATCTGTGACATCGGGGTTCAAAGACACCTTGGGGGCCGGATACTGCGGACGCGATATAAGCTCGCGCACTACATCGACATGACGGTCATAAATATGCGCATCAACAATTACATGAAGCAGCTCACCAGCAACCATGCCAACAGACTGTGCAACCATCATGAGCAAGATAGCGTACTGACATACATTCCAGTTGTTTGCAGCCAAAATGTCTTGACTACGCTGCATGAGCACCATATTTAGCGTGAGTTTATCCTCGCCCGGAGCCTGAGTTACGTTGTACGTAACGCTGTAGGCGCACGGATACAGATGCATCTCATGTAGGTCATCAAAGTTGTACATATTAGTCATAATGCGGCGAGAAAACGGCGTGTGCTCAAGGTCAAAAAGCACGCGATCTATCTGATCAAACTCACCCTCAGCATATTGAGACTTCTGGGCAATCTGATAGCCGTATGCACGACCAATCGAACCTGTCTCGTCTGCCCACTGGTCCCAAATATGGCTGTTGAGCTCGTGAATGTTATTAGACTTGCGCTGATAAATCCACAACACCTCATCCATAGCGCTTTTTAGAGCTGTGCGACGCAAGGTGAGAGCAGGAAATTCCTCGCGCAGGTCATAGCGGGCCGTAACGCCAAAATTTTTGATGGTATAGGCCGGCGTGCCATCCTCCCAGTGAGGACGAACCTTTTGTCCTTCGGTAGTGGTGCCATGGTCCAAAATCCCTTGGCACATCGAAACAAACAGCTCGTCGGCCTTACTCATATACGCACCCTTCTATAATCACAGCCTTGCCCGTCTAAAGCAAGCTTACTAGGTAATCCTAGAACTTACCCTTCATCTGCTGCTCCATCTGACGCAGCATGTCCATATCGGAATTGCCTAAGCCAAGGTTGCTCATGCCAGGAATATTTGGCATGCGGGTCTTTTTGCCCTTCTTGCCTTTTTTGCCCTTCTTGCCAGCAGATTGCTGAGCCATGGAGCGCATCTTGCCCATCATCTTGTTCATCTCGCCCCACTGCTTCATGAGGGCATTAACATCAGCGGGCGTAGTACCCGAACCACGCGCAATACGAGCACGACGCTGGCCATTAATGATGGATGGCTTAAGACGCTCTGCCTTAGTCATCGAATGAATGATGGCTTCGTTTCGATCAAAAATGGACTCATCAAAGTTGCCGCCCATCTGATTCAGAGCGCGCTGGCCGCCCGGCAACTTAGACAAGATGCCCTTCATGCCACCCATCTTTTTCACGTTAGCCATCTGAGTGAGCATGTCGTCCATGGTAAAGCCATCGCGCAGCATGCGCTCGGCGGCTTCCATCTGCTCAGCATCAGCCATCTCCTGGGCCTGCTCGATAATGCCAACCACATCACCCATGCCAAGGATGCGTTTAGCCATACGATCAGGATGGAAAACCTCAAGTGAGTCAGGCTTCTCACCCATAGAGACAAACTTGATGGGCTTACCGGTAACCTGGCGAACCGAGAGAGCGCCGCCGCCACGCGCGTCACCATCAAGCTTGGAGATAATCACGCCGTCAAAATCAGTGCGCTCTGCAAACGTAGAAACAACATTAACGATGTCCTGACCAGTCATGGCGTCGACAACCATCAGCACCTGATCAGGCTTAACCGCGCGCTTAATATCAACGGCCTCTTGCATCATCTGCTCATCGATCTGCAAACGGCCAGCGGTATCGACAATCACAACGTCGCGCATATTGTCAACGGCCTCGCGAATGGCGCCCTTAGCAATCTCAACAGGCTGAGCACCGTCGCCGCGAAACACTGGCACGCCAATCTCGCCACCAAGAGTAGCAAGCTGATCGGCAGCAGCAGGACGATAGACGTCGCACGCAGCCAGCAAGGGGCTTCTCCCCTGCTTTTTAAGCAGGTAAGCAAGCTTGACCGCAGCGGTCGTTTTACCAGAACCCTGCAGACCTACAAGCATAATGACGTTAGGAATGCGGCTCGAAAGTACCAGCTTACTTTCAGTAGAGCCCAAAAGTTCAGTTAGCTCGTCAAGAACAATCTTGACAACGTTTTGAGCAGGCGTGAGCGACTCCATAACCTCGGCCGTCATGCAGCGCTCTTTGGTCTTGGCGACAAAGTCTTTGACAACCTTGAAGTTAACGTCTGCCTCAAGCAATGCCATGCGAATGTCACGCATGGCGCTTGTGATATCTGCCTCAGTCAGTTTGCCCTTACCACGCAGGCGGTCGAATGTGTCGTTCAGGCGGTCGGAAAGGCTGTTAAACATAGCAACTCCTACTCGCCGTCGCCCACCAGGGCACGGCAGAACTCATGTGCATCGAACTTCTGCAGGTCGTCTACCTGCTCTCCAACACCGATGCGGAAAATGGGCAGTTTCAGCTTAGAAGCAACGGCCATGGCAATGCCACCCTTAGCCGTGCCATCGAGCTTAGTCATGATAATACCGTCAAGACCCAAAGCATCATTGAACTCGAGCGCCTGATTAAGGCCATTTTGTCCGGTAGCAGCATCAATTACAAGCACTACATGCACAGGCATGGGGCCAGCCTGGCACTTCTCTGCACGCTTGCGCGTAACGTTAACAACCTTTGCAAGCTCACGCATTAGGTCGGCGCTGGTATGCAAGCGTCCGGCAGTATCGATAAGTACCAAATCGCTGCCAAGTTTATCGGCTTCATTGAGCACGTCATAGCAAACGCTCGCAGGATCAGCGCCACGTTCACGCTTAACTACAGGCACACCCGCGCGCTGGCCCCACACATCAAGCTGCTCAATAGCTGCGGCACGGAAGGTGTCAGCGCTACCAATGACAACATTTTTGCCTGCACCAGCAGCAGCGTTGGCAATCTTTCCCACCGTAGTGGTTTTACCTGCGCCATTAATGCCAACAAACAAGACTACAGAAGGTGTGTCCTCAAAGGGATCAGACTCAGCTGTAATGAAGGTCTCCGCAAGCAAGTCCGTCAAAGCGCCACGTAGCTGGCGAGCGGACGTAAGATTCTTTTTAGCAGCCGCGTCACGCAAGTCGTCAGTTACCTGCATAGCAATTTCTGCACCCATATCCCCCATGACAAGTGTGTCCTCGAGGTCTTCCCAGAACTCCTCGGTTACCTCGCCGCCAAAGTAAAAAATCTCATTCAGAGCCTCGCGGCTACGCGTAAGACCACGGGAAAGAGAATCAAAAAATCCCATTATGCATTCACAACCTTTCCGGTCTCTCGATCGAGCCGTTGGCTCACAACACGACTCACACCGTCCGCCTGCATGGAGACGCCATAAAGGACATCAGCGTCCTCCATAGTGCGACGCTGGTGCGAGATAACAAGCAGCTGCGTACTCTGACGCAGAATATCAATAGCGCCAATAAGCTTGGAGAGGTTGGAATCGTCCAGAGCTGCCTCAACCTCATCGAGCACATAGAACGGCACGGTTCTGGTGCGATACACAGCAAAGAGCAGAGCAAGTGCAGTCAGGCTCTTCTCTCCGCCACTCATAAGCATCATCTTGGTGATACGCTTTCCGCGCGGCTGCGCCACAACTTCGATACCTGTATCAGCAGGATGCTCAGGATCCGTCATCTCAAGATGAGCCTGACCACCCGGGAAGAGCATCGAAAACACCTCGCGAAAGTTTTCGTCAACTTTCTCAAAGGTAGTCAGGAATTGCCGACGCATTTTACGGTCGATAGCTGCAGAAATCTTTGTAAGCGAAGCACGCGCATTCTCAAGATCTGTAAGCTGAGTTGCCACGTAATCAGCACGCTCACGTAAGCGCTCGTACTCTTCAAAAGCAACCTGATTAACTGGACCTAGGTTATTAATCTGACAAGCAAGATCTGCGAGCTCGCGCTCGCAAGCAGCGCGGTCATCAGGTGCCGGCAACGTAAGAGCCTCTTCGAGCACTGTCTTACCATCAGCCGTAATAGCTTTAATGGCACTCTCTACCTGCACTTCGAGCTTACCTCGAGAGACCTTTACATCATTTTGAGCAGCCTGAGCAGTTTCTACCTCTGCCTTAGCACGCTCTACCTCTTCTTTGGCGTCAGCAATAGTCTTTTTAAGCGAAGCAGAATCGGCCTCTTCGATAGAAGCTTGATCACGCAGACGAGCAGCCCAGTCAAGCGCACGCTCAGAAAGCAGCTGATAACGATCGTGCAGAGGATCTACGCGCAGTCGCACCACTTCAAGAGACTGCGATGCCTGGCGCGTGGCTCGAATACGACGGTCAATGCCTTCCAGACGGCGCTCAAGCTCAGGTGAACGAGATTCAAGCGTGCGAAGACGTTCACTTGACTGAGCAAGTCGCACTTTAGCATCAGCAAGCTTGCCTGCCGCCTCAGAATCTTCTCGGCGCAAAGACTCAAGGGTGTCATTACTGTCTTCAATCTGGAGAGCCAGTTCGTCAGCCAAAGCGCATGCATCATCACGCCTCTTTGCCAACTCATCAAGCTTAGGCTGTGCCTCGCGTACCGCCTGAGCAGATTGTTCACGTCGACGCTCAATCTGTTTACGCTCAGAGGATGCCTGATTAAGGGATTGTTCAAGACGCCCAATCTCAGAGAGCAGTGAGCGCTTCTCGCCTTCTAGCTGTGCAATCTCGCCAGCAATATCGCCTTCCTCAGCGCGTGTCTGAGCAAGAGCAGTGTTAGCCTCTGCCACTTGTTCTGTTGCATGCTCAAAAACAGTAGAGAGATCGGGCTCAAGCTCAGAGAGTTCACGAATACGACGCTTGCGCTCCAGTGAGCCTTCAGCGGCATCACCTGCGTGCCCGACGCGCACCAACGAGCCAGCCTCTACACGAGCGCCTTCCAGCGTGACGTAGGTGACGCCAGGCAGCACCGGTGCATCAAGCGCCTTCTGCAAGCTATCGACCACATAGACGCCACCAAGCAGCGTAGCAACAGCCGAAGCATAGCCATCACGCACCGAAAGTCGCTCAACCAAGCGATAGCCAGCTGCATTATCTACAGCATCACCGGGTGCAGCGTCACGCGAAAGCAGTAGGGCCTCACCCGACGAAGCAGCTTGCTCAAGTGCATACGAACCTACGCTTGAAAGCTCCTGAGCACCATCAACAACCAATGCATCAATATCAGAAGCAAGTAGCTGTTCTACAAGCGCCTCAAGTTCAGCCGGAGCCTCAATAACATCACCCAGACGAGCAGAAATCTCCTGAGCACGCTCATGAGCAATCTTGGATACCAGCGGCGAGGAATCCGCCATGCGCTCGTCAAGCTTCTTTAGGCTCGAGAGCTCGGAGCGCAGCTCAGAGAGCTTGTCGCGAGCTTCGGATTCACGACGACGCAAATCGGCCAAAGCGTTGTTTGCTGTCTCAATAGCAACCTTTGCTTCTTCACAGCGCTCACGAGCCTGAGCAAGTTCAAGGTCAAGCTCGCCCGCACGGCCACGGCGATTATCAAGCGAGGCGCGGACATTCTCCATCTGCTCGTCGATTTGCTCCAAGCGCGAGGCATACATGGAGTCTTCTACCTCGGCGTTAGAGAGCGTCTCTTTCACTTTAACGTACTCAAGAGCTGCAGAATCTGCAGCACGCTGCGCATCGCGCTGCTCACGCGTAAGGCGCGAAATCATAGCATCAAGCTCAGTGCGACGCGTATGCAGCTCATCTGCTGCAGGGCTTAGCTCATCAACATCAGCACGAGCAAGCTTTGCGGTGCCGCGAACCTCATCAAGCTGGCGCTTAACGTCCTCAAGCTCTTCGCTTACTCGCATACGCTGATGCTCGGAGCCAGAAAGCGTGCCGCGCATCTCAGAGAGTCGAGCCACCATATTGCGGCCCTTCTCTTCAAGCAAGCGCATATCTGAATCAATACGACCAACCACATCCTGCATATGGCGGCGCTGTTCGCCCAAATCGCCTACAAACAGGCCTTTTTCTTCAAGCATGACCTGGAGCTTTTCAAGCTCACGCTGTTTTTCCTGAAGACGATATCGTGCAAGCTCTAAAGAAGCGTCTGCTTCCTTAGAGGAGGTTTCCAAATCAGACCAGGAGGCCTGCAAGCGGCGCAACTCATCCACAGCAAGAATCTGAGTAAGCTCGTTTGCTCGATCTGTTAAATCACGATACTTACGCGCACGATCTACCTGACGCTCAAGAGGACGCAACTGGCGCGTAATTTCGCGATTGATATCGCGCGCACGCTTGAGATGCTCATCCATAGAGGCAATCTTTTTCAGCGCACGCTCTTTACGACGCTTGTGCTTAGAGATGCCAGCTGCTTCTTCGATAAGCGAGCGACGCTCCTCGGGCCGGCTTTGCAAAATTGCATCAAGCTTGCCCTGCGAAATAATTGAATGCGTGTCCTTGCCTAAGCCCGAATCGTGCAAGATATCCTGGATATCCATCAGACGACAGGGACTGGAGTTGATGAGATATTCGCTCTCGCCCGAACGATACATGCGACGCGTAATGGCAACTTCGTCAAAGTCAACCGGGAGCATGTGGTCAGAGTTGTCGAGCACCAGCGTAACCTCGGCAACACCTACAGGCTTTCGTGCTGATGAGCCAGAGAAAATCACGTCCTCCATGGCTTGGCCACGCAGTTGCTTTGCGCTTTGCTCGCCCAAAACCCACAGAATAGCGTCAGAGACGTTCGACTTGCCCGAACCATTAGGCCCAACAATAACGGTCAAGCCAGGCTCAAACGTCATATGAGCACGGTCTGCGAAGGACTTAAAGCCTTTAAGTGTTAGCGACTTGAGATACACCTATACCTCACTAACCGAGCTTTTTGTTCAAGATAACGCCGTTATGGGTATAGCCCATGCGCTCCAAAGCATCGAGCGCAGCAGCAGCCTCGGCCTCCTTTTTAGAGGAACCCGTGCCTCGGCCACGGCGTACACCACCCACCAGCGCAACAGCAGTAAAGGTTGGCTCATGCGCGGGACCAGAGGTATCGATAAGCTTGTAAGCAGGTGGTTCCATACGATCGCCCTGCACACATTCCTGTAAAAAAGACTTAGGATTAGAAGGATGCTCAGCGCGCTCGGTAGCAAGGTGCGGCTTAAGCGTTCTGGTGATAAACGCCTCGGCAGCATCCCACCCAGCGTCGAGATATAAAGCGCCAACTAGAGCTTCATAGACATTCTCAAGTGCCGAATGCATGCCACGAGCACCCGTACCTGTCTCGGAAGCGCCAAAGATAATGCACTTGTCAATGCCTAGCTCACGACCTACATCAGAAAGGGTCGCACCAGAAACTAGTGAAACCTTAAGGCGCGTAAGCTTACCCTCATCAAAACCTGGATAGGTCTTAAAAAGTGCAAGTGCAACAATGGATCCTAGGATTGAGTCGCCCAGAAACTCCAGGCGCTCATACGAGGCAGAAACAGGCTGACCCTCCACCGCAGAAGGGTGCGTAATGGCAGACTGCAGCAAACTTTTGTCAGAAAACACGTGCTCACAAATCTTCTCAGCACGTGTGAGTTTTTGGCCTATCGACACGCGATTAGCCTTCCAACGTAGACTCAATAGCCTCGATAGCATCTGCAACCGAGGTAATCGACTCGAGCTTCTCGTCGTCAATTTCGATGTCAAACTCGTCTTCCATTGCGGTCACAAGCTGCAGGCGATCAAGAGAATCGGCATCGAGATCCTCAAACGTCATCTCCTCGGTAACATCTTCAACTGCAATGCCCAAGACATCGCTCGCAATATCGGCCACTTTCTCAAAAATCTCGGAACGCTCCATGGCGTACCCCCTTCAGGTAATGGAGGCGCACAAGCGCCCCGACATATCACGGTTGAGATTCTACCCGCATACCGCGGACACGCATAGCGTTAGAGGACGATGTTCTCCATAGAAGCAGCAAGCTTGTCAACCAAGCCCTGGCGCACTGCTTCTGCAGTTGCCAAGGTGCCATTCTTTACGGCTTCTACACTTGTAGCGCCATGGCCAATGAGCACCACACCACGAAGGCCTAAAAGCACAGCACCACCCTTTGCATCGCCCGAAAGCTTTGACTTAAGTTCGCGCAAACCATTCTTGACCAGTAAGGCAGCAACCTTACCAGAGAGTGACCCCATAAGGAGGCCTTTAAGCTCCCCCATCAAAAACTTAGCCGCGCCCTCAGTAGCTTTGAGCGCAACGTTGCCAGAAAAGCCATCGCAAACCACAACGTCAAAATTGCCCGAAGTAAGATCGCCGCCCTCGCAGTTGCCCGCAAATCCTGCAACAGCCTCTTTCATGGCAACGAAGCACGCTTTTGTAAAATGGGAGCCTTTGGTATCTTCCGTACCGTTCGAAAGCAAGCCTACGCGCGGCTGCTCAATACCGCAAATCTCACGCACATAGGTGGCGCCCATCTGGGCAAAACGCACCATGTCATCTACTTCAACATCGGGATTAGCGCCCATATCACACAGGACAGTTAGACCACCCTCGCGATTAGGCAACGCTGAAGTAATACAAGGGCGAATGGGGCTTCGCTTTCCATCTTGCTCATACTTAAAGGGTGTCACATACGCCGTGGCTGCAGCCGTAATGGCTCCGGTTGCGCCTGCAGAGAAAAATCCGTCGGCGTTGCCTTTCTTAACAGCACGACAACCAATCACAACCGATGACTTGCGCTTATGCATAACTGCAGTGATTGGGTCATCTTCCATGGCAATAACGTCGGGTGCTACAAGTGCTTCTACACGCTCGTGCTTCTGTGCAAAGGGTGCAACAATATCCTCAGGACCAACTGCCAAAACCGTCAGTGCACTATCAGCGGCAAGTGCCGCCTCAATGCCTGCAAGCACAACGCTCGGTTCTTCGTCTCCACCCATTACGTCAACACAGACGCGTACCTCGTTCATGGAAAATGCCCCCTTCATAGCGAAATGGCCGACTCGATGAGCCGGCCATATCTGTTCCAGATCTATCACGCCATGCGAAAACTAGATCAATGATGCAGCGCGCAGCATTACCTTAAGCAAAAGCTACTCGGTAACGATGACCTCGCGATCCTTGTAGAAGCCACAGTTCGGGCAGACGTGATGCGGAAGCTTGGCGGAACCGCAACGAGGGCAGACGGAACGGGACGAAGCCTCAATCTTCATGTTGGCAGAACGACGAGTATGCGTAGCTCCACGGCCCTTTTTTTGCTTAGGTACTGGCATGATGACCTTCCTTATACATAACTATTGCTTGGCACATTTACGCGCAAGCAACGATACTAACACATTACAGGTATATCTACTAGGAATTTTTCCATATCAAAGGTTGACCATAAACAGAAGAAATTCTACTCGTCAAGTTTAAGGTTCTTGAGCGCAGCAAACGGATTGGTCTCATCCTCAGCCCAAGAAACCTCATGGTCATGCTTACAAGAGCATGTCTCATGGTTCAGATTGGCACCACAGGTGGGGCAAAGCCCGGCACAGTCTGGCTTACAAAGAACTACAAAGGGCGTATCCATAACTACTGCATCAGAAATGGCATCCGAGAGGTCAATCGTGCGCTCGGGAGTAACCAAATCAAAGCCATCTTCATAGGATTCGGGATCCTCGGGCTCTTCAAACAGGAAGTACTCCTCAATCTCACCAGCTACGTCAAAGTGTGCTGGATCAAGGCATCGATCACACTCCCCCGTTACCGATGCGCGAACAAGACCAGATACCAGTACACCATCACCAGCATTGGTAAGCACAACATCATAAGAGATGCCATCAGCCAGCGAGAATTCCTTCTCCCCTGCCGTATAGCTGGAAACATCAATACGCCCGGATATGGGAAGGGAATCGCCGGGGTTATCAATCTTGTCAGTAAGATCAACAACAATTGGAGCAAATTCAGCCATGGCTATTACCAAGCACCATTCTGCTGATTGCTGGCGCCCTCATTAAGCTGCTGACGGCAACGAGACACCGTACCTGTCAGGCTCTTAAGGTTTTCCTCGAGATGCGTAAACACCTGCTCGGCATAATCCTCGGCGGCATAACGCGTCTCACGCTCATACTGCTCTGCGCGAGAACGAATCTCGTCTGCCTGAGACTGAGCCAAACGAACAATCTCCTGCTCACCAGCAATGGTCAGAGCTTGCTGCTGAGCATCAGCAATGATGGAATCAGCCTGAGCAGTTGCAGAAGCAATAAGCTCATCGCGCTCCTTAAGGATGCGACGAGACTTCTGCCACTCCTCGGGATAGCTCATGCGAATTTCATCAAGTATGTTGTAGAAGACCTCAGTTTCGATGGCCTTATACTGGGCACCTTTTCCGAAAGGCTGCTTAGCATCTTCGATGAGGCCTTCAAGCTCATCTACCAGACTCTCAATCCTCTCGCCAGGAAAGTTGTCGCCAGCCATCCTGTCTCCCTTCCTTTGTTTACAGTCAGTCGCTTATGGTAGCACACGACCTGCAGAAAAAGACACGTTAGCCGCAGCTTGTGTTACTTACTTGATGTTCGCAGAGTCTGAATCGAAACGCTGCGACAGTGCAGTCGCAACATTTTTAGGTACAAAACCAGAAACGTCTCCGCCAAACGAAGCTATTTGACGCACCACCGAAGACGAAATGTAGCCAAACTGCGGAGCACTCATAACAAAGATTGATTCGAGCTCAGGATCCAAACGATAGTTAAGATCGGCCTGCTGAAGCTCGTATTCAAAGTCTGTCATAGCACGCAAACCTTTAACAAGTGCCTCAGCACCAAGCTCATGAGCAAAGTCGACCAAAAGGCCGCTAAAGGGCTTCACTTCAACATTTTGAATACCCGAAAGTGCCTCGCTTGCAAGTGCTACGCGCTCGTCGAGAGAAAACGTGGTGCCCGTACCGTTTTTACCAAGCGACTCGGCAACCGCAACCGTCACGCGCGGAAAAAGCCGAGAGGCGCGACGTACAACATCGATGTGACCATAGGTAATAGGATCAAACGTACCAGGGACGAGAGCATGCTCGATAGTAGACATGGCGTTCTAACTTTCCTTTTAGGAGTAATGGTTTATACGTGCGAAGCCTGCATTGCGGATTCAAAGCGAAGAAGGTCAACAGCAGTACTGCCATAGCGCTTTTCTCGCTCTACCGCAAAACCTTCTGGACGCGCACCAGTATCTGCAGCCGCATGCTCTACCAAAGCAACAGCCCGCGGAGCCAAAAGGCCTGCTTTGGCAAGTGCAGAGAGAAGCTCTTCTGCGGGAGCAGCACCTAAAGCATACGGAGCATCGATCATGACAAGATCAAATGGACCGCCCACCACGCGAGCGCGTTTGGCCGAAAGAAGTACATCAGCACAAGTTACCGTATAGCGCGAAGATTCGCAGCGCACGCTTTCCAAATTTTTGCGCACAAGAGTTGCTGCTGTGCGATCACTATCAAAGAAGGTTGCATGCACAGCGCCACGCGAGAGCATCTCAATACCCAAGGCACCCGACCCTGCAAAGGCATCAAGCACACGAGCACCTTCAATACCGCTATCAAGCGCAGATTCAACCATGGATCCCATGGCCTCACGCACGCGATCCGTTGTTGGGCGCGTCACATCGCGCCCCTGAGGTTCCGCGATTTTACGACCACGCCATTCACCCGAAACGATCCTCATCCGCCACTAACCTCCTTAAAAATGTCTCCATAGCGCTCAACGATGCACAAGCGTAGCGGATAGGTAGCCGTCGCGGCAAGGGTGGGTGCATAGTGCAAAAGCTCCATGGCGTCCTCATGAGCTGCCTCGATAATGTCGATATCAGCATCTAGGTCAACATAGCGAAGCGAAACGCCTCCATGCTGGCGAAGGCCTAAAATTTCGCCCTCATGACGCAAACGAAGATCCATCTCTGCCAGCGAAAAGCCATCGGTACTCTTCTCCAGAGATTCCAAGCGATCAGAAGCCGGAGTATGTCGCTTACCAGAAACACCTTGAGCAATTACAAAACAGGAGCCAGCTATATCACCACGTCCCACACGACCACGCAGCTGATGTAAAGTGGCCAGGCCAAAACGTTCGCCGTTTTCGATAATCATCACAGTGGCGCGCGGGACATCGACACCAACCTCTACTACTGTGGTTGAGACCAAGATGTCAATCTCACCCACACGGAATGCGTCTATCACACGGTCTTTCTCTCGCGCTGGTAGCTTTCCGTGCAAAAGCCCAATGCGAGCCTCAGGGAAAACATGAGAGAGATGCTCCGCCTCTGCAGTAGCCGCATGAAGCAGAGTCTGCGTGCGAGGGCGACCTTCGTCATCGAAATCCAAACCAGGAACATCCTCAAGTTCATCAGTGCTTTCGCGCTCGTTTACAAGAGGACAAATAACGTAAGCTTGCCTGCCTTCATCGAGTGCTGCTGCAACTGCACCGTATGCAACGTCACGATTAGTCTCATTCAGCACACGCGTTGTAACTCCTGCGCCTGCACGTGGCCGGTGCTTAATAATGCTCGTATCAAGATCGCCGTACGCAGCAAGAGCCAACGTACGCGGAATAGGCGTCGCAGTCATAACCAGCAAATCAGCGCCTGGACCTTTTGAACGCAATGCGCATCGCTGTCCCACGCCAAACCGATGTTGTTCATCGATAACTACCAAGGAGAGGTGTGGAAACTCTACTTCATCATTGAGAACTGCATGAGTGCCAAACAAAATGTCAATCTCACCCGCACGCAGGCGCTCAAGGATAGAAGCACGCTCAGCAGCCATAGTAGATCCCGTAAGCAGTGCACAGCGAACACCAGCTTGTTCCAAAACTGGCATACAAGAAGAAGCGTATTGTCGTGCAAGTACACTCGTTGGCGCCATAACACAGCCCTGCGTTTGCGTATCAGCACAAGCCGCAAGCACAACGGTTGCCACAGCCGTCTTGCCGGTACCAACATCACCCAAAAGGAGGCGATTCATAACATGGTCAGGCGCTTGCATATCAGCCAAAATCTCATCGGTTGCTTGTTGCTGCTCACCAGAGAGTTCAAAGGGCAGCGCCTGTAAAACCGCCTGCACATGCTCCCCTACCACATGAGCAATGGGCGATACATCAAGCAAATTGACATCATTGCGCAGTCTTAATGCAAGTTGGAGCAAAAGAATCTCTTCATATGCCAAACGCTTACGAGCCAAATCACGCTCGCCAAATGACGAAGGAAAATGAATACAACGCAGCGCCCGAGATGCACTCATAAGCCCACGCTTTGCTCGAATACGTGCTGGTAATGGATCACAAAACGAATCAACGCGCTCAAGAGCACCCGAAACAATCCGACGCATCCATGCCGTAGAAACTTTCCCACAAGCAGGATGGACAGGCACAATAGAGCCCGCAGTAGCTGTACCATCCAACTTCTCAAAATGCGGAGAGCTCATCTGTTTAAAGCCGTAGGAAAACTCAACTTTTCCCATTACAGCTATGCGGTCGCCCTCTTTAAGCTGCTGAGCAATCCAAGGCATGCGAAAAAAAGCAACGTTCAGCAAACCTGTTGGATCAGCGAGCGTCACCTCCGTCACAACAAAATTGGGCCGCGGGCGCTTTTGAACAATGCGGTAAACATTAGCAACAATAGTTGTGACCTCACCAAGAGGAGCCGCCTCAATAGATTTGGCATGCTGAAAATCAAGATAGCGACGCGGAATACGTGCGAGAAGGTCTCCTACAGACTCAATACCAAGCTTGCGAAGAGCCTCTTCACGTGCACCAGATACATAAGAAAGGCGGGCGATGTCCTCATCGAGAACGCTCGCCCGCCTTAAGCGCGCGGCAACTTCTGGTGTGTCAATCCTGCGCGCCATATCTACCTGCCAGAATTATTCAATCGAGAAGATAACCGGATACAGAGGCTGCTCACCACGATGCGAGTCAATCTCCAAATCGGGCTGAGCCTCCTCAATAGCATCGAGAATAGCCTGGAAATCCTCATCAGAAAGGTCGGAGCCAGCAAGGATAGTGAGTGTGTCACCCTCTTCCTCATCCTGCATGCGATTGATGCAATCAAGGGTAACCTGAAGCACGTCAGAACCCACAACATCAATGGAGCCACCAATGATGCCCATCACATCACCTGCGTGAATAGGTGCGCCATCAGAGGCAGAGCTGTCGCGCACAGCAGTGGTGACCTCGCCATCACGAACCTCGGCAATAGCATCGGTCATAGACTCAACCACATCGTCAAACTCAGCATCAGGCAGCACAGTAAAGAGTGCGGAGAATGCCTGCGGAATAGTCTTTGTGGGAACCACAGCAACTTTCTTATCAGCACAGGCAGAAGCTGCAGCCTCGGCTGCCATGCGAATGTTGCCATTGTTAGGAAGAATGATTACGGCCTCGGCATTAACCTTCTCAACTGCCTCAAGAAGATCTGCAGTAGACGGATTCATGGTCTGGCCGCCAGAAACAATCATGTCGACGCCAAGAGACTTAAGGATCTCGGCCTGGCCCATACCAGCAGCAACCGCAACAAACCCCAGCGGCTTTGCAGGCTCTGCTGCAGCCTCTTGATCAGCCTTGATTTTGGCCGTACGCTCGTGCGACTCCATATCCATGTTATGGATGAAGACCTCATACACCTGGCCATACTTAAGCATATGAGCCAGCACCTTGTCTGGCGTATTGGAGTGCACGTGCACCTTGTAGTCTGGATACGAGCCAACAAGAAGCTCGCAGTCACCCATACTAGCAAGGAACTTCAGGCACTTCTCTTCGTCGAACTTCTTCTCAGCCTTAAAGAGGAACTCATTGCAATAACGGAACTCGGAGCCTTCCCAGTCGTCATTAGCCTCAATCTCAACACGACCGAGCGCATTTTCCTTAGCACTCGCAGCATCTGCATCAAAGGTGGCAGAAAAGCCCTCAATGTTGGCAGAACGCCCAAGTGCGGCAGATACAAAGTTCTCAACAAAGATAGCAAAGCCAAAGGCGCCAGAATCAACCACGCCGTTCTCCTTCAGAACAGGCAGAAGGTCAGGAGTACGCGCCACAGACTGATAGGCCTCAACCACAATGGCATCCAAGGCATCAGCGGTAGACATCTTCTTCTTGGCACACTCATCAGCCTTGGTAGAGATGTCGCGCAGCACCGTAAGAATTGTGCCCTCAACAGGCTTACGAACCGCCTGGAACGCAACCTTAACAGCATTGCGAAGTGCAGCTGCAACATCAGTGCTACTCACAGGATTACTTGCAGAAACGAGGCCTTCAGCCACGCCACGAAGAATCTGCGAAGTAATAACACCTGAGTTACCACGAGCACCCATGAGCGAACCATGAGTAATGGCGCCAGCAATGGCGGCCATATCAGAACCCTCGGGGAGTGCAGAAAGCTCCTTAACCACCGATGCAAGCGTAAGAGACATGTTGGTACCCGTATCTCCATCAGGCACGGGGAACACGTTTAGCTTGTTAATCTCCTCGGCCTTATCGGCGACAGCGCGAGCAGCAACGGGAAAGCACGTACGTACAGTATTGGCAATCATGTTCAGTGTATCTCCGATAAACGAGGGGTTAGCCGCGCGACTTAAGGGCGTCAACGTGGACAGCGATAGAAAGATGCGCGGGGTCAATCTGCGCAATCTCGGCCAGAGTAAACGAAACGGAGCTTGCGAGGTTCTCGCACACCGACTTCATATTGACACCGTTTTCCAAAACAACGTGCAAATCTACCGCAAGGCCATCCTCGGTAGTAGAAACAAGGACGCCCTTACGCAGGCGCTGACCAGCGAGCAAACGGACACTCTCAGCCCCTTGGAGCTGCTCGGCCATACCAACGACGCCATAGCAAGAAAGTGCAGCGTAACCGGCGATATCGGCAATAACGTCGTTAGAGACGCTCAAGGCACCGGCGATGTTCTCAGACACGGAAATCTCCTTTCCAGATGCGCGGAGCGCATCGTCCGCGGGAGCAATCATCCAAACATTCTACAGCGAACCGCAAAACGCGGGCGCAATTAACTAAGCGAACACAACGGCAAGCAACGGCATTCTAACGCCCAGATGTTAGAACTGACTGGCGTAAAGGTCTGCATAGAAGCCGCCTTGCGCCAGAAGCTCAGCATGGCTACCAGACTCTACGACATCGCCGTCTTTCAAAACCAAAATGACATCAGCGCCCTTAATGGTAGAAAGGCGATGTGCAATCACAAAGCTCGTGCGTCCAGCCATAAGGTTATCCATAGCACGTTGAATGCGCTCCTCGGTGCTCGTATCCACATTTGACGTAGCTTCATCGAGAACCAAGATGGGTCGGTCAGCCAAAATAGCACGAGCAATAGTCAGAAGCTGCTTTTGGCCCTGGCTCACATTGGTTGCGTCCTCATTAAGCTCAAATTCATACCCGCCCGGCAAGCTACGAATAAATCGGTCAGCCAAGGCGGCACGTGCAGCCTCTTCAACCTGTTCGTCGGTTGCATCAGCATTGCCATAGCGAATATTCTCGCGCACCGTACCTTTGAACAGCCATGTCTCTTGCAAGACCATAGAGAAGTTGCGGCGCAGATCTTCGCGCGCATAATCACGCACATCTACACCGTTAACCTCAATGCTTCCTCCGCACACGTCATAAAAACGCGTAGGCAATTTCATGAGTGTGGTCTTACCTGAGCCAGAAGGACCAACGATAGCCACCGTCTGCCCCGGCTCAACCTTGCAACTAAAATCGTGAATGATGGTCTTCTCGGGCACATAGCCAAAACGCACGTGCTTAAACTCAACGCTGCCCGTACAGGGAATACCCTCCGGAGTCGTTGCCTCCGGACTCATCTCTTCTGCATCCAAGAATTCAAAGACGCGCTCTGCTGCAGCAGAAAGCTGTTGCAGCATACTCGAGACCTGAGAAAGCTGAGTTAAGGGACGGGAGAAATTACGTACGTACTGCGTGAAAGCCTGAAGATCGCCAACCGTAATAGACCCCTGAACAGCAAGGAAGGCGCCCATTGCCACGACGCCAACGTAGCCCAGGTTAGAAGCAAAACCCATAATGGGGCTTAAGAGACCCGAGAGGAATTGCGAACGCCAACCGGAATCATAGAGTCGGTCGTTGACCTCATCAAACTCAGCCACAGCACGCTCACGAGCATTAAATGCCTGAATGACAGTCTGCCCCGAGAAGCTCTCTTCGATGATGCCATTTGCCTGACCCAAGCAAGTCTGCTGGCTACGAAAGTACTTTTGCGAAATGCGCACGATAATTGCTACAGCAATCATCGAAACCGGAACAATGGCAAAGGTAATACCAGCCAGCAAAACAGAGAGCGAAAGCATCTGATAAGCAACGCCAATTACCTGCGCAGTAGAGGTAATAAGCATTGTTACGCTCTGATTGAGTGACTGACTCAACGTATCAACGTCGTTGGTAACGCGCGAAAGTACATCACCAACACTACCGCTCTCAAAATAACCAAGCGGCATACGGTCGACCTTGGCAATAATTTCGCGACGCAGGCGATAGCACGCCCTCTGCGAAATGCCCGTCATAAACCAGCCTTGTACAAGATTGCAAGCAGCAGCGCTCACATACAGCACAAAGGCCGTGATCAGAATCTGTCCAATAACTTCGAAATTAACGGCGCCTGTACCAAGAATTTTGGCAGTAACGCCGTTATACAGCTCAGTGGTAGCGCTGCCCAAAATTCGAGGACCAGTAACATTAAAAGCAACCGAAGCAATAGCAAAAAGGATAGCAAGTGCGAGCTTAACCTTCTCGCTTGCAAGATACCGAGCAAGCTTAAGGAGCGTTCCGCGATAGTTTTTCGCTTTCTCTGTAGCAGGACCACGACGCCCGCCCATGGGTCCGAGCATTAGCATGATTGACCCTCCGCATCCTGTGCAGGTGTGGCAGCGTCGGCTTCGATTCCCAATTCGGAAGCAGAAAGCTGACTCATTGCAATTTCACGATAGGCAGCACACGAACTCAGAAGATCCTCATGCGTACCATCGCCAACTACACAACCATTCTCTAAAACAAGAATACGATTAGCATGCATTACGCTCGCGATACGCTGTGCAACCACAACAACGGTCGAATCCTTTTTGTACTCACCAAGAGCCTGACGCAGAGCAGCATCTGTTTTGTAGTCAAGCGCAGAGAATGAATCATCAAACACAAGCACTTTAGGACGCGGCGCCAAGGCGCGAGCAATAGACAGGCGTTGACGCTGACCACCAGAAATATTGGAGCCACCTTGCGAAATCGCGCTTTGGAAGGCGTTTTCCTTAGAGTCAACAAACTCCATTGCCTGGGCTGTTTGAGCTGCTGTTAGCATCTGGTCATCAGGCATGTCAGGATTGCCATACTTAATGTTGCTCTCAATCGTGCCTGAGAACAGCATGGTCTTTTGAGGAGCATAGCCAATCTGACTTCTCAGCTCTTCTAGGCCAATCGTTCGAATGTCAATTCCATCCAACAAAACAGAGCCCTCAGTCACATCGTAAAAGCGCGGGATGAGCTGCACAAGCGTGGTCTTGCCTGCGCCAGTCTGGCCAATAATGCCCAAGGTCTCCCCTGGCTGAGCAGTAAAGGACACGTGCTCAAGTGCGGGAATATCACTACCAGGATAGGTAAAGGAAACATCATTAAAGGAGAGAACACCGTCCCAAGACGAATCATCCTCGTTATCATTCATATCCTTGGTATCGTCATCCGACTCATCATTAAACTCAAGATCAAGATCGTCTGGATCGACAACAGTCGAATAGGTATCAAGAACCTCTTTAACACGGTCTGCAGCAACGTCTGCACGTGGCAGCGTTACAGCCACCATGGTTAACACCATGCAAGACCTAATAACAAGCGTGGTGTAGTTCATGTAAGCAACAAGGTCGCCAAACTTCATGAGGCCGTCGTTTACGATTGAACCACCAAACCAAATAATGGCCAGGCTCGAAAGGTTCATAACAACAAGCATGGCCGGCATCATGAAGGACATAGCACGGTTGGTAAAAATATACGTGTCAGTAAGCTCTTTGTTTGCGCCGTCGTAACGCTCTTCTTCGTACTTCGAACGACCAAAAGCTCGAACCGGCACAATACCAGTAAGAATCTCACGAGCAATCAGGTTATTGCGGTCAACAAGCGACTGCATGCGGCGAAACTTTGGAATGGTGAGGCCCATCAAAATGCCAACTACCGCTGCAATAGCAAAAACCGCAGCGCCAATTACCCACTGCAAAGTCGTATTGCCAGCAGTAAATACGCGATATAGAGCACAAAAACCCAAACATGGTGAGAGCAAAACCGTTCTCATAAAGAGTACGAGCATAGATTGAATCTGCTGAATATCATTGGTACCACGTGTAATGAGCGAAGCGGTAGAGAATTGATCCATCTCGCGCGGAGAAAACGAGAGCACACGCTCGAAAAGATCGTGACGAAGTTCTCGTGCAACCGTAGCAGCCGTGCGCGAAGCATTGAGGGTTGCCAGAACAGCGCAAACAACCGAGATGCCCGCAAATGCAAGCATAATAAGGCCTTCACGCATAAGGTAGGCATTTTGGAAGTTGGTAAGGTCGATACCTGCGCGTATATAAGACTGTCGAACATACTCAATAGCGCGAGAAGAAATATCAGCGACGCCAGTATCACCAAAGACACTCATTATGTAGGCGCGATCGGAATACAGCAGGGTTGGATTAATGCCCTTTTGCTCGATAAACTGCATCAAATCGTAGGGGTACATCAAACCGTCAGACTCGCCAGTCATGTACCTTAACAGCATGTCTTCGACATACGCTTCACCATGAGAAAAGGCACGCGCTACCTTATCTACTGGAATACCTTGGTTAAAACGAAACGCAATGACTTCAATACCTGTCAGAAAGGACGAGATTTCATTGCGCACCGCATCATCACCTATAAAGGTCAAGCAATTGTTGGCCTGAACGTTGTCGGTCTTGACGTAGTACTTATCCATCTTTGCTTTTTCACTTGGCGAAAGAAAAAGCTCGAGAAACTTGTAGTCGTCTTCAGAAATCCAGTCAGGCACCGTAGAGGTAATGCCAGAACCAGAAATACCGGTATCAATGATGTTTCTCATTGTTGCGGGCAAAGCCAACTCACAGTTCGCCAAAACAAGCAACAACGCTAAGGCGATAGCAAGATTTAGCTTATGGTTCTTTAAGAATCTAAGGACTTTCACGCGATGGCCTTACTCCTCTGCCCCCATGGATAGATAAACAAAAAGGCACCCGGAGGTGCCTTGACAAGTTCGTGACGGAGCCGAATGTTTCGGCGTGTTCACGCGAGGCTGCCGCGAAAGAACTTAGGAACGAGCGACCTTACCGGACTTAAGGCAAGTAGTGCATACGTTCATCTTACGACGAGTACCGTTAACAACAACGTAAACACGCTGAATGTTAGGACGGAACTTGCGGATGGAGACGCGGTGGGAGTGGCTGACGGAGCGACCAGCAACAGGGTGCTTACCGCAGATTTCGCAAACTTTGGACATGGTATATACCCTCCTTGGGCGGCTAGATGATGTGCCGCGTGAACAAACAGCAATGAACTATACCACAGAAGTGATTTAGTACTCGATTTTTACACAACGAACTTGGGAAACAATAAACCCGGAGCAGAGAGACTCCCAAGCATGCGCGCAAAGATAATACTCCACGCCACGATGCATGCAAGAACCTATTTAGTAAAAGATTGCCTGCAAGTAATTCGAATTACTCTCGCTACAAATTACTTCTGACATTCAGCATACTAAAACTAAGTCTGAATGAATATTCATTGAAGCGTTTCAGTTATTGAGCTTGTTCATTTTAATAAGTTCAAGCTTCTTCTACGCCTTGACGTGCGCCTTCTTAGAGCAAATCAACCTTGCTGTGCCATCATGAATCCTTCAATACTTCGTCACAGTTCTATTAACAATAGGCAAGTGAAGCGCTTCATTTATACCGTTTATCGACAAGAAGCTACCGTTCGCCCCCAAACGGGCAGCTATCACCTAGACTGCACAGCGTAGGCACAGCCCAACTAATAGGAGGAGCTTAGCATGGCCAAAAAGCCAACGACAGATGCCGCACCCGCAATCGTAGACAGCATCGAAGCCCTGGAGGCAAAGCTCGCGCGCATGCGCGAAGCCCAGAAGGTGTACGCCACCTTCACCCAGGAGCAGGTCGACAAGATTTTCTACGAGGCAGCTCTGGCAGCTAACAAGGCTCGTATCCCCCTCGCCAAGATGGCGATCGAGGAGACCGGCCGCGGTGTTCTGGAAGACAAGATCATCAAGAACCACTACGCCGCTGAGTACATCTACAATGCGTACAAGGACACCAAGACCTGCGGCGTGCTTGAGCGCGACGAGGCCTACGGCATCACCAAGATTGCTGAGCCTATCGGTATTGTAGGTGCTGTTATCCCCACCACGAACCCCACCTCTACCGCCATCTTCAAGACCCTTATCTGCCTGAAGACGCGTAACGCCATCATCATCTCCCCGCACCCCGCTGCCGCCAAGTGCACCATTGCTGCCGCCAAGCTCGTGCTTGAGGCTGCTGTTAAAGCCGGTGCCCCCGAGGAGATTATCGGTTGGGTAGACGTTCCTTCCATCGACCTGACTGGTAAGGTCATGGCCGACGTTGACATCATTCTGGCTACCGGTGGCCCGGGCATGGTTAAGGCTGCTTACAGCTCTGGCAAGCCTGCTCTGGGTGTTGGCGCTGGTAACACGCCCGTTGTTATCGACGACACCGCAGACATCAAGCTGGCTGTTAACTCCATCATCCACTCCAAGACCTTCGACAACGGCATGATTTGCGCCTCTGAGCAGTCCGTCACCGTTATCGATACCATCTATAACGAGGTCAAGGAAGAGTTCACCCGCCGCGGCTGCTACTTTGTTAAAAAGGGCAAGGAGCTCGAGGCTCTGCGCGAGGCTATGTTTAAGAACGGCGCCCTCGATCACCGCATCCCTGGTATGGCTGCTGCAAAGATTGCAGAGCTCGCTGGCATTGAGGTTCCTGCTAAGACCAAGATTCTGATTGCTGAGGTTACCTCCACCGATCCTGAGAAGGAGGAGTTCAGCCACGAGAAGCTCTCCCCCGTTCTTGCTATGTACAAGGCCAAGAACTTCCAGGAGGCTGTGGACAAGGCCGAGCACCTCGTACTGGCAGGTGGCCCGGGTCACACCGCTTCGCTCTACGTGCATCCCGCACAGTCTAAGAAGATCGCCCTGTTTGAGAACACGATGAAGGCTTGCCGCATCGTTATCAACACTCCGTCTTCGCACGGTGGCATTGGCGACCTGTACAACTTTGGCATGAAGCCCTCCCTCACGCTGGGCTGCGGCTCCTGGGGTGGCAACTCCGTCTCTGAGAACGTTGGGGTGAAGCACTTGATCAACATCAAGACCGTCGCGGAGCGTCGCGAGAACATGCTGTGGTTCCGCGCTCCCGAGAAGGTGTACTTCAAGAAGGGCTCTACGCCTGTCGCGCTCGACGAGATCGGCCGCGTCATGGGCAAGAAGCGTGCCTTTATTGTTACCGACCAGTTCCTCTTCAAGAATGGCAACACTCGCGCCATCGAGGCCAAGCTGGACGAAATGGGCATTGCTCACGACTGCTTCTACGATGTTGAGCCCGATCCTTCGCTGCAGTGTGCACGTCGTGGCGCCGCTCAGATGCGTCTGTTCGAGCCTGACGTAATCATTGCTGTTGGCGGTGGCTCTGCTATGGACGCCGGCAAGATTATGTGGGTTATGTACGAGCACCCCGAGGTCAATTTCGAGGATATGGCCATGGACTTCATGGATATCCGTAAGCGTGTTTACACCTTCCCCGAGATGGGTCAGAAGGCTTACTTCGTAGCTGTCCCCACCTCTTCGGGTACGGGCTCTGAGTGCACCCCGTTTGCCATCATCACCGACAAGGAGACCGGCATTAAGTGGCCGCTCGCCGATTATCAGCTGCTGCCTAAGATGGCTATTGTCGACGTTGACAATGCTATGACCGCTCCTCGTGGTCTGACTGCTGCCTCTGGTATCGATGTTATGACTCACGCCATTGAGTCCTACGTCTCCATCATGGCTTCCGACTACACCAAGGGCCTCTCTGAGCGCGCTGCTAAGCTCGTCTTTGAGAACCTGCCCTCCAGCTTTGAGAATGGCGCCAAGGATCCTCACGCTCGCGAGGAAATGCACAACGCCTCCTGCATGGCTGGTATGGCATTCGCCAACGCCTTCCTGGGCCTCAACCACTCCATGGCTCACAAGCTCGGCGCCTTCCACCACATTCCTCACGGCCTGGCAAACGCCGTCATCCTGACGCGTGTTATGCGTTACAACGCCGCTGAGGCACCGGTGAAGATGGGCACCTTCTCGCAGTACCCCTACCCCAACGCATTGCACAACTACGCCGAGATGGCTCGTTACTGCGGCATTGAGGGCAAGGACGACAACGAGGTCTTTGAGAACTTCATCACCAAGCTTGAGGAGCTGAAGGACTTCATCGGCGTCAAGAAGACGATCGCCGAATATGGTGTAGACGAGAAGTACTTCTTGGATACACTTGATGATATGACCGAGCAGGCGTTCAACGACCAGTGCACCGGCGCTAACCCGCGCTACCCGCTGATGAGCGAGATCAAGGAGCTGTTCCTCGACGCTTACTACGGCCGTGAGCCGCAGAGCTACGGCGTCTAACAGTAGCACCCCGATCGGGTCTAGAAGGGAGGTTGCGTACCATAACGGGCGCGCCTCCCTTTATTTATTGATTGCCTCATAAGGCAGAGAGGACGTATCGACCATGAAACTACCTCAGGACAAGGTCGAGCTTGCAAAGCGCGGCAACAAGGTTGTTTACGACCTGGGCGACAAAATCGTCAAGGTCTTCAACGAAACAAAGCCCGTGTCCGACGTCTTCAACGAGGCGCTGAACCTAGCCCGTATCAACGAGTGTGGTATCCCCAGCCCCAAGGCGCTTGCCGTAGATCAGGTTAAGGACAACGGCGGTTGGGCAATGCTCACCAGCAAGGTACCTGGCGAGATCATGGCAGACAAAATGGCCGCCGAACCAGGCCGCTACTATGAGTTCCTTGAGCAGTTTGTTGACCTGCTGATTGAGATCCACGGATATCGTTGTCAGCAGCTTAACCGCCAGAAGGACAAGTACGCACGTATGATCAAGGGTCTTGACCAGATCGACGAGACCACGCGCTACAACCTACTCGAGCGTCTGGATGGCATGAAGAAAGATACCTGCGTATGCCATGGCGACTTTAACCCCACTAACATCATTATTGGTGAGGACGGCAAGATGTATGTCTGCGACTGGGCACATGCCACACAGGGTGAGCCCGCGGCGGACGCAGCAATGACCTATCTGCTTTTTGCTCTGAAGGATAAGCAGCAGGCCGATGCCTTCTTGGAGCTCTACTGCGAGCGTTCAAACACGCCTATCCAGGAAGTTCGTCAGTGGATGCCAGTAGTAGCCGCCTCTGAGCTCGCTCGTAAGCGCGAAGGCCAAGACCAGCAGGCTCTGCTGAGCTGGGTAAAGGTTATGGACTACCAGTAGACTCAGTTTCAAAACACACATGATCCGCTTTAGGCTCATGTCTTAACAACAAACCCTCCTACCTCGCATAAACGCAGGTAAGAGGGTTCTTTTTAGCTAAAAAGCCAGCAAGCCAAGGTACCTGCATGACAGGTTATACAAGCTGAGTCCTCTTCCACCACGTTGGAAATGCCCCAGTCGCTCAACAACTCCATCGACGCGTGACTAAGATTCCAGCAAAAACCAGACTCTGACACTTCCGACTCAACGCTGAGGGGCACACACGAGAACCGTTTACCGATTTTTTCTACAAGTGTCCAAGCATCTCCCGCATGCAAAATACGTGCTTCAAAAGTATCTTCGATAAGCTCAACAGAGCCGCCATAAGAAGCAAGACGACCCATAACAGCCATAGCATGATCGGGAGCACCGCCCGAAAAACAAGTAGCCACAAGTACAGCCCCAGGCCAACGAGAGCCTATAGCACGCAAAGCTAACGAAAGATCTGTAGCATCCTTATGAGGGTCGTAGTGCTCAACGTCAAAGGAAGCAGACTCCCCCACACAAGAAGCTTTCTCGGCCTGAGCCACCAGTTGTTCACCACGAGAGCTCACCGTGTCTACATCCCCGCAAAAGAGTGTGCAAGCAAGTCCTGCATCCAAAACAGCATCTAGGCCTCTGTCGACAGCAACTATGACATCACACTGATCTGCGGCTCGCTGAATGATCTCGGCAGAAGAACGCGCTGGAGAGCCACCAACAACCAACACGCGTTTTGGCGCCTCAGTCAAAGTACTCCTCCTCAAACCACTCATACGCTTCGACAGGCTCCGCGCTCATATCTACACGCACAAGCTCGGCACATAGACCGCATCTCGTACACCCTTGGGAGCAACGAGGGTGCGCTGTTCAATCCTCAAAGTTCAAAATGCGTTCAAGCGAAAGCTCTTCAAACGAGTCAATAAAAATCTCGCAGTTTGCTCGCACATCCTCACGCTGAGCGCGCCCCTCAACGTCAAAAATTCCCACACGGCGATACCCTGCAGAGCTAGAACTTTTAAGACCAAAGACAGCGTCCTCAAAGACCCATACGTCCTTATGCTGCACCTCACCCAAGCCATGCAGATCACTCAGGCGAGCAAGCGCCAAATCGTATACGTCTGGATGATCCTTAGAAGCGCCCGCCTCGCCGGTGGTTACCAAGACATCAAAGTAGTCGGAAAGACCGCAGGCCTCAAGACCAATATGCACCGCCTCGGGAGGAGTTGATGTAGCAATAGCCATCGGAATCCCTGCCTTTTGCGTAGCGTCCAAAAAGGGAATGACACCAGGCCTCAGCGTAACCTCATTGCGGTAGCCATCGCAAACGAGTTCCATCAGGTGCGCGTAGACATCCTCAGCGTCTTTACCTACACCCCATTTGCGATGATAGCCTTCACACTCCCCCATCAAAGAAAGGGATTCAAACTCAGCG
Organism: Roseburia sp. CAG:303; assembly: GCA_963653375.1. Lineage (GTDB taxonomy): Bacteria > Actinomycetota > Coriobacteriia > Coriobacteriales > Coriobacteriaceae > Collinsella. The sequence goes on from CAVJWJ010000001.1 coordinate 41,408, forward strand.
AAGTCATCTGCCACCGTGTCAATTCCATAGGTTTTAAGCAAAGCAGGCTCTGCCCTCAGCCACATTCCCATTGACTGAAGCAACGTGCCGTCACAATCAAAAATAAAAGCAGAAGGACGTGAATGAGAAGCGCTCATATTAACCCCTTAGGCAAGAAATGCATCTATTCCCTGAATCCTAGCAGACCCATACAAAGCTGCACGCTGCAGGCGTTAGCGGCAAAATAAATCCCGTAAATTAGGTATCTGTCAAGTGACGTTCATACAAAGATTAATAGATACCGTCCCTCGTTTAGAGGGCGCCGAAAGAACGCTGTGGTGCTAGTCTGAATTCAAGTTTTGAACATGCGTCAAGACGCACTGAGACTGTAGGGATGATGACCGTGAGCCGAGTTACCGCACAAAGCACAAACTCCCCCTCACCCTCGCCGCTTGAGATAACAAAAGACGACATCTACCTGTTTGGACACGGTAGCTGGTTGGGCTGCGCAGAGAAGATGGGTGCCCATCCAGACACAGTAGACGGACACGCAGGCTGGCGCTTTGCTGTATGGGCACCGCAAGTTCGCTCTGTCTCTGTTGTAGGCGATTTTAATGGCTGGGAAGCGCATGCAAACCCCTTAAACCTTCTGCCGCAAAGCGACATCTGGCAGGGCTTTATTCCTGGACTCCAAATGGGAGACCTGTATAAATTTGCCATCGAGACCGACTCGGGCGAGATTTTGCTTAAAGCCGATCCCTTTGCCGTAGCCGATGAATGCCCGCCCAACACAGCCTCAAAGCTTTGGACACTCGACGGCTACACGTGGCAAGACGCCGCGTGGCTAAAAAATCGAAGTGCCACCAACCACATGGAGCATCCCCTCAACATCTATGAGGTTCATCTAGGAAGCTGGAAGCGCCATGGAGACGAGCCTCAGGGCGAGCCTCGCGAGGACGGTACATGGCCAGGACCTGGTGACCCCTTCCCTGCTCAGCGTGGTACTTACTACACCTACGACGACCTTGCGCGCGAGCTTGTGCCGTACGTACGCGACATGGGTTACACGCATATCGAGATTATGCCCGTAACCGAGCACCCCTTTGACGGCTCATGGGGCTATCAAACAACCGGTTACTATGCCACCACCGCACGCTTTGGCACGCCTCAACAGTTTATGCATCTGGTAGATGCAGCCCACCAGGCAGGCATTGGCGTGATTATGGACTGGGTGCCCGGAGGATTCTGTGCCGATTCGCACGGCCTTGCCACCTTTAATGGGCATATGCTCTACGAGCACGAGATTCATCCCAACTGGGGCACACATAAGTTTGACTTCTCTAAGCCTGAGGTTGTGAGCTTCCTTACTGCTAACGCTCTGTTTTGGCTTGAGCATTTCCATATCGACGGCATTCGCATGGATGGCGTCACGAGCATGCTTTATCTCAACTTTGGCATCTCTGACGAATCTGAGAAGCACTACAACGAGCACGGTACTGAGGAAGACCTCGATGCAAGTGCCTTCATCCGCACGGTTAATACGCGCATTTCTGAGCGCTTTAGCGATGTGATGATGATTGCTGAAGAGTCAACCGCTTGGCCGCTGGTTACCTATCCACCAGAAAAAGGTGGACTTGGCTTCCACTACAAGTGGGATATGGGCTGGATGAACGACACGCTGCATTATATGCAGACCGATTTTCCGTGGCGCCCCGGCAACCACGGGCTCCTTACCTTCTCGCTCATGTATGCCTTTAACGAGAACTTTGTACTGCCACTTTCACACGACGAGGTAGTAAACGGCAAGTGCTCGCTGATTGGACGCATGCCCGGCGACTGGTGGCGTCAATTTGCCGGCATGCGCACGCTGGCTTTTTACCAGATGACGCACCCCGGCGCAAAGCTCAACTTTATGGGCAACGAGATTGCTCAGTTTATTGAGTGGCGCTATTACGAGTCGATTCAGTGGTTTATGGCACAAGACTACGAGACACATGCTCACCAGCAAGCCTTCGTGAAAGCTGTTAACCACCTGTACTCCGCTGAACCTGCTCTGTATGAGCACAGCTACACTCCAGATGGTTTTGAGTGGATTGACGCAGATAACAATGAGCAATCCATCATCACGTTTGTCCGCCATGGTAACGACCCCATAGACGATCTTGTAGTGCTCATCAACTTTGACCCTGCCTCGTATGAGAGCTATCGCATTGGTGTTCCGCGCGAAGGCGATTGGGAGTTGATTTTTAACTCCGACCTGGCTGAATTTGGAGGCTCAAGCTATCCCGTCCCAGTTCTCTCCCCTAGTCAGCCCAAGGGCTGGAATGGTCGTGCCGATTCTATTGAAACCGCTGTTCCAGGCCTCAGCGGTCTTGTCTTTAAACGGCGCGGGCCATCAAGCTACAAGCCACCTAAACCCGCGGAGGCAGTTGCGACTAAAAAGCCCTCAACCACCACAAAGGCTACCAAGAAAACCAAGGTAGCTAAGGCAACAGGAGCCACTAGGACACGCAAACCAAAAACTTCAACCAAAAAGGAAGCAACTACAAAGAGCACAACTTCAAAAACCACCGGCAAGAAACCGAAGCAATAGCCAACCACAAACAATTATTAAAAAGGAGACGATGCATGCGTAAGATCTTTGAAACTCCCGAGCAGTTTGCCCAGGAATACCGCTCCGTGCTCATGGCCGAGGTGGGCAAAGACCTCAAGGGTTGCACCAATGCTGAGCGCTATCAGGCTCTCGCACGCCTCATAGCCCAAAAGGCAAACACGCAGTTTGCTCAGTCCGATTCCGAGAACGCTCGAAGCGACAAAAAGAAGGTTTACTACTTCTCGCTTGAGTTCCTCTTGGGTCCACTGCTTGATAACTACCTGCTTAACTACGGCGCACGTGATGTTGTCGAAGCAGGTCTCAAGCATATGGGCATCTCTCTTGACGATTTGCTCGCAGAAGAAGGCGATCCCGGCCTTGGCAATGGCGGACTTGGTCGTCTGGCTGCATGCTTCCTTGACTCGATGGCCGCAGAAGGCATCTTGGGCTTTGGCAACGGTATGCGCTACCACTATGGTCTCTTCCGTCAAAAGATTGAAGGCGGCCGCCAGGTAGAGGTAACCGACAACTGGCTTGATAAGGGATATCCCTGGGAAACCCGTCATCCCGAGAGTGCCGTACTCGTACGCTTTGGTGGCGAGGTCGTGCGTCACGAAGAAGAAGGCCGTTTCTGGTTTACGCAAGAAGGCGGCGAGCTGGTTAAGGCCGTACCGTACGACGTGCCCATCGTAGGCATGGATGGCGAGACGGTAAATCGTCTGCGCCTTTGGAGTGCAGAACCCGCACATGAAGACTTTGATCTGGATGCCTTTAACCGTGGCGACTATGCCGCGGCAGCAAAGTTCCGCACTGATGCAGAAGCCATTTCTGAGATTCTCTATCCTAACGATGCAGGTGAGCATGGTCGCATCTTGCGCCTAAAGCAGGAATACCTCTTTGTGGCAGCAGGTCTTTCGTCCATCATTCGCAACTTCAAGTTTGACCACCCCAATCGTGGCTGGGAGGATTTCCCCAACCTGGTGGCCATTCATACCAACGATACACACCCCGCCATGTGCGGAGCCGAACTTATGCGCATCCTTGTTGACGAAGAAGGTCTGGACTGGGACACCGCATGGGATATCGTGTGCCGAAGCATTTCTTACACCAACCACACCGTGCTGCCTGAAGCACTGGAAAAGTGGCCTATCGAGACCTTCCGCAAGCTTCTTCCTCGCGTGTACATGTATATCGACGAGATTAATCGTCGCTATATGGAGGCTTTCCCGCGCGAAGGCGAGAACTGGCAGGAGCACTTGCGCAACACCGCGATTCTTTGGGATGGTCAGGTACGCATGGCCAACCTTTCTGTAATTTGTTCGCACTCTGTTAATGGCGTAGCACAGCTCCACACAGAAATTTTGAAGCGCGAGACACTGCATGACTTCTATGCATTGACGCCCGAGAAGTTTAATAACAAGACCAACGGCATCTCGCAGCGCCGTTTCTTGGCAAACGCCAACCCTTCCCTTGCTCGCCTTATTACCGAGCGCATTGGCGATGGCTGGCTGCATGACGCTTATGAGCTCAAGCGCCTTGAGTCTGCTGCAGACGATACCGCGTTCTTGGATGCCCTTGCTGCCTCTAAGCGTGAGAACAAGAAACGCCTGGCAGCATATGTAGCGCGCGAGACAGGCGTAGAGCTTGATGTCGACTCCATCTTTGACGTTCAGGTTAAACGCTTCCATGCCTACAAGCGCCAGCTTATGAACATCTTTAAGGTGATGGATGTCTACAACCGCATGCTGGATGACCCATCCTACAAGCCGCACAAGACGTCCTTTATCTTCTCGGGTAAAGCAGCGAGCGCCTACACCTTTGCTAAAGAGACCATCCGCCTTATTAACTCCGTGGCCGATGTTATTAACAACGACCCACGCGTAAACGACTACATCAAGGTTGCCTTTATCCCTAACTTTGCTGTTTCAAATGCCCAGCTCATCTACCCTGCAACCGAAATCTCCGAGCAGATTTCAACCGCCGGCAAGGAAGCTTCGGGCACCTCTAACATGAAGCTCATGATGAATGGCGCCATTACCTTGGGCACCCTCGATGGTGCAAACATTGAGATTGCCCAGCTTGCTGGAGAGCAAAACGAAAAGATCTTTGGCATGAAGGTTGATGAGATTGAAGCTCTGCGCAATGGCAACTACTTTGTGTGGGACGTTGTAAACAACGACCGCGCCCATGCGGGACGCTGCGTAGAGCAGCTCACCGATGGCACGTTTGCCGCACTCTCAGGCAACTTTGAGAGCATTGCGTACGAACTCATGAACAATAACGACTACGACTTTGTTCTCGCAGACTTTGCCTCCTATACGCAGGCATGGCGTGAGCTAACCGATTCCTATGACGACACATACGCTTGGCAACGTATGGCGCTCGCAAACATTGCAAACTCTGGTCACTTCTCGAGCGATCGCACCATTCGCGAATACGCGCACGATATTTGGCACGTTTAAGAACCTGTCCGTAACAACACAAAGGAGAACACGATGAGCAAAAAGGAATGCATCGCTATGCTCCTCGCAGGAGGGCAAGGCAGCAGGTTGGGAGCGCTGACGAGCAAGATTGCTAAGCCTGCCGTTTCGTTTGGCGGCAAGTTTAGGATTATCGACTTCTCGCTCTCCAACTGCACTAATTCTGGCATTAATACCGTAGGCGTACTTACCCAGTACCGTCCCTACCTGCTGAACTCCTATGTTGGCTCGGGTGCTGCATGGGATCTGGACGAGCGCGGTGCTGGCGTATCCATTCTTCCGCCCTATGCCACGCAAGAGGGTGGCAACTGGTACGCAGGTACAGCAGATGCTGTGGCTCAAAACATTGGTTACATCAAGGAGCATGACCCCGAGTACGTACTGATTCTTTCGGGTGACCATCTCTATCGCATGGACTACCGCAAGATGCTCGAGGTTCACATTAAGAACAACGCAGACCTCACCATCTCCGTTATGCCGGTTCCCTGGGAAGAGGCTAGCCGCTTTGGCATCATTACCAAGGACCCTGAGGACGATCACATCGTCAAGTTTACGGAGAAACCAGAGAAGCCAGACTCTAACCTTGCCTCCATGGGCATCTACATTTTTAGCACCAAGCTTTTGGTAGATGCACTTGAGGCCGACGCACTTGATGCACGTTCGAGCCACGACTTTGGCAAAGACATTATCCCGAAGCTTCTTGAGGACGGCCGCCGCCTGTTCTGCTACGAGTTCCATGGTTTCTGGAAAGACGTAGGCACCATCTCCAGTTTCCACGAGACCTCGATGGATTTGCTGGGCGAAAATCCTGAGTTTGATCTCTACGACAAGAGCTTCCCCATTATGAGCAACGTCACCACGCGCCCGCCGCACTACATTGGTCCGGATGCCCGTGTTGAGGACAGCTTGATTTCTAATGGCTGCCGCGTTTACGGTCAGGTACGCCATTCCATTCTTTCCACCGATAGCATTGTGGAAGAGCGCGCTGTTGTGGAAGACTCGGTGCTGCTACCTGGCGCACACGTAAAGGCCGGTGCACATGTGTGCCGCGCCATTTTGGGCGAGAACTCTGTTGTCGAGGAAGACGTTAAACTCGGCAGCGTTGACACCACTAAAGACACGGCTGTCGTTGGAAACGATGTCGTCATCGGGAAGGGGGAATGAACCGATGATTAATCGCAAAGCCATCGGCTACATCACTGCTAACTACACCTGCCGCACCGGCTCCAAGCTGACGGATTGTCGTCCGCTTGCTGCACTGCCTATTTTTGGCCGCTATCGTCTGATTGACTTCCCACTTTCCAACATGATGAATGCGGGCATAAAGACTGTTGGCGTTGTTATGCCTGGCAACTATCGCTCGCTTATTGACCACTTGGGCTCTGGACGCGATTGGATGCTCGATCGCAAAAAGGGTGGCTTGTTCCTGCTGCCTGGCAACGCCTTTGGTGCTTCCAAGCGTGGCATGCGCTTTTTGCTGCGCGATATCATTTCCAACAAGACGCTCTTCCAGCGTTCCAATCTCCCCTACGTGGTGATGTGCGGATCTAACATCATCTTCAACCTCGACTTAGCCGAGATTATTGATGCTCACGAGCGCTCTGGCGCCCAGGCAACGATGGTCTACTGCCGTGCCGAGCGTGCACACGACGAGGATGTTACCGCCCTGGAAATTGGCGATGCTGGCCGTGTACGCGCCCTGCATGCGGGCTGCTCGTTTGGTGACAATAAGTTCTTGGACTGCTGCGTTATCAATCGCGACCTGCTGCTCGACATTATCGATGGATATCAGAGCGTGGATCACCTTGATCTCTTTGAGGCTATTGAGCCCGAGTTTGGCCGCATTGATGTGTGCACCTATGAGTTCAAGGGTCTGGCTGTAGGAATCTTTAATGAGGACTCGTACTACCGTCGTTCCCTCGAGATGCTTAAGCCCGAGACCAATGACCAGCTCTTCTGCCCCGAGCGTCCCATTATGACTAAGGCGCACGATGTGCCACCCGCAAAGTATGGTGCTGGCAGCAACGTATGCAACTCTCTTGTTTCTGCTGGCTGCCTAATTCGCGGCACGGTGCGCGGCTCCATTCTTGCCCGCGATGTTGTAGTGGAGCAAGGTGCTTCCATCACAAACGCCATTGTTATGCAGGGCTGCGTGATTAAGAGCGGTGCACGCGTAGAGAACGCCATCATCGATAAGAACAACGTGGTGCCCGCACAAACCGAGCTACGTGGTACACCCGATGTGCCGCTTATTATTGCCAAAGCACCTACGGGCGTTCTAACCGTAAACGCCACGAACTAGAATATGAGCGCCCGGGCCCAAACCCGGGCGCATCTAGCTGAAAGGACTAGACTATGACCGAAGCGGTCAAGCATCCCCTGCATGTAGTATTTGCAAGTGCAGAAGCAGCTCCCTTTGTTAAGACGGGCGGATTGGGCGATGTCGCAGGATCGCTGCCTGCAGCCCTTGAGGAGGCGGGCGCCAAGGTCATTGTTATGGTGCCCAAGTACTCCACTATCGATGATTCGTGGCTCAGTCAGATGGAGCACGTCTGCGACTTTACCGTACCTCTGGGTTGGAGAAACGAGTACTGTGGCCTTGAGCGCTTGGTACACGACGGCATTACATATCTCTTTATTGATAACGAGCGCTACTTTAAGCGTGACTATCCGTACGGGTTCTTTGACGACGGTGAACGCTTTGCATTCTTCTCTAAAGCAGTAACCGAGTCTCTGCAACACCTCCCAGATGGATTTACCTGCGACGTATTGCACTGCAATGACTGGCACACTGCCATGGCGCCCGTCTTTTTGCGCGAGTTCTACCAGGGCTTACCCCTCTACGAGAACGTAAAGACGGTCTACTCCATTCACAACATTGCATTCCAAGGACAGTTCAGCGACTTCATGCTTGGCGATGTTTTAGGACTAAGTGAGGTAGAAGCTGCAGCGCGCCAGCTTAGATGTGATGATCGCTCGATTAACTACATGTTAGGAGCCATCAACTATTCAGATGCCGTTACAACGGTCTCCCCTTCTTATGCAGAAGAAATTCGCACGCCCGAATTTGGAGAAGGCCTCGATGGCGCGCTGAGACGTCGCCAGAATGTACTCTCCGGCATCGTAAACGGCATTGATACGCAGAAAAATGACCCCGCAACTGATCAGCGCATAGCCGCTACCTATTCACTCGGCAACATGAGTGGCAAAGCTGCTTGTAAAGCGGCTATTCAAGAGGAGCTGGGGCTCGAAGTGCGCGATGACCGCCCCCTTATGGTTATGGTCACACGCCTGACCAGGCAAAAAGGTATGGACTTGGTAACCTACGCGCTTGAGCGCATTCTTGCGGGCGGTGTTCAGGTGGCAGTACTTGGCACGGGCGACCGAGACTATGAGGATGCACTCCGTTGGTTTGAGAATATGTATCCTGGCCAAATGGCTGCGCGCGTTCAGTTTGACCCTGCACTCTCACAGCGCATGTATGCAGGCGCAGATATGTTCTTAATGCCGTCGCTATTTGAGCCGTGCGGTCTCTCGCAGATGATTGCTATGCGCTATGGCACGCTACCTGTGGTTCGTGAGACCGGAGGCTTGCGCGACACCGTGCAGCCCTACAACCGCTACACCGGTGGGGGCACAGGATTCTCATTCACACACTTTAACGGCGAAGAAATGGGCGATGCCGTGTTCCGCGCCGCACGTCTATTCTGGGACGACCGAGCAGCCTGGGATGCCCTGGTAGCACAGGCCATGAGCGTTGATTTTAGCTGGAAGGCTTCAGCGCAGCGCTATCTTGATTTGTATCTTGGCCTTTGCCCAGATTGCACGCTTGGTGTGCCTCAGCGTGCCCCCAGTAAACCAGCTCGTAAAAAGGCTGCACCCAAATCTACATCTGAAGAAAAACCCGCTGAATCAGCAACGGATGCAAAGCCAGAGGAAGCGAAGAAGGAACCAGTCGCCACAGAAGCACCTGTCGTAGAAGCAGCAACCATGGAGGCAACAACGAAGCCCACAGCAACCACATCTGCAAAATCAGCAGCTGCCACAGCTACAAAGTCGGCTTCCACTAAAACAGCTACCAAATCCACGACAAAGTCAGCGCCCAAGGCCACCTCTGCCCGAACTAGTAGGTCAACAGCTAAGGCTTCTTCTACGCGCTCTACTTCTCGGTCAACAGCCAAGACTACAAAATCTACGAGCAGCGCAAAGCCGGCGGCCAAGACAACTACTACGCCTGCGGCAAAAACGACTGCTAAGACTACAACCAGAGCCGCAACGAAAAACACTGCGAAACCAGCAACAAAGCCTGCGGCGAAATCCGCAACCCAAGCAAAAGCTACGCCTAAAACCGACTCCCCAAAGACCGGTAAATAATTGTTGATTTGCGCAGCTCGTACAGTCTGATACATAGGGGCACCACTTCACATGAAGGCGGTGCCCCTATCCTGTACACTAACCAAGTACCAAAAACCTAGAATCCAAGGAGTCGCATGAAACTCCGTCACAACAGCCGTTCTCCCAAATTTCGCACCCCCTACGGTGCTGTCACGTTAGGCACCACCGTTAACCTGCGTTGCAGTGTTGAAGATATTGACCCCCAGTTAGTAACTTGCACGCTTCGCCTATGGGTTGACGGCGAGGGTGAAATATTACTCCCCATGGACCACGAAGGTGACGGAATATTTGCCGCCAGCATTATCCGCAAAGAACCGGCTATTGTTTGGTATTCATTTATTGTATGTGCACCCAACGAGCCTGAATTGCGCATTGGCGCCCCACAGGGCTTTCAGGGCGGAGAAGGAGCAACGTACGATTATCAGGAAGTTCCCTCCTTTCAGCTTACGTTTTATCGAGCACGCAAAACACGTCCTTCATGGTATGAAAGCGGTATGGTTTACCAGGTATTTCCCGACCGCTTTTCGCGCGATGGTGGATGGCGAGCACGCTGTGAGGTAGAAGCCTCCAAGAAGCGCGTGGGCAGTATCAAACGCATTGTCGAAGATTGGAACACCCCTCCTACCTACGAGCGCAACTCCGACAACTCAATTACCACCTGGGACTTCTACGGAGGCTCGCTTAAGGGCATACAGGAACGCCTGCCCTACCTATCAGAGCTCGGTGTAACCGCAATTTATATTAACCCCATCTTTGAAGCTGTCAGCAACCACCGCTATGACACCGCAAATTACATGCATATTGACCCCATGCTGGGCACCGATGAGGATTTCAGCGAGCTATGCCGTACAGCCCACGAACACGGCATGGGCATTATTCTGGACGGCGTCTTTAACCATACAGGAGACGATTCTGTCTACTTTAACCGCTATGGCAACTATCCCGAACCAGGCGCATGGCAAAAAGCGGGCGGGCACTGGGACGACGCTTTCCACATGAAGCCAGACGGCGAATACGAATGCTGGTGGGGTGTCACCAATATGCCAAATCTCAATGAGGACTCCCCTGCCGTGCGAGAACTCCTCTTAGGCGAAGATGGCGTAATTAGACATTGGCTCCGCGCTGGTGCTGATGGATGGCGCCTTGATGTAGCCGACGAGTTGAGTGACGGCTTTATTGCCGAGATTAAGGCAGCAGCTCTTGCCGAAAAACCTGACGCACTGGTGCTGGGTGAAGTGTGGGAAGACGCTTCAAATAAGATTAGCTACGGTAAGCTCCGTCGCTACTTGCTTGGCGACGAGCTTGATGCCGCGATGAATTATCCTTTCCGCACGCTGGTAATTGATTTTCTTACCAATGCCAATGGATGCACCGCCTACACCGCAGCTCAGACCATCCAAAGTTTAAGCGAGAACTACCCGCCTGAGGCACTACGCTGCTCATTGAACCTTTTAAGTAGTCATGACCGTCCGCGCATTGTCTCTGTTTTAGGCGACGCGCCAGATCCAGACTCAATCCCCGAAAACGAGCGTGCCACGTGGCGCCTGCCAGAATACAAGCTAGGGCTTGCAAAAGCGCGCTTTTGGCTTGCAACCCTTATGCAAATGACATTCCCAGGCGTTCCTTCTATCTACTATGGCGATGAGCTTGGTGTACAGGGGCTCAATGACCCCGGCAACCGTTCACCCTACCCTTGGGGCCAGGGTGACGCAGACTTTACTGCTATGGTCAAAAACGCCGTCGGCTTGCGTCGTTCCATGTCGCTCTTTACGTCCGACACCATTGAGGCAGAAGCATTAAACGACGATGTACTGATGTACACCCGCCGTGGAACCTGCGGCGAACGCGTCACTATGCTCATCAATCGCAGTACTACGCAATGCCATACCGTACGCATTCCATTTATTGGAGAAGCGGCTTGCGACCTCATTAGCGGACGCGATTTACACGCTACAAACGATGGGCTTGCCGAGCTTACGCTTTATCCCCTGGGCAGCTGTGCTGCGTATTTCCACAACAAGCAGCGTCTCCAAAAACCGCTTGACCGCGGCTGGGGCGTTATGTGCCACGTCACCTCGGTACCCAATAAGAACGGTGTAGGTACGCTCGGTGCTCCAGCACGAGCATTTGTTGACCACCTGGAACAGATGGGCGCCTCGTACTGGCAGGTGCTGCCCGTAAACCCCACAGACGAGCATAACTCGCCCTATGCGGGCCCCTCTGCCTTTGCGGGCAACACCAATCTGTTAGAAGAATCTGCAGATGAACTTGAACGCGCGTATGCAGAACTTGAGGGCAATGACGCCCAAACTAAAAATGCCTTTGAGGCTTTCGTAGTAAACAATAGAGACTGGCTTAAGCCCTATTGCACTTTTATGGCAATCCATGACCTCCATAATGGCGCATCTCGCCATGAGTGGGAGGCTGCCTATGCTCACTACGATGAATCACTGCTCCAAGACCTCGCTATTAAAAACAAGGCACGCTATCATGCCTATCTTCAGTTCCGCTTTGAAACTGAATGGCAGGAGCTGCACGCTTACGCAAACGAGCGTGGTATTAAAATCATCGGCGATATTCCTATGTATGTCTCTGATGACTCTGCTGATGTATGGAATGCGCCTGAGCTATTCTGCCTCGATGCAGACGGAGAGCCGACTCAGATAGCCGGAACGCCACCTGATCGCTTTTCTGAAACGGGACAGGTTTGGGGTAATCCTACCTACCAGTGGGATCAGATGCGCAAAGACGGCTACCGCTGGTGGATCGCCCGCCTGCACCGCGCACTTGCGCTCTACGACTATGTGCGCCTCGACCACTTCTTGGGCTTCCAGTCGTACTTCTCCATTCCAGCAGGCAAGCCTGGTTCAGATGGCCGTTGGATGCCGGGCCCCGGCCTTGAGCTCTTCCAGCACATACAGGCAGAGCTTGGAGATTTACCTCTTATAGCCGAAGACCTAGGTTATCTCACACCTGCCGTGCGAGCACTCGTGAGCGAGTGTGGCTTCCCCGGCATGAACGTGCTTGAATTCGCCGACGAAGACGTGCGCAACTGCATGCCTACCAGGGACAATGCCATTTTGTATACCTCGACCCACGACACCGCAACCCTTATGGGTTGGGTGGGCGATCGCTGGTTTGGCGGAGACTCCGCAGCGCCAGACGCCGTACGCACATGCGTTAACGATATCCGCCAGCGCGCCTTTGCAAGCGATGCTCCTCTGGTCATGATGCCTCTCCAAGACGTACTACATCTTGGCAATGAGTCGCGCATGAATGTACCAGGAACCACAGGCGGCAACTGGTCTTGGCAGGCGGATGAGGCATCTGTGATTGCAGCAGTCGCCGACATTCAAGCTTTGGCGAAGACAACAGGACGCACCTCGCAGTCTCATTAACCCTTGGCTATTCCCTAAAGTCTTCACGCTGGGCGCGGCACTTTCGGGTACAGTAGCAAAGGTAAAAAACGTAAGGCACCCACCGGTCGGTCTGACAGGTGGGCGCATAGGCAAACCAAGGAGATTTACGAGTGGCACGCTACGATTATCGCTGCACAAGCTGCGGCACTGTTTTTGAGGTTGAACACGGCATGACCGAGCATCCGGAGGTCACCTGCCCCTCTTGTGGTAAGGAAGCTGAGAAGGTCTTTAACGCGAGCGGTATTAAGTTTGAGGGTTCGGGTTTCTATAACACGGACCAGCGCTCTGGTGGCTCAAGCACTTCCGCCACATCCAGCGCTCCCGAAGCACACTCCTGTGGCTGCGCTGACTGCCCGCACAGCAAGTAGTTTCGAAACTACTTAGATTAAAACGCTGTTCAGAGCCCGTGTGTACGGGCTCTTTTTATGCGAATCAAAGCAAACGGAATTAATTAGTCCGCACGAAACGTGCGCAGAAATGCCCATCAAAGTCGGTATGAGCAACAGGCATAGGAGCAAAATAACCTTCGGGCGTTTCATGATCTTTTACATACGCACAAGCGTCAGCACACTCCTTGCGCTGCAAAAACTCCGCCCCAGAAACAGGAGCGACAGCAAACAAAGAACCCTCAGGAGAGGCCAAGAACTGTGCAATAACCTCGTCATCTTCTTTTAAAAGCGGAGAGCAAGTTGAATAGATAAGCTCGCCGCCTGGCACCACACGACGTGCGGCTTGAGTAAGCATGGTGAGCTGAAGCTGCGGCAGAGTCTCTTGTACATCAAGCTCACTCAAGCGCCAGGGAATCTCTGGGTGGCGGCGCATGGTACCCACCCCTGAGCATGGCGCATCCACAAAGACGGTGTCAAAGCAGACATGTTTATGCTGACAGTCAAGCGGCTGAAGTGCAGCATCAAGGTCGCAGGCGTTGCCCGAGAGATATTCGATATGCTCACCGAGCCCCGCAGCATCCATACGTTCACGATTGAGTTGAGCCTTGTGTGCGTGCAAATCAAGAGCCACATGCTGACGTTCAAGACCAAACCGAGCAGCCTGAGCAGCCATAACAAAGGTCTTGGTTCCACGCCCTGAGCCTATCTCCAAGCAAGAACCCGCCCGCGTAGCAATGCTGGCTATCAGCTGTGCATGTAGGTCAGAAACAACCAGCTCTCCCTCACGGCGCTCAGAGGAGGCCAGCACATGAGGCGAGGTTACCTGTAAGCAACCAGGAAGCACTGAAGGGATTGTCTGCTGATTCAGCGTTGCTTTACATGAACACAAGGGATTCAGATGCACTGCCAATAGAGCGGGATTGAGGTTATCTACCAGTTCAGAGTTGCATCCGCGGTCCTCACGCGCGCGAGCAATCTCGCGGTAGAGCCATACAGGAAGGCCAAGAGCACGCGCTGTCTGCGAGACAGCACGCTCCCCTTCTGGCACATCAAGCGCCTTAAGGTATGAGTCACGATTTGCATCGATACGCCGAAGCACGGCATTTGCAAGACCCGCGGCAGAACGTGCCTGCGAACGTACAAGCTCCACACCTTGGCTCACAGCAATATGACCTGGCGTATTGAGATAGAGCATCTCAAACGTTGCAATGCGTAAGGCAATCCGAACCCGCGCCGAAAGCTTCCCTGGCTTTGTAAGATGGACGTCAAGAGCCTCGTCAAGACAACCAGATGTGGCTGTAACCCCCAAAGCCAACGTGGAAGCAAAGGCAAAATTTCGCTCATCAAGCACAGCAGAGACGGCTGCCTTACGCGCAGCCAATTCATCACGTACAAAGGCTTGAGACGAGTTTGACTCCGCAAGAACATCGAGGGCAAAACGCCGCGCAGGCGAAAGCTTACTCACGAGAGCTTCTCCCACAGCAAGCGCTGTTCATGAAGACCAGCTGCCCAGGCAGCCGCATCCATTTGACGCTTTCCATCAGGCTTGACAGACAAAAGCTCAATGGCACCGTCCATACAACCAAGGAAGACACACTTAGAAGCAATCTGCAGCTCGCCTGCAGCAGGAGCGCACGCCAAATCAGCAGGCGCTTGTGCCTCCATAATGCGCAGCGGACGTCCAGCCACAACACAGCGAGCAGGAGCTGCATCGGAAGACGCAAGCACTCGAGCAAGCGCCTCCGCAGCAGACATGACGGGATCCAAGCGCATCTCGGCTTTGCTTACCTTCTCGGCATGCGTTACAAGCGCCTCGTCCTGTTCTGTCCATACAGCAGAGCCATCAGCGATGGCAGGCAGCGTCTGGCAGAGCAGATCGGCACCGAGGTACGCAAGCTCTGTGGTAAGAGCGTCAGCAGACTTACCAGCCACCAACGTAGAAGCCTGAGCACAATAGGCGCCTGTGTCTACTCCATGTCCAATACGCATGATGGAGACGCCCGTGTACTCGTCACCGGCAAGAATAGAGCGCTGAATAGGAGCGGCACCACGCCAACGCGGCAAGAGTGAGGCATGAACGTTCACAATGCCTAGTGGCGCCATCGTAAGCACCTCATCAGGCAAAATGCAGCCATAGGCAGCCACGCAGAAGATATCTGCCTGGGCGCTGCGTAGCTCATCAATCACCTCAGGCATGCAGCGCGTGGTCTCGAGAACAGGAAGCCCCAACTCAAGAGCTGCAGCCTTAACAGGAGAGGGTTCGAGCTTCTTGCCACGACCACGAACAGCATCGGGACGCGTAAGCACAAGCACAACCTCATGCTCTGCGTTCAACGCCCTAAGCGAGGGCACAGCAAACTCAGGCGTGCCCATAAACACAACGCGCATGAGCTACTCCGTCTGTCCCGGTTTAGCGCCACGAGCCAGCGCATCTTGATACTCTCGAATAGCAGCAACACGCTTTGCAGGAGCCAAGCGCTCAAGCATCGTAATACCATGCAAATGGTCGATCTCGTGCTGCAAGCACACGCAGAACAAGTCCCCCGAAGACTCATAGCGCATCAAGTTGGCGTCCAAATCGTATGCTTCAACTACCACGTGATCGGAGCGCATAATCTCGCAGTTAATACCAGGAACCGAAAGGCAGCCCTCGTTATACGACATCAACGTATCCGACTGCTCCACAATAACGGGATTGATAAGCACAAACGGGTCAAAGTCATGCTTGTCGGTATACTCGCAATCAATAACCACCATCTGTACGAGCTCGCCCACCTGCGGCGCAGCAATGCCACAGCCACCGTTATCAAACATAAGCTGCTTCATGCGTTCGGCCAGCTCTTCAATCTGGGGGGTAATCTCAGAAATCTCGGCGCACTCCTGGCGCAGGCGCGGATCAGGCGACAACACAATGCCGTTTAACTCCATGAGCGCAATCGCTCCTTTCAAACACGATGCGCAAGCCAGATTGGCTACATCAAGTCGTAGGCGTCAACATCGACACTCACACTGATACCCTTCTCGGGACCAATAGCAGCCAAGGCAGCGCTAATGCAATCTGAAATATGGTACCCCACAGGAGACTTGCACATAAAGTGAAAACGATAGCGGTCTTTAGCACGCTCAATAACACAACTTGCAGGCCCTAGTAATACTGGGCGCTCGCGCGCATCGGGAACCAACGAGGGAAGTTCAGCAGATGAGTCCATGCTCTCAGTCGCGGGTAAACTATCAATACGCCTTTTTACCTCGGCAGCTAAGCGCTCAATATAGCGACGAGCAGTGCGCCCATTTGGTCCCCAGACCAGCACATTGGTGAGGCGCACGTAGGGCGGGTAAAGCACCTCAGCCCGCTGTGCTAAATCATGTTCTGTAAAAATAGAACGATCGTGCTTGGCGACTGCTTTAATAACGGGGTCATCCGGAAGATACGTTTGAATGATAACGCGACCAGGACGTTCTCCACGCCCACTGCGACCAGCAACCTGTTCAAGCAAATCGTAGGCGCGTTCAGACGCACGAAAATCTGGCATCTTAAGTGCGTAGTCGGCGTTAATAACCCCCGCAAGGGTCACCTCAGGAAAGTCGAGACCCTTCGCAATCATTTGCGTGCCCAAAAGCACTGCACACTCAGCAGCATCAAAACGCTCAAGAAGCTCCTTATGAGCGTCTTTACCGCGCGTAGAATCGGCATCCATGCGAATAATCTCTACGCCTGCAGGCATAATTTGGCGCAGAGCATCTTCGACTTGCTGTGTACCCACACCCATCTTGGCAAGATAGCGGCTTCCACACTTAGGACAAGCAGAACCAGGAGCGGGATAGGGATTGATGTGGTAGATAGATCCGCAGGTATGGCACTCAAGCGTATGCGTACGCTCGTGATAGGTAAGCGCTGTGGAGCAATGCTTGCACGTGGGAACACATCCACACTCACGGCACATCAAAAACGGAGCAAAGCCGCGGCGATTATGCAGGAGCACGGCCTTTTCACGGCGCTCAACCACCTCAAGCAAGGCGTCATGCAGTGTGTGAGAAAAGATTGAGCGGCTGCCATCGCGAAACTCGCGACGCAGATCCACCACCATAACCTCAGGGAGACGAGCGACTCCCGGGCGCTCAGGCATCTCAACACGAAGCCAACGCTGGCCGTTATACTCTCCCGCCGCACTGCGCGCCAAAGACTCGGCACTTGGCGTAGCCGAACCCAAAACAAGCGGACAGCCATAAACGCGAGCCATATAAGCTGCCACCTCGCGGGCATGGTAACGTGGACTCGAACCTTGCTTATAAGACTGCTCATGTTCCTCGTCGATGATGATAATCCCTGGGTTTTTAAGCGGGCAGAAGAGCGCCGAGCGTGCACCTACCACCACGCGAGCTGCACCAGAAGCAACCATGTCCCACTGATCCAAGCGCTCTCCAGCAGAAAGACGCGAGTGGAACACGGCAACAGCAGAGCCAAATCGCGAGCGAAAACGGCCTACGGTCTGTGCCGTAAGGGAGATCTCGGGAACCAACACGCAGGCAGAATGACCTTGAGTAAGAACACGCTCAATGGCAGAAAGATACACCTCTGTCTTGCCCGAACCTGTTACGCCATCAACAACAATGACATCACCAGTATTGGAAGCACAAGAAGTCTCAATAGTATCAAGAGCGCGCTGCTGCCCTACAGTAAGCGAGACAGGAGCTGCCGCCCGAGCAGACGAAAGCGTGGTCGTCGTGTCGCTTCCGCGCCAAGCGCGGCGCTCCACAACACGCACTACACCACGCGCTGTAAGCGACCGCACTACAGAAGACATGTCAGTATATAAAACGCGCAGCTCATGTGTGGTAACGGGACCACAGGCAAGAGCAGAAAGAAGCTGTCGCTGACGTGTGGCGTTCGCTGAAGGCTCAAACTCTCGGCCTTCTTCAGTCAGCTCAACCCAACGCTCGTGCGCCTCACGCACTGCCGGGCGCTCCACTTGATAGGTTCCATCCTCAGTTTTTACCAGGCGTGAAGAGCCCCCTGGTGGAAGAAAGAGGCGCAAGCACTCAGCAACTGAAGCCACATACTCACGCGACATCCAAAAGGCAATCTGAGCAGACTCACGGGTAAACGAAGGTGCAGCCAATACATCGCGAATAGGCTTTACGCGTGCAGGGTTTAGCCCTTCAGTTCCAGGAAGCTCTTCCAACGACCCAGCACAAGCAACAACGTAGCCCAAGCAAGGTCGGCGCCCAAACGAGACCAACACGGTAGCACCCACCTGCGCCATCTCCGCCAAAGCTGCGGGCACGGCATAGGCAAAGGGCTCAGACAAAGAGCGCGAAGGAATATCAACCAGCACCGAGACATAGGCGCCCACAGCAGCGTCCTCAGACGATGCGACAGCAGGAAAAGTAGAGGCACCCGCCATAGCGGGCACCTCCGTGTTAGACGTATTTAATTGCGGGAAAAGTTCCAGCTGATCTGTCATCTATCGATGGTTACGCTACGCCACACAGCGCGCGCAGTTCCTCAACGCGGTCGGTCTTTTCCCAAGTAAAATCAGGGTCCTCGCGACCAAAGTGACCATAGGCAGCAGTCTTCTCATAGATAGGACGACGCAGCTTAAGATCGCGAATAATAGCCCCCGGGCGCAGATCAAAGGTCTTATTGATAGCCTCAACAATCTTGTCCTCGTCAACATGCGAGGTACCAAACGTGTCGACCATAACAGAGAGCGGTTTAGAAACGCCAATGGCGTAAGCAAGCTCAATCTCACAGCGGTCGGCAAGACCAGCAGCTACCACGTTTTTGGCCACCCAACGCGCGGCGTAGGCAGCAGAACGGTCAACCTTAGTACAGTCCTTACCAGAGAAGGCACCGCCGCCGTGACGGCCAAAACCACCGTAGGTATCCACGATAATCTTGCGGCCGGTAAGACCGGTGTCTCCCATGGGGCCACCCACAACAAAGCGACCAGTAGGATTGACATAAAGATCAGCGCCGCTCCAGTCAATGCCCTCGGCATCCATAACCGGAGTGATAACGTGCTCCACCATGTCGCGCTTGATGATGTCCATGTCCTCAATCTCGGCAGCATGCTGTGTAGAGATAACGATGGTATCAACACCCACAGGACGCCCGTCCTCATAGCGGACTGTTACCTGGGTCTTACCATCGGGACGCAGATACGGCAAGGTGCCATTGTGACGAACAGCGGCAAGGCGCTCAGCCAAACGGCTTGCCAGATAATGAGGCATAGGCATAAGAGTCGACGTCTCGTTAGAGGCATAACCAAACATCATGCCTTGGTCGCCCGCACCAATAAGGTCAATGGGGTCGGTGGTTTTTCCCGTTTGAGTCTCGTAAGACTCATCAACGCCCTGGGCAATATCGGGGCTCTGCTCATGAATGAGGCTCATGACGCCGCAGGTCTCGCAGTCAAACCCAAACTTTGCACGGTCATATCCAATACGGCGAATGGTATTACGAGCAATTTCCTGCACATCAACGTAAGCTTGCGTACGAATCTCACCAGCCACAATCACCGTGCCAGTTGTAACAAGAGTTTCGCACGCGCAGCGCACATTATCGACATTTGCTGGCACGCCATTAGGGGCAACGTAGCCCTGGGCTTGCAGCAGCGCCTCCTTTTCTAGGATGGCATCGAGAATGGCGTCCGAAACCTGATCGGCAATCTTGTCGGGATGGCCCTCGGTCACCGACTCCGACGTAAAGACAAACGATCCTGTATCGGCGGTGGAACGATTCTGAACTGGCATAAGAGCCCCTTTCATCGAGCGCCCGACGACCGTTACCATTCCGCCGGGCTAAGTATGCGAGCGGTATTGTACCCCCAAGTCACGTAACTATCCGTGCACATTACCCATGAGCTTTATGGGTGCATGTTAGAATAGGCGACCGTTAAGCTACTCAGTAATCCCATACGTTCGAGGGTCGAATTAATCATGGACTTTATGACCATCTTCCTGCAGATGCTTACGCTCTGCATTCCCATTATTGCCGGCGTCCTTGCTGCACGCCTGGGATATTTGAATGAGCACATTAACACCGCCATTACCAAGCTCATTATGAATATCACCCTGCCCAGTATGGTGATTGCCTCCGTGGGTTCCAACGACACACTACCTGAGCAGAGCGTTATCCTCACGCTACTTGCGCTTTCCTGCTTGGGATATGCCATTGCCGCCTTTATTGCATATGCGGTCACCGCACTCATGCGCACTCCGCAGGCAGAACGTAGTGCTTGGCATTTCTCCATTACCTTTGGCAATGTAGGCTTTATTGGCTACCCTGCGCTCTCCGCCATCTTTGGACCATCTGCCGTGCTCTACGCAGCTATCGCCAATATCCCGTTCAACCTCTTTAACTTTAGTATTGGTGCTGCCATGGTAAAAGCAGGCGCCCAGAAAGAGAAAGAGGATAAGCAGCTCGACCTTGGCGATCGCATTCGGGACATGATACGCGACATGGTTAACCCCACGTTTATTGCAAGCTTTATGCTTTTAGCACTTGTGCTTTTGGGTGTTCACGACTTAGGCATCCTCGGTGATGGCCTTTCCACCATTGGTGGATTTACTACGCCAGCTGTACTGTTGGTATTGGGAGCTACTCTTGCTGCTTACGACGTGCGTGAGATGTTTGGAAACTGGCGCGCCTACGTGGCGGGCATTGCACGTCTCGCCATTGTGCCCATCGCGATTTTGTTGTTGCTGGGCGGCCACATTACCGATGATCTAGCACGCGGCGTTCTTGTAGTAGGAAGCGCGATGCCCGCAGCCAGCAACGGAGTACTCTTTAGCCTGCTCTATGACGTAGACCCCAAACCTATGATGCAGGCAAACTTTGTAACCATCATAGCCTCGGTGGTCACTATTCCACTCATTGCGCTGCTGGTGTAATGACGTACGTTTTACGTTCTACATACGCTCCGTGTGCACTTATGCGAGCCTTAAACGCTCAGGACGAAGCACACGACGACACAGAGCAAACACTATTGACAGCAGAAGAGCAGCTACGGCCACAACACCTGCAGCTATAAACACGCCGGAAGCGGGTGCCATGCCAGCACAAACACGACGCAAAGCGCAGGACAGCTGCGGAACTGGCAAGAACGTAAACACCGAGAGGACATCTGCAGCCATTGAACTCGGGAGTAACGCTCCTGCCGTACACAACTGAAGAACTAATACGCCCAGCGAAACCGGCGTAGCATACCGATTGCACATGATGCGAAGTAGCTGCTGAATAGCAGCAATGGCAACGGCATTTGCAGCAAGCACAAGCCCGGCCCACGCAAGACTTTGCCCAGAGACACCCATGCAGATCGCTGCAATAATAAGCAATCCAGCCTGCGCCAGCGACACCAACAGCAACGGAGTAAACGAAGCAACAACGGCACGCAACGTGCGCCCGCGAACAGCACGACGCACATCGAGCGCAGGCAGCAAGGCAGAAGCAGCCAAAATGCCACACCACAGCGCGGCAGCAAAGGCAGGAGCAGCCGCAGAGGTAAACGTAGAGCGTTGCGCGTGCACGCTTGAGGCATTAAAGGAAAGAGGATTGGCAGCCACTTTTGCTCGGTCACTGCTACTAGAAGAGACGCTCGATAGCTTTTCCCCGGCAGTGTCCATAACATCGGTAAGCTGCGCAGACGCATCCTTGAGCTGACCTATGCCAGAGCCAATTCCACTTGAAGCTTGTGCCATGGCCGTAATGCCACTGCCTAAGCCAGACGCTCCTGTGCTCACGCCAGAAAGGGCACTCCCCAGCGCAGAAGCACCGGTACCGATAGCCGAAACCGCAGTAGACAGAGGTGAGAGGGCTTGCGTCAAAGAAGATACACCCAAAGCAAGACCACTTGCACCAGCACCAACACTACCCGTAGACGCAAGCTCGCTACCAACCAAAACAACACCTTGCCCAATCTGACTTACGCTCTCCCCCAACCCGGACACATAACCTTCCTCGCCTGGCTGGCCAGAACCCACCAGCGCACGTTGAACAGTAAGTAGATTTACCAGTACCGACATTGCAGGCTTAGCAACCTGACCCGCCAAGCCAGTAACCTGCTGCGCGTCTGCATCCATCTGTTTTGTGGCTGCAGCATAGGCGTCCTGAGCCTGCGCGAGCTCTGTACGAGCATCCGCAGCATCACTAAGGGAACTATCAACCTCATGCGCAGTTCCAGCAAGGCTCACAGCCGAAGAAGCAGCATCCACGATATTCTGAGAAAGCGTTGCACGCATATCCTTTAGAGCCTGTAGCTGAGAAACAGCTGCATCGAGCTTAGTTTTTAGGCTTGGCAGGTTATCAGCCGCATCCGCCTGAGCCATAGCTTCTGCTACCTGCGTCACTGTTTTAGTCACGGCATCAATCTGTGTATCAATCTGCTCAAGTTGTTGCTTAATGCCCGCGTGCTGCTCCGCCTCAGTCTCTTGGCTACCATCAAGCATGTATACAAGCTTAGTAGTATCAGAAGACATCTCTTTTGCCTTTGCTTGTGCGTTATCAAGCTTAGAGGTTACCTGAGAGGCAGAATCATTCACACGCCCAGCAGCCTCACGCGTTGCAACAAGAGAGTTTGTAAGAGAACCCGCTGCAGTAGCAAGTTGTGGTACCGTCGCAGACAACGCAGCCGCATCCTCGTTGTTGGCAGAAATGCCCTGGCCTAACTGTGTAAGTACACCACCGATCTCCACCAAGCTCGTACCCATACCTTGTGTGGCAGTGCCCATGGTATCGAGGCCCGTTGCCAAAGCATGCGCGCCCGTACCCATTGGCTCAACAAGCTGGGTGTTCACCGTATCAAGTCCTGTTGCCACCGCCTGAGCGCCCGTACCCAAGGCATCCACGCCCGAAGCAATCTGAGTCGTGCCAGAGGCAAGTGCTTCCGCGCCAGAAGCTACCTGATCCAAGCCCTCACCAAGTGCGATTGCACCCTCAGACAGAGCATCGTAGCCTTGGTCGAGCATAACAGCGCCGTCTGCAGCAAGCATAAGCTTACTTGCCTGCCCATTTACCGAACTCAAAACCGAAAGCAGATAGTTCTCTCCCAAATCTCGTTTGAGCTGCGCTTGAACCTGCTTCAACGTGGCAGAGCCCACACGCGTAGCTAGGATATTCTCGGCCCCCGAGGAAACGATGTTAATTACAGCCTTTGAAGGTGAGCCGGTATTTACACTCTCAACGTCTTGCGAGTAATCCGCAGGAATTTTGACCACAAGTGCATAGGTTCCATCCTCAAGGCCAGCATCTGCTGTTGTCTCGTCCACAAAATCCCATAGCAGGTCGTCATTGTCCTCAAGCGTGTCCACAACATCTTGACCTGCATGAACCTTAACACCGTCGTCTGTGGTGCAGCCTTTGTCTAGGTTGACCACCGCTACGGGAATGCGGTTTGTTTGATCGAGTGAAGACGAAAGACATAGGGCTCCCGCCAATGCAATACCAAGGGGAAGCAGCACGAGTACCGCCACATAAAGCACTCGATTGCACCCACGAATCAGGCGCGAGAAGGAATTTGTAAACGAGGAGACAAAACCCATAGTTAGCAAACCTCCTGAAGAGGCAACGGAGTAGTTGAGGCATCCGAAGCCATATCGAGAGCTACACAAACGTCAGCTGCACGATAAACATCCGCATCACACGTTCCCAAGAGAAAACAGGTTTTATGCGCCCGTGCAAATGAGCACAAATCTGCAATAAGGGCTTTTGCATCCAACGCGGTAAGCCCACAGCAAAATGCATCGGTCAGGTCTACCACTGAAACAGTCGGAGTACCAACAGCAGCAAGCGTTGCCGAAAGGCGAGCGCGTGCAGCAGGTTCCAAGTATTCAATCGGTCGGTCTGCGTGCGTAGCAATACCAAAGGCTGCAAGATGGCGAAGCGTTGCCTCTTCACCCATCCTACGAAGTCCGCAGGCAGACTCCTCGTGGCGAAGTACCTCTTCAACCGTTAGATGTTCGTCAAGATCTGCAACTCCAGAAAGAACTCCCATGCCAACAGGTGCATGGTACAAGGAGAATGAAGTCCGACGCAAAGAACGAGCATCATCTGAGCCCCACGTCACAGAGCCTCGTGTAAGACGAACCAGCCCCGCAGCAGCTAGAAGCACATCGCGCACCGGTGCTCGATCCAGTGCATAAGCAGCAGCAATCTCACCCACATGCACAGTAAAAGAGACAAACTCAAACGAACGATAGCCAGACACAACATAAGAAGCATCGTTCAGGGTAAGCAAGGGTGCTTCTTGAGAACTATGAGCAACGGAGATGGTATCAGCCACGGTTTCTCCCCTGAGAATAGGCACGCGAGTTACAAGCGCGAATTTCTATCAATCTTGCCCCAAAACGCAGAGCCGCGCCACCACATGTTGCAGTGTCCTATAATGCATGCGTTGCAAACACACGAAACCAAGGAGCATCCATGAGCTCAAACGTCCGCGTACGTTTCGCGCCCTCGCCCACCGGCAAGCTGCATATTGGCGGCGCGCGCACCGCTATCTATAACTGGGCCTTTGCCCGTGCCAACGGCGGAACTTTTATCCTGCGTATCGATGACACCGATCCCGAACGTTCTACAGACGAGAACACTCAGATTATTCTGCGTGCCATGCGCTGGCTCGGTCTTGACTGGGACGAGGGTCCCGAGGTTGGTGGCGAGCATGGCCCCTATGCTCAGACTGAGCGCCTCGACCTTTATCGCCAGGCTGCTCAGCGTTTGTGGGACGAAGGCCGCGCCTACCCCTGCTTCTGCTCTGCCGAAAAGCTCGCAGCCGACCGTGAGGCTGCCCAGGCTCGCAAGGATCCCTTCCAGGGTTACCAGCGCACTTGCCGCGATATCGACCCAGACGAGGCGTGCGCACGCATTGCCGCAGGCGAAAAGTATGTCCTGCGTATTAAGGTTCCTGAAGATCGCGGCGATGTAGTGATTCACGACGCGGTACATGGCGACGTAACCTTCAATGCCCGCGAGCTTGACGACTTTGTCATCTTCCGCTCCGATGGTACCCCCACGTACAACTTTGCCACCGTGGTGGACGACGCCATGATGGGCATTACGCACGTCATTCGTGGCGACGACCATCTCTCCAACACGCCGCGTCAGGTTATGGTCTATGAGGCCTTGGGTGCGCCTGTTCCGGAATTTGCCCACATCTCCATGATTCTTGGCGCCGATGGCAAGAAACTCTCGAAGCGCCATGGCGCAACCTCCGTTGAGGAATATCGCGATGCTGGCTATCTCTCCGACGCCTTTGTGAACTACCTGGCTCTGCTTGGCTGGTCCCTTGATGGCGAGACAACAATTGTTCCGCGCGATGTACTGGCCTCAAAGTTCTCACTTGACCACGTGTCTAAGAATCCCGCAACCTTTGACCCCAAGAAGCTCGACTGGATTCAGGCCGAGTACATCCACTCAATGACCGATACTGAGTTTGCCGACCAGATTATGGCTCCCGAACTGCACGAAGCCGGCCTTGTTGAGGGCAACCTTGAGTACGATGAGGCCTGGATTGATGCGCTGGCTGCAATCGTAAAGCCGCGCACCAAGTTCCCAGCCGATGTTGCAGGCATTTGTGCCCCTGTCTTCGCCACTGCCGACACGCTTGAGTACGACGAGAAGTCTGTTGCCAAAGGCTTGGCCAAAGAAGGCATGGCAGCAATCCTTGATGCGGCAACCTCTGCTTTGGAGGCTCTTGACGAGGATAGCTGGACTCCCGAAGCCATCGATGGAGCACTCGAGCCGCTCCCCGAGGCGCTCGACCTCAAGAAGCGCATTGTCTTCCAGGCTGTTCGCGTAGCCGTCTGCGGCAACATGGTTAGCCCCCCACTCGGCGAGACCATGGCCCTTATTGGCCGCGCCGACTGCCTTGCACGCATTGCACGCGGCCGCTCTATGGCGCTCTAGTTTTACCTTATCCACAGGAGTTGGCCCATGGCATCCAAGCCCCAGACCCTTGCCACTACCTCAGCCTTTGAGATTCTTGGCCCCATCATGGTGGGACCTTCGTCGTCTCACACGGCAGGAGCGCTGCGCTGCGCGCAAGTGGCTGCGTCACTCATTGAGGGCAACGTGCAATCAGTGACCTTTACCCTGTGGAATAGTTTTGCTCATACCTATCGAGGGCACGGCACCGACCGCGCCCTCGTAGCTGGCATTCTTGGCCTTGACACCGACGACGAGCGTATTCGTTTTGCCTTTGAGCTCGCACAAGAACGCGGCCTTGCCTATCACTTTGTAATTGCCGGCGATGATGACACGCTGCACCCCAATACGGTTGATATTGAGATGGAAAGCGACAACGGAACCAGCATTTCCGTGCGCGGCGAAAGCCTCGGCGGAGCCAAAATGCGCATTAGTCGCATTAATGGCGTAGGCGTGGATATCTCCGGCATGTACAGTACGCTGTTTGTGGCCCACCGAGATGTTCCTGGCGTTCTTGCTGCGCTTACCAACCTGCTTGCCTATTCGCACGTCAACATTGCGTTTTGCCGCACCTACCGCACAGAACTCGGCGGCCAGGCCTATTCTGTTTTCGAAACCGATGGAGCTGCTGATGCAGCAGTGCTTCCCATGGTGCGCAACCTCGATCATGTTGACTATGCCACCTTCATTGAGCTGCCTGGTTCTACTTCTTCTCTTGCCCCAGGCGTCAGCACACCAGAGCTCTTTGACGATGGCGCGCAGCTTCTTGATGCCTGCGAGCAACATAATTGCTCTGTTGGCGAGGTCATGAAGCTTCGCGAAGAACGCCTAACAGGCACCAACCGTGCCCAAACAGCCATAGCGCGCGTTATTGAAGTCATGCGTGAAGAAACCACCTCAGCGCTAACCGAGCCACACATATCGCTGGGCGGCTTTATTGGAGGCGAGGCAAAACAGGTAGCAACAGCTTCTGCACACCTTGCAGCAGGCCTTATGGGCACGGTACAAACCGATGCCTGCGCTCGTGCGCTCGCAGTGCTTGAACGCAGCGCTTCCATGGGTGTAATTGTTGCCGCCCCCACAGCTGGCTCTGCAGGCGTGGTTCCCGGATGCGTACTTGCCGTAGCCGAACATCTCTCCCTGAACCAAGCCGCCGTGGAGTCGGCACTCTACTGCGCCTCGGCCGTTGGCCTGCTCCTAGCAACGGAGGCATGCGTGGCAGGTGCCAAAGGCGGCTGCCAAGCCGAAGTAGGAAGTGCTGCCGCCATGTCGGCCGCTGCTCTTGTTCAAATGCATGGTGGCACGCCAAAGCAGGCACTCGACGCCGCCTCGCTTGCCTTGTCTAACCTGCTTGGTCTTGTATGCGACCCCGTAGGCGGCCTTGTTGAAGTTCCCTGCCAAACGCGCAATATCATTGGCGTAGCAGCTGCGTTTTCTGCTGCACAACTCGTGCTTTCGGGCGTTGGCTCGCTGCTACCTTTTGACGAAATGGCCAAGGTTATGCTCGCTGTGGGCCACGCTCTTCCCGCAAGCCTGCGCGAGACTGCCAAGGGCGGCATAGCCGCCTCTCCAGCAGCACGGAGCGCCTGCGCATCCTGCGGAATCTGCGCCTGATACGTAGATTCTTAAAAGGTTAGTTCTGAGCAGTCAGTCTATCTTCAAACAGGTATAATCCACCAGGTTACGCTACACAGTTCATATCTTTTGAGGATTGTTGACATGTCTTTCGACGCTGATCAATTTGACTCTGCGGCTCACGCAAACCGCATGCAACCCAATATTACTAACCCCATGCCAGGCCAAGCTGCCCACGCAGCACATGCACAGTCGCATGCGCAAGCTACACGTGTTTTCTCCGCGCAAGAGCATACGTATCCCACCATGGATCAGGCTGAAAGCTTCCATTTTCCAGGAGGCTCCTCTGAATACGATGAAGAGCCCAGCCACAATAGAAACAAAATCATTGCTTGCGTTGTTGTTGGCGTGATTGCTGTTGTATACGTTGCAGGCGTTGTTGCGTTTTCCAATCTGTACTACCCCAACACCACTATTGCAGGTGTAGATGTCTCACTCTCCTCTGCCGGCGCCGCCGCAGATAAAATTGAGTCTTCAATCTCCAACTACAGCTTGAACGTAACGGGCTGCGGACTCGATTGGACCTACTCCCCCGCCGAGGGAACCTACTCAATCGATGCCCAGGCCGAGGCCAATGCCGTACTCCAAGCTGATTCTGCCTTTGCATGGCCCGTACGCCTGATTCAAACGCTCGCCTCTGGCAATACACGCGCTCAAGAAGTTGAAAAGAGCTCCTCGATTAAGGCAACTTACAACACTGACGACTTCACTTCGCAGCTCACTGCCGCAGTAGACTCCTTTAACGAAGGTCGCACTGGCACCTTTGATGCCGCAGGTGCGTACGACGAATCTCAGGGTAAGTTCACGGTTGAAAAGGCCCGCTCAAGCCAGCGCCTGAGCTACGACTCCGTACTTACTGCCGCTACCGCAGCTCTCGAAACCGCGCAGCCTACCTGCACTATTGATGATTCTGCCTACGAACAGCTCGCAGGTGGAGCTACTGATGAGCAGCTGCAGACTGCCTGCGATGCAGCCAACGAGCTTTTGGGCGTGAATGTCAATCTCACTATGGGCGGCCAGACGGTAGCCACTCTTGATGGTAAGCAGATGTGCCAGTGGATTACCTTTGACGATTCACTCAACCCCACGCTGAACCAGGATTCACTGAGCGCATGGATTCGAGAGCTGGCTTCTACCTCGCTTGATACTGCTGGCAGCACACGTACCTACACTCGCCCCGATGGTAAGCAGATTACTGCTTCTGGCGGCAACTACGGCTGGATTAGCGACGAGGCCACTCTTGCAACCAAGATTCAAGAGGCCGTTGCCAATAAACAGACGGGCGATATTGAGATTCCAACCAAGCAGACAGCTGCTAAGTACGCCGGTGCTGGCCAGCCCGACTGGGGTGCTTATGTTGACGTTGACCTTGGTGAACAGCATGCCTACTACTACGATGCCGATGGCAATCTTCTGTGGGATTCTGGCATCATCAGCGGCAATCCCAACGAGGGCAACGCTACCTCTACCGGCATCTATATCCTGAACAGCAAAGAGCGCAACGTTCAGCTCACGGGCAAAAAGGATCCCAACACGGGACAGCCCATCTACATTTCCTATGTTGACTACTGGATGGCTTTCATCGGTGGTGCCGTGGGTCTCCATGATGCCAGCTGGCAGGCAACGGAGAATTTCTCGAACCCCGAGGCCTACAAGAGCGTTGGTAGCCATGGTTGCGTAAACCTGCCGCCCGACAAAGCTGCAGCCCTTTATGACATTATCAACGTGGGCGACTGCGTGATTGTGCACGACTAATAGACGAATAGCGCGTTAATTTAGAAGGCCCCAGGTTATTCTTCTGAACGATTCCACAGCCCAAAGGGCGAGGACCAGTCAACAAGAAAACCTGAGGCCTTCTTGTTGGCCTACAGCCTGCCTTCGAGTGAGGATAGGCCCTTGAGAACTAGGTCGTTTGCTACGCCAGAAACACGCTCAATGGGTACTGAGCCATCAGAGAGCACCCAGGCACGGTAGATACCAACAATACCGCTCAGCAAAAACGAGAGATAGAACTCAAAGAGCTCATCAGGCAGATCAACAGGCGCAATGCGTCCATCCTTCAAATCGCGCTCAAGCGGCTTTCTAATGCGGCTAATAAGCTCCTCTGCAGGAAGCGTCTCGAACAGGCGCTTATTTAGCACGATATTCTCGCGCACCGCCTTATTAATAACGCTGAAGAATGAATTAGAAGCCACGCTCACATCATCAAGCGATGCGGCCTCGTGACCACCCAACGCTTCTTCCACCGAAGAAACAATGAAAGAAACGGCATCCTCGGCGATAGCGTCCAACAAACCATCGATGCTACCAAAGTGCAGGTAGAAGGTCTTACGATCAATATCTGCCTCACGCGCAATAGAGCTGATAGTAATCTCGTTCAGCTCTTTCTTTTCCAACAGACGCTCAAAAGCCTCCATGATGGCACGGCGCGTGCGCACAACGCGACGGTCAACACGGACGGTATCTTTTGCAGCATTCGTAGACATTTCAAGCTCCTCCGTGTCTTAATTCACATCCGCCCATACCTCTGTTGAATTGTCAAATTTATTGAATAATTCAATTCAACGTTTGTTGAATATATCACGAATGGGTACTATTCAACTTGTGTTTGACGCGAGCGGAACATTCCACAGCTGTTGTCCATAGTGGCAAACGTTACCGCAGCTGCTATGGCCGCTCTCGTCATCGTGTCTACAGGAGGGAAGCACATGTCCATCAAGCAAAGCGCTGAACGCGCTGCGCTCAACAAGCTCATCGATTATCTCAATGACAATCCCGAGGAACACGTTGATAAGATCATGGACCTCATCAACAAACTCGTGCCCGATAACGTGTTCCCCGTACAACGCGCTGCCATTACCGATGTCATCAAGAGCCGCGGCAACTGGTACGAGCTCATCATGCATCTGTTCCAGCTCAATCCCGAGATGCGCACCAAGCTGCTTAAGGCGCTTATCGTAGATGGCAACATCCTTGCATGGCCACAGCAGGAACGCGCGCGTGAACAGTATCAGTGCAACATTCCTTGGGCCATCCTGCTCGACCCCACCAGCGCCTGCAATCTTCACTGTACCGGTTGCTGGGCTGCCGAGTACGGCCACAAGCTGAACCTCTCCTTTGAGGATATCGACTCCATCATTACTCAGGGCAAAGAGCTGGGCTGCCACATCTACATTTACACCGGTGGTGAGCCGCTCGTACGCAAGGCAGACCTCATTAAGATTTGCGAGAAGCACCCTGATTGTGCCTTCCTGTGCTTTACCAATTCCACACTCATTGACGAGGCATTCTGTCAGGACATGATTCGCGTGGGCAACTTTGTTCCCGCCATCTCTGCCGAGGGTAACGAACACACCACCGACGCCCGCCGCGGCGAAGGAACGTACGCCAAGATTGAGCATGCTATGGGGCTCCTGCGCGAGCACAAGCTGCCCTTTGGTATCTCTTGCTGCTGGACAAGCGCAAATGCCGATGCTGTTGCCACCGAAGAGAATATCGACTGGATGATTAACGAAGGCGCGCTCTTCTGCTGGTACTTCCACTTTATGCCTGTAGGCCGCGATGCCTCTCCCGAGCTTATGCCTACCCCCGAGCAGCGCGAGCGCATGTATCACTTTGTCCGTGAGATGCGTAAAACAAAGCCGCTGTTCACCCTCGACTTCCAAAACGATGGCGAGTTTGTAGGCGGTTGCATTGCCGGCGGACGCCGCTATCTGCACATCAACGCAGCAGGCGATGTAGAGCCATGCGTGTTCATCCACTACTCCAATGCAAACATCCACAATGTAAGTCTTATCGACGCTCTTCGCTCTCCCCTCTTTATGAAGTACTACGAGGGTCAGCCGTTCAACGACAACTATCTCAAACCCTGCCCCATGCTGGAGAATCCCGACAAGCTGCCGCAGATGGTGGCAGAATCTGGCGCTCACTCCACTGACCTGATGGAGAAGGAGAGCCCGGAGCAGCTGCGTGCTAAGACAGTTGCCGCCGCCGAGGCTTGGTCGCCCGTGGCAAAGCGTTTGTGGGAAGACAAAGCAGATCCCCTTCACGACAAGCGCACAAACGACAAGACCCAGGGCATGGCCGAATCTGACATGCATAAATTTGCAGCTCAAGGCCGTGTTTTAAAGTCTGAGTACTAAGTGCTTGTAATCTAATTGCACTTTAGGCAAAGCCCGTTGCGTACAACCGCGGCGGGCTTTCGATTTTTACCATAGCGGAGACTATACTGAGACACATCGCAACCGATTCGAAGGGATGCTCATGGACAAGAGCACTGCGCCCATGCATGCCGAGCAACCAACCGAAGTAATTCCTCCTGTTGTGCCAACCATCTCCGCAGCACCTGGTACTCAGGATGCCACGACTCCAAATGCCAGCTCAGAAGATGATGAACTGGGCTCAGATGCGCAGGCATACGCCGCACTCAAGGCACGCCGCGCAGAACGCCGCCGCAAGAAGCTCATCCATCGTGGCATTGCTGCTGGCGTTCTTGTTGCTGCAATCGCCATTGCTTTACTCGTGGTTCACATACTGAGCCAAGAGCCCGAAACAACGGTTGAGCCCATGACCGACTTTGTAACGCGCGGCACGTTCTCGACCCAAACGTCTGGTAAAGGCACACTCAAGCCGCTTTCCGCTACAACCATCTCCCCTAGCGTAGACGGCACGGTAGCAGAAGTGCGCGTAGCAAGTGGTCAAACCGTGGCTGCAGGCGATGTGCTTATGACTATTAAGAATGACGACCTTGACCAGGCAGTATCAGATGCAGAGCGCACGCTCAAAGATGCCCAGGCAGACCTTTCCTCAGCACAAAATGCCCTTGCAACCGCAAAAGCGGGAACAACCACTGTTGACGAAGAAGGCAACGAAACCTGGGTTGAAGGCGACACCCAAAGCGCGCAGGAGCAAGTGAACTCTGCCCAGCGCGCCGTGGAAACAGCACAATCGGCACTCTCTCAGGCTCAGGCAAAAGCAGCCGAGCGCACGGTATATGCGCCTGCGGCTGGCAGTGTAATTGACCTCAATGTGCAAGTTGGCTCTGTCATCAATGGCGGCTCAGTTACTTCTAGCGGAGACTCTGGCTCCAAAGAGCCTATGCAGATTGCAGATCTCTCCCAAATGCGCGTTACCGTGCAGATTGACGAGGAGAGCATCACCAAGATTGCAACCGGCCAAACTGTTGAAGTTACCTTCCCCGCTATCGAAGGTCTCACTTGCCAGGGGACCGTAGAGAATATCGCCTCGGTCGCAAGTGCCGATTCATCCTCCTACTACGGTGGCAGCTCGTCTGCGAGCTTTGATGTTGATGTGCTTATCCCCACGCCCGACAGCCGCCTTAAGCCCGGCATGACAGCACAGGTTTCCATTATTACGCAGCAGATTGACGACGTGATTATGGTTCCCACGCAAGCACTGCTTACCGACGACGGCGAGAACTACTACGTACGCGTTGAGACAGACTCCGAGACGCACGAATACAAAGAGGTTAACGTTCAGGTCTTTGCTCAGGACGACAACTATGCCGTTGTCGGCCGCCCTGACGACTCAGGCGATGCAGAAGACCAGGCCGCAAGTGGCGATGTCAATAATCCCGACGAGACTACCAATGACACATCCTCATCAACCTCTAACGCCTCACTCCCCGTCTCAGAACTCCACGAGGGCGATACCCTGATTATCTCTCTTGGTAGCGACCAGGCGGATTTTGACTCCGACACCGATTCTGGGATGTAATATGCGTCCCGTTATTGATATCCGTCATATACATCGTATCTTTGAGAGCGAAGCTGGTATCTCGCATATCCTGCACGATGTTTCACTCTCCGTCATGCCTGGCGAGTTTCTTGCCATCACGGGCCCCTCAGGCTCGGGCAAATCAACGCTGATGAATATCCTAGGATGCCTGGATACTCCTACGTGTGGCACGTATCACCTAGAAGGCCTAAATGTTGCCCAGCTCACCGATGATGAACTAGCAGAAGTACGTGCTACACGCATTGGCTTTGTATTTCAGAGCTTTAACCTGCTGCCGCGCATGAGCGTACTTGATAACGTCATGCTGCCACTCTCCTACACAGGCACGCCCCGCTCCGAGCGAGAGCGCCTTGCGGTACACGCCTTGCGTTCCGTAGCACTGCCCGTTGACCACTATGATCACCGAACCAACGAGCTTTCTGGCGGTCAAATGCAGCGTGTTGCCATTGCGCGCGCCCTGGTAAACGACCCAGCTATTATCTTGGCTGATGAGCCCACAGGCAACCTTGACTCAGCCACTGGCCAGATGGTTATGGAAACCTTCCATACTCTCAAGCGCGCTGGAAAAACCATCGTGCTCATTACCCACGATTCGAGCGTTGCAGCCCAAGCCGACCGCGCTGTCATTATCCGCGATGGTCGCCTTTCCGAGGCACCGCGCGGGCGTCACATGGCTCAGATTACCGGAGGTACCCTATGAGCTTCTCCGATCTGCTGCGCGAGGCCCTGCGCGCACTTGATGCCAACCGTGGACGCAGTCTCTTAACTATCCTGGGCATTGTGATTGGCATTGGCGCCGTTATTGCAATGACCTCGTTTATCGGCGGCATTCAGAACAACCTGCTAGGCGGGCTCGGCCTTAATGCTGCGCGCGTTATCAATATCAGCACGCTAATTGCCACAGACGACAACGACCTTGAAAAGCTTATGCGCTCCATGCCCGAGCTTGAGACCGTTGAAGGTTCTATCAGTGGCTACACAGAGCTTACCAAGAACGACAAAACGATTAACGTAGGCCTTACGGGCTGCTCAGGCACCTATGTGAGTCTCATGGGTCAGTCACTCGCACAGGGCAGGCTCTATACCGAGCAAGAATGCACAAGCTCCTCACGCGTAGCTGTCGTAGGACGCTCTGCACTAAAAGCACTCTTTGATAACCCCAATGAACAGGCTGTAGGCAAAACCTTCACGCTTAAAAACAAAACGTACACCATTGTGGGCGTGCTTGAAGAAAGTGGCATGAGCGATGGTTCGTACTTTGAGGTCTACATGCCTGCTGAGACCCTCAAACACGATTGGGGCGTCAGCGACGAAATCTACAATGCTATAGCCCTCATTCGCGAAGGCGGAGATGTTGAAGCTATAGCCACCGATGTGCAAACCAAGCTCAAAGAGATTATGGGTGCTACGGACGACTCAGACGATCAAGGAGACGCTGTAAACACCTACACCATGAAGAGCAGCATTGATTCGCTCAATAGCTTTATGGGCTCTTTCCAGCTCATTATGGGAGCCGTATCGGGCATCTCGCTTCTGGTGGGTGGCATTGGCATTATGAACATGATGCTCACCAATGTGACCGAGCGTATTCGTGAGATTGGAATTCGCCGTGCGCTTGGAGCCACAAGGAGAGACATTAGCCTGCAATTTCTCACCGAGTCGGCACTCATTTGCGTGCTTGGTGGCTTGCTAGGTTCAGTTCTCGGCTATCTAGCCGCCTGGGTGCTCTCCCTCGTGGGAGGCAACCTAGGCATTGTTAGCGCACTGGGAGGCGAAGATGGTGCAGCACTTACGCCTGCCATCTCAGCCTCAACCGTTGCCATGGCAATTGGTTTCTCTATTGTTATCGGCTTGATTTTTGGATTCTATCCCGCCCGTAAGGCAGCAAAGATGGACCCCGTGGAGTGCCTGCGCTACCAGTAAAGACTGCGGATTACCTACAGTGAGTAGCTGCACGGGAAGTCCACGGTCTTCCCACAGCCAGCCACAACGCCCACAAAACAACGCGGGCAAGGTAGTCTCAGGTCAGTGAAATCTCAACCAAACGCATTACTGCACAACGCGGTTCAAACTAAGAACGCGGCTTCTTCTTAAACTGCGCAGGCGAAACCGTAATGCCACCAGCCGTCTGACGCACCGTAGTGCGCGGTGTCTTTTTCTTGCGCGGAGCAGCAGATGCAGGCGCTGGCTCTACAGAGGCAGCGTTAGGCGCGGCGTTTGCAGCATGCTTCTCCCCTGCTGGAACAGCAGTTTCATGAGCAGCGGAGACCGTTACACCCGCAGGCTCCCGATGGGCATGTACGTCCTTATGCTTAGAGCTATCGTGCTTCTTAGCCTTGTCCTTACCCTGACCAATACCAAAGCGCAGCAAGACCTTATCCCAACGCGCATGAATACTAGCGTGATGCGCACTCTTGAGACCTAGCAGCGGGGCAGCCAAAATCGTCGGCGCAATAAAGGTAATAAGGCGCCACAGCAGATATCCTGCCGTTGCAGCTGAGCCATAGAAGTGGCCCAAGAAAAGCGCGAAGCCACCCTCAGCACCACCTGTACCACCAGGCAGCGGCACCGCCGAAGACAGAAGCTGTACAAAGGCGCTTGCAGCCATCACCGAGAAAAAGTCAACATCGTGATGCCCAAAAGCGAGCATTAAGAAGTATGGCACCAGATAGAAGAATGCAAGCTGCAGCATGGTGATGATAACCGTGAGCACCATCGAAGAGAAATGCCCAGCCGAAAGCTTAAACTTCTCGGAGAACGAGTAAATCTCGTTGTCCACAAAACCGCGCCAGTGCTCAATCTTAGATTTAGAAACACCCACACGCTCAAGCAAGTTGATAATCCAGTGCGCCAAACGCGTAACCATGCCCGGCATGAGTGCCACAGCAAAGATGCCCAGCAGAATAAGGCAGTGGCCACCAAAACTAAACACACAGAGCAGCGTAATGTCGCCGTAGTGCTCGGCAAAATACGGCATACGCGCAAGCAGCAAAATAGCGCCCCAGGCCACCAAACCAAATTGATAGACAATAAAGCGCGTAAACTGCGTAGCACCTGCTTCACCCACATTTTGACCAGCCTTAGTAAGGCGATAAATCTGCGCAGGTGTTGAGCCCATCATCATGGGCGTCAGATTGCCAAAAAAGATTCCGCTCGCTTCAACCGAAATAAGATCGCGAATACCTACCGGAGAGTTGGGATCAAGCCAAACAGCAATGGCATACGCCAAGATGCCAAAAAGCAGGTAGAGGAACATAAAGAAGCAAGCTACAAGCAACCAACTTGGCTGAACGGTAGCCATAGCGCCCCAAAACTGCGCCATCTGCCCTGTCACAACGAGATAGACAATATAAGCCACCAGTACAAGGCCAATAAAAATAGCTCCACGGCGTGCGGTCTTGGTATCGTCACCGCCAGAAACCTGTACATCAACCTGGGGTTGCACGGAATCATGCGTATGTTTAAGGGGTCCCGTCATGGTTCTCCTTAATCTGAGACATATAACCTAGCTATTGTACGTCCACGGGGCAATAAATTTGCAACAAAACGGGCACAGGGCATTGCTGCACAAAAAAGGCTCCCGAAGGAGCCCTAGCAATTCGATGGTAGCCCGTACCGGATTCGAACCGGTGATCTCCGCCTTGAGAGGGCGGCGTCCAAGACCGCTAGACGAACGGGCCAAATGTCAGATGCAAATGGCTGGGATGGAGGGAGTCGAACCCCCATTGACGGAACCAGAATCCGCTGTCCTGCCATTAGACGACATCCCAAAATGCATCCAAGCGCTCAGGCATGAGCCGTTGCGCAAGAAAGAATACTACGGCAGGTTTCGCGATGATGCAAGCCCTAATTTTGACTTTTTTGGGCTTAGTTGACCAAATACCAACAGATATGAATCGGCATGAAAAAAGCTCCCGAAGGAGCCTTGTCAATTCGATGGTAGCCCGTACCGGATTCGAACCGGTGATCTCCGCCTTGAGAGGGCGGCGTCCAAGACCGCTAGACGAACGGGCCAAGTGCTTGTGGCATTACTGCCTCAATGCAGGTATGTATATTACGGGAAGCAGACCAAAACGCGCAAGAACTATTTTCAAATTTCTCAAGTTGTGCGCAGCTCATGAAGACCGCAGGTCACGATACAAGAGAGGTGAGCGAAACCTCACGCGTAGCCACGCGAGCATGCAAAGCAGGAGAATGAGAGACCACGACGATGCCCATTCCTTCCCCTTGAGAAAGCTCTATGAGCGCATGCCAGAGTTGTGCCTGAGTTACCGCGTCAAGCATTGCTGTTGCCTCATCGGCAATCAAATACGATGGCCGCGCCATGCAAGCACGCACGAAAGCAAAGCGCATGAGCTCGCCCCCGGACAGTTCATGTGGTAGGCGGCTCATCCATGTATCG
Source organism: Roseburia sp. CAG:303 (assembly GCA_963653375.1). Classification (GTDB taxonomy): domain Bacteria; phylum Actinomycetota; class Coriobacteriia; order Coriobacteriales; family Coriobacteriaceae; genus Collinsella. Next base: position 79,379 of record CAVJWJ010000001.1, read on the forward strand.
CGCAGTCCAAAGCGCTCTTGCAAAGCTTGACTACGCAGCTCTGTAATATCCCCCGCCTCGGTCAAAGAAGCAGCCATGCGCATACGCGGGTCAAAAGCTTGCTCGGGATGTTGCATGAGAAGCTGAACGGGACGAGGCCCCCGAATGCCCGCAAGCGGCTGACCATCCACCAATACCTGGCCAGAATCTGGTTTGAGATAGCCAGAAAGCAAACGGCACAGCGTGGTCTTACCAGAGCCAGACGGTGCACACAGGGCAACGCGCTCCCCTACCTCAACAGCAAAAGTAAGGTTGTGGAAAAGCGCGGGCGCCCCGGGGTAGGCAAACGAGATATTTTGAGCAGCAAGGGTCACAATGCGCTCCCACCTTGAGCACTAAAGTCATGCTCGGGCATTGCGTACCAGAGCTCGCGTGAGTAGGGATGCGCAAGCAACTCAGGCGAAGCAAAGGACGCCGAGGAGGTTTCTTCCACCACAGTCCCATCCAAAAAAACGGCAATGCGGTCGGCCACGCGCAACGCAAGCTCAATATCGTGTGTAATAAGCAAGACACCACCGCCCGCCTGCGCAAAAGTACACAGGTCGTCCAAGGCATGTACCGCAAGGTCAAGATCCAGACCAGGCGTGGGCTCGTCGGCAATAAGCAGCCGCGGCTCCTCCATAAGGGCACACATAAGCAAAATGCGGCGCGCCATACCACCCGAAAGCTGATGTGGGTATAGCCGCTCAACGTCCTCACTAAGACCATACTCAGCAAAGAGAGCACGCTGACGCGCAGCACGACGCTCAGCATCTGCCTTACGAGCAGCACGCGTAGCACCTCGCGGAACCCCGCGCACCTGCTTACCCACACACATCAGAGGGTCGAGCGCAGTTACGCTTTGCGGCACGAGCGCAATACCGTGTCCTCGCAGAGCTGCAAGCTTTTGAGCGTCACAAGCCTCGCCATCAAACCAGATATGTCCACTTACCTGCTCATTGGCGGCATAGGTGCCCAACAGGCAATCTGCGAGCACGCTTTTTCCTGAGCCAGAGGCGCCAACTAAGGCAAGCACCTCGCCCTCATGCACCGAGAGCGTAAGACCACGTAAAACGTCTTGGCGAACACGACCAGCGCGAAAATATGGCCGTGAAGCATCATAGAGATCAAACGAAGCATGCAGGTCTTCAACAGTCAACAGATGATGGTGACCAGGATGGTGCGAAGAGCTTGCATGCGAATGATGGTGATGGAACTCGGCATCAAAATGATTCTGCATGGCTACTCCTGAACCGTTGCAGCATCAGTTGCCTGGCGTATGAGCACCACAACATGGTTGAGGAGCAACACGAGTGCCGCTAACAAAAGCCCCGGGAAGAACGCAAGCCACCACATACCGGCAGAAAGATAGCCCATAGACTCAGAAAGAATCACGCCAATCGCAGGCCAGTCTGGTGAGAGTCCAAAGCCCAGAAAGGTGATTGAGGCCTCGTGCAAAATGGCATGCGGAAACGCAAGCACCATACCGCACGCAAGCTGCGGCAATATAGCGGAAAGAACATGAGTTATAAGCAGCTTAACGCGCGAAACACCAAGGGCACGCGATGCTTGTACGTAAGGTTGAGACAGGCACTGCAGCATCTCGGTCTGGAGGACACGAGCAAGACTTGTCCAATGCGTCAGCGCCACGCCAACGGCCACACCCATAGCACCGCGTCCCATTGCATAGCTAATGAGGATGAGTAACACGATGTGCGGAATACCCATCACCAAGTCGGTCAGCCAAGATACAACAGCTCGAGCTCGTGAACCACAAAGCGCAGCTATCGCGGCCAATACAAAGGCAATCAACCCCGCAAGTAGTGAAGAAAGCAAGCCAATAACAACCGAAATCCCCAGGCCACAGACAGTGCGCGCAAACATGTCGCGCCCCATCCAGTCGGTTCCAAACAGATGAGCAAATGAGGGAGCCAGGTTCTTGCTCGCAAAATCTGTCGCATTCGCAAGAGGTGCCAAGCCAAAACCAAGAACAGCAATTGCGAGTCCCGTGACCATGCAGGCACAGAGCGCGCAAGCAAGGCGCTTACGTACACCCAAAGGCTTGAGGCTCGAAGCATGGAGCACATCGCTAGCCATGAGCCCTCCCCTGCCGCCGAATGCGTGGATCGAGCAAGGCGCAAAGTACATCAGCCACGGTATTGCCCGCAAATACCAAAGCGGCAGAGACTACAGCAATTCCCACTAGAAGCGGGGCGTCTCCTCCCACACCTGCCGTTACTGCAGCTTGGCCGAGGCCCGGATACGAGAACACCTGCTCAACCAGAACAGATCCACCAAAAAGTTCTCCCACCTGCGCAAACTGCAGAACAATAGCAGGAAACGCAATGTTTCTGAGACCGTGACAGCACACAATTTGCACCCGCGTCTCGCCACGCGTAGCCGCAAAGCGCGCATACTCGCTCTGTAAAACATCTAAGACCTTTTCGCGCGTATGAAGCGCAATGTGCGCCACGCCCGTACAGGACAGCACGAGCGCAGGGAGTACCATGTGATATAACCGCTGGCCCAAAGAAACCTCATCGGCATTTACGCCAATAGGAACCGAAAAGCCAAAGGGGAACCAACCTAGAGCCACTGAAAAAATCATGAGCGCTACCAGGCCCAACCAAAATGCTGGCGTAGAACTCATAAGCACGCAATAGGTCCGCACCAGACGGTCGAGAGCGCCTCCCGCATAAGAGCCAGCAAGAACCCCGAGAGCAACTCCCAACAAACCCGAGAGCAGCCAAGCTGTAATCATAAGGAGCGCTGTGTTGCCAGCACGTTCGGTGAGCACCTGTGCTACTGGCTCGTTAAAGCGCAGACTCGTACCCCAATCGCCGTGAAGTACTCCTATAAGCCAGTGCGCATACCGAGCTGTAACAGGTTGATCCGCACCCCAATACTCAGCAAGCTGTGCACGCTGCTCAGCGCTCATATGCGCGTAGGAAGCCTGGCCAGTATTCGCGCGCACTGGATCCACCGGAGAAGCAGCCACAAGCGCAAAGGCCAAAGCGCTTACCGCAAACAAAAGCAGTGCCAGGCGCATAAACGTACAACAAACCTTGCGAAGCACTAGGCCCAGCTCCAGGTGTCTACGCTGTTCAAGAGCGACCAACCATGGCCATGCGGCTGTAGCTTTTGCTCAGCAATATTCAGGCCTTCGCGCACCCAATACAGATGATCAATATTTGCAAGCCATACCCAAGCAGCCGACCCCTGCGGAGCTACGCCGCCCTCGCCATCCCACTCGGCCTTATGCCAAAAAGGATACGAGTCCTCAACGCTCTCTTGAGCAAGCGCCTGGTCTAGATAAGCATCGGTCATCTCGTCCTCGTAGCACGAGAAGTTCATGGTGCCCTGTGCCCGACACAGCTCATACACGTCTGTAGGCGAGTTGGAACCCCAGCCCCACAGCACAGGATCAGAGAACTCATGGGGGTAGATATCGTCCCAGCCAGCACCCGTCGCGGTGACCTCAATGCCCAACTCGCGCATCTGGTTAGAAAACTCGTGAGCCATGGCCTGGCGCACCGTATCGCCACTGGCGTAATACAGTGTAAAGGCAGCACGCTGACCCGCGTGTACACGAATCCCGTCCTCGCCAGGCTTCCAGCCCGCCTCATCAAGCATTGTTTGCGCAGCTTGAAGGTCATAGCCAACCCGCATGTCTTCGCTTGCCCACGGCAATCCATCGCCGATGCTATACGCCGCGCGGCCGTAACCAGAAAGCGTATTTGAAATAAGCGTCTTGCGGTCCAAGCCATAATTAATGGCTCGGCGAATCTCTAGCACACTGGTCACATCGTTGCCGGCGGGGTAGATATTTTCGCCATCCTCACGCGTTGTGCCCGAGGCAATAACGGGCAAACTGATACCACGAGAATCAACAGTCTCAAACGACTGCAACGCGTACCCCGCAACAGTCTGCTCGGCAAACGTAGCAGATGTATAAGCAACATCAACCTGACCCGCCCGCACGGCGGCAAGAGCTGCATCCTCTTCCATAAAGAGCACCACAATGCGATCAATGGTAGGAGCCGCTCCATAGTAGGTGGGATTAGCCTCCAGAATCGCCTGTTGCCCGCGATCCCATTGCGTAAGAACATAACGACCAGACCCAATAGGATGCTCGCCATAGTCATCGCCATAGGCATGCTCGGGCACAATGCCCATCACAGCCAGCGTGTACAGCAGCGCATTAAAAGGCTTGTTAAGATGGAACTCCACAACGGTATCAGACACAGCCTCGGCACGCTCTATGCAAGAAAGATCAGCCTGCGCATTTTTGCTGGTACGAATGGTATTTACCGTAAAGGCAACATCGGCAGCAGTAAGCGGCTCGCCATCGCTGAAACAAACGTCATCGCGAATCTCGAAGGTCCATACCAAATGGTCCGTGGAACACTCGTAGGACACAGCTAGGTCGTTTTTAAAGCTCATGTCAGACGTTGTAGTAACCAAGGTCGACTGAATAAGTGGCTCGTGCACATGCTCACCGCACCCCCAGCCAATACAGGGATCAAAGCCAGCATCTGGCTCGTTGGTTGTGCTCATAGCTACAATTACCTGATTGGTAGCTGCAGCAGTACTACTCCCTGCCGAAGCCGAGGTCTGAGACGCATCTGCGCAGCCCTCTAATGAAGCCACAGCAGCACAGCTCAACAGCCCGCCCGCAACAAGACCGCGGCGCGTCATAGACGTTTTTGTTATATGCACGTGAAGCTCCTAAAGATCCAAGTACTCAAGCAAAGTGGCCGTATTATTAGGAACTTCACCAGCCATGGTGGCAAAAAGAGCACGCTCCAGCAGCTCCCCAATGCGCTTACCAGGCTCCACACCTGCAGCTATGAGAGCCCGTCCATCAAGCGCCAAGGTCTTAATGCTATAGGCTTCGCCATTAGCTAAAAGTTCGCGCGCCATCTCGCGCATACGCTCAATATCCTCAACGTAATAGAAACATGAGGGTGCTTTGCCCAGAGCATCTGCACGCTTTAGGTCAAAGAGTTCGCCTACCAGGCGCGGGGTATCCATACCCTCGGCGGAAAACAGATGCATAAGCTTGAGTAAACTCGTGCGCTCAGCCTCCAGAGGCAAATCGTGATAGCGAATAAGCTGACATGCATCGCGCACAATATCCCCCGGCAACGCAAGGCGTCGCAAAATGGCATGAGCCACTTTGGCACCATGTTCGGGGTGACCATAGAAGTGTCCACAACCACGCGCGTCTTTGGTAAAGCAAGCGGGCTTTCCAATATCATGCAAAAGCGCAGCCCACATAAGAGACTGAGAAAGTGCGTCTCCCTGAGCACTGCCATCAAGGCGAAAGCGCGCAAAGGAGCTCGCCTCAGAAAGCACGCGCGCCGTATGCTCATACACATCGGAGTCGTGGTAAACACTGCACTGATCAAAATCGCGACATGCCGCAAGTTCTGGCACAGCAGCGCACATAAGCTCGGGATACAGCAGCAAAGCGTCTCCACCGCGGCCCGTGGCCAAGATACCTGAGAGCTCAATACCCACGCGCTCTCGTGCTACCGCGTCAAGCAGTGGCGCACAAGCAGCAAGAGCAGACGCGGTCTTTGGCTCGATAACAAAGTCCAACCGGCAAGCAAATCGCACTGCGCGCAACATGCGCAGGGCGTCCTCTTCAAAACGACGTCGAGGCTCACCCACGGCACGAATCACATGGCGACGCAGATCTCCTTGACCGCCATACAGGTCAAGCAGCCCCCGCACGGGATGCCACGCCATGGCATTTACCGTAAAGTCACGCCGCGCAAGATCGTCTTCAACCGAAGCCGCTCGCCGTACGCTCTCAGGGTGGCGACCATCGGTGTAAAAGCCATCTACGCGATAGGTCGTAACCTCAATGCGCTCGCCCGACGCAATGGCTGTGATACCACCAAATTTGATACCCGACTCCACAACGCCAATGCCTGCAGCCTTAAGCGCTGCCGCACTTTCACGCCATGTACCAGAGCAGCACATATCCACATCATGCGAGGGTGCGCCCATGAGGGCATCGCGCACCCAGCCTCCTACAACCCAAGCCTCGAGTCCTGCAGACTCAAGCGCTTGAAGCACGCGCACGGCAGCAAGACTCAGTGCTGAGCCGTTTAACATGGGTTCGCGTTGTGTTATGCAAGCATCTGTCACAGGTTGTCTCCTCGATAGTCGTATGCGCACCAGTATAGCGAAAGTCACGGCAAGCCTCCGCGCACCCGCGTTCACAGGAACGCCCATGAGCTCACGCCCGCAGCAACACTCATGAGCTCGTGCCCGCAGAGACCACGTGCCTGCATTCCTACAAGGGCGTCCATCTCCACAAGGGCGCCCGTATCCACAGGAGCGCCCATGCGCCCCACCTGTGATGCTTATGCAAGGTCTTACATGAGCACTGCCCGCCGCACGCGATGAGGAGTATATTAGCCACGGTTAACCTTCTTGGCCTTTTGCCAAGCGTTCTAGATTGGAGCACTAGATGTCCATGCCCGTCATAGATCCGCAGGTCACACAGGCTGCACACGAGGAATTTGCCGCCGACACTGCCAACCGCATTGCCCGCAATGCCGCCAGCACCAATGGCGTACGTGCAGCAGCGCACGACCCACAAGCCGCAGCTCTTGCCAGCACTACCTTTGACGTACAGCTCACCCAGGGCGAGATTACCAACCAAAAGCGTTCTGGCCGTTGCTGGATGTTCGCAAGCCTGAATACCATGCGCTTCCGCATTATGAAAAAGCTTGGCCTTAAAACCTTTGAACTCTCGCAGGCCTATCCCCTCTTCTGGGATAAGTACGAGCGCTCCAACTGGTTCTTCGAAAACATCATCGAGAGCGCAAATGAGCCGCTTGAGGGTCGCGAAGTAGCTTTCCTGCTGGCAGACCCCCTGTGCGATGGTGGCCAGTGGGATATGTTCCGCTCGCTGGTAAAAAAGTATGGTGTGTGCCCTAAGGAGGCCATGCCAGAGTCTGCCAACTCTTCCAACACAAGCGATCTAGACAAGTACCTCACGCGCTACCTGCGCCACGGCGCCCGCGAACTGCGCAATGCCATTGAGAAGGGCGCTGATCGTGCCGCCCTTGACGAGCTCAAAGCTGAGCTTCTTCGCGGCGTGTATCGCGTACTTGCTATCTGCCTGGGCGAGCCTCCCGCGAGCTTTAATGTACGCATTCGCGACGATAAAGGCGAGCTCAAGGCTTCTGGCACCTACACCCCGCAGCAGTTCTTTAGCGAGTTTGTAGACATGGACGTAGACAACTACATCTCTGTTATCAACGCTCCCACGCCCGACAAGCCGTTCTTCCGTTCTTACACCGTAAAGTACCTGGGCAATATTGCCGAGGACGGCGGTGTGCACTACGTCAACCTGCCTATCGAGTCGCTCAAGCGCATGGCAGTAGCCCAACTCAAAGATGGTCTGCCCGTCTGGTTTGGCTCCGATGTAGACCAAGGCTTTGACCGTGAGAATGGCTTGCTTGACCCCGCTACCGTAGATGTTGACACGCTCTTCCGTCTGCCCATCGAAAGTGGCCTTTCTAAGGGAGACCGCCTCATGTATGGCGAGTCACTCATGACACACGCCATGACACTGCAGGGTGTAAGCCTTGACGCCGCAGATGAACCGACCTCCTGGCGCATCGAAAACAGCTGGGGTGAGGACCACGGTAAGAAGGGCTACGACGTGGGGTCTGCCGCCTGGTTTGACGAGTATGTCTACCAGGTTGTCGTGGACAAAAAGTACCTCACTCCCGAGGAACTTGCAGCATACGAAACCGAACCCATCGAGCTTGCGCCATGGGATCCCATGGGCTCGCTTGCCTAAAGATGGCATCTAAGTAAAGCTCTCAGCTCAAAGCAGGGGCATACCACCCCTAAAACCAAAAGCCCGCTGGACCACGTCCAACGGGCTTTTTACTGCCATAAAGTAATTGCGAACTATCGCAAAATCAGACAGCTGCCTTATGCAACCAGGCGCACCTCAACGTGCTTGCGATACTCATCCACGTGAGCAAAGTCACCCTGGCCAGCACACTCAACAACGTTAGAACCGGTAGCCATAGCAAGGCGCAGCGCGTCTTCCACATGCTCGCGATCGTCATGCCACATCGAGAGGAAGGCTGCCAGCGTCGAATCGCCTGCACATACGGTAGAGAGAACCTTAACCGCAACCTGCGTACGCGCATACCAGATGTGCTCGCCATTGGAGAAGTAAGCGCCCTTGCCGCCCAGCGTAAGCAGAACGTTCTTAGCGCCCTTAGCATGAAGCTCAGCCATGGCAGTCTTTACGGTCTCCTCGTCATCCAGATTAACCTCAAGACCAAAAATGTCCAACAGCTCGTCATCATTCGGCTTAATAAGCAGCGGCTCAGAAGCAATCAGAGTAGCAAGCTGATGGCTGGAAATATCCAGTACAAACTCTGCACCCTTAGCCTTTACGCGTGCAATAACCTGCGCCAAGAAATCCTCAGAGGTGTGCGGAGGAAGCGAACCCGAGATAACCAAGCACTCCATGTCGTCCAGAGAATCAATCAGGTCGTACATCTCCTGCTCGTTCTCGGGCGTGACGGCAGCACCAGCGTTCACCATGTTGTACTCGCGGTCCTGTGCATTCAAAAAGACATTCACACGCGTAATACCGTCGGTCCACACCGGCTTTACTGCAACGCCTTTAGCCTCGGCGCCCTCAACAATAAAGCGACCGGAGAAGCCCGCAAAGAAGCCCAGGATAGCAGTGTCTTTGCCAAAGTGATCCAGCGCAAAGGAGACGTTCAGACCCTTACCGTTGGGGCTGTACACCGCATCGCGCGTGCGAGTCACCGTATTAGGCTCCAAGCCGTCGCAGGTAATGTTGTAATCGATGGCAGGATTCGCCGTCAGGGTGTAAATCATAATGTCTCCTATGCGTTCCTATTTATCAAGCTTGCGCACGGTAATACGCTTGCTGTACTCATCAACATGCGAGAAGTCGCCCAGGCCAACGCTCTCGGCAACATTTGCACCAGTAGCCAAAGCGAGCTTGAGTGCGTCCTCCACGTTGTCGCGGTTCTGATACCACTTAGTCAAGAACGCTGCGAGCGTGCAGTCGCCAGCACACACAGACGAGACGAGCTTGATGTTGAACTGGCGCTGAGCAAACCAGATGTCCTCACCGTTGGAGAAGTAAGCCGAGCCGCGGCTACCCATGGTAAGCAGAACATTTTGCACGCCCACCTCGTGAGCCATGGCCAAAGCACGACGAGCATCGTCGTCGTTATTGATCTTTACGCCAAAAATCTCGCGCATCTCGTGGTGATTCGGCTTGATGAGCAGGGGCTTTTTAGCCGCAAGAGTCTTGAGCTTAGAGCTCGAAAGGTCAAGTACTACGTCGGCGCCACGCGCATGCGCATGATCAACAACCTTGTCCAAAAAGTCTGGCGTGGCCTTAGGCGGTACCGAACCAGAGACAATCAGGCAGTCCAGGTTGCCAGCAGTATCAAGAATCTGATAGAGCTCCTTCTGCTTTTCTTTGGTCAGAGGAGCACCGGGATTCAAAACACCGTACTCATGCTCGCCGTCGTTAAGGTAAGAGTTAATGCGCGTAATGCCGTCGGTCCACACCGGACGGCACAGGCACCCCATGTTCATGGTTTCTTCCACAATAAAGTGGCCGGTAAAGCCCGCAAAAAAGCCAAGGGCAACCGAATCGATACCAAACTTTTTCAGTGCAAACGATACGTCAAGGCCCTTGCCGTTAGGCGTATAGCTAGCCGAACCCGAGCGGATATTCTCATCGGGAATAAGTGTCGGGCACGAAACCGTCATATCGACGGCAGGGTTTGCAGTAAGCGTGTAGAACATGGTTTCCCCTTACAAGAGTGCAGGGCCACGCAGCACAAATGCACCGCGCGACCCTGCGAATGTCAAACCCAAGGCGCGCGATTAGCGAGCGTTAGCCTCGAGCAGTTCCTTGACCTCGGCAGCCGTGCTGAGCGAGAGGGCCTTCTCGGCCAGAGCATCGGCCTCGGCCTTGGTCCACTGAGAGATGGTCTTGCGAGCACGCAGGATGCTCGGAGCAGACATGGAGAACTCCTCCAGACCAAAGGAGATCAGCAGCGGCTCAAGCAGCGGATCGGCTGCAGCCTCGCCGCACATACCAACCATGATGCCAGCAGCTACGCCGCTCTCAATAACGTTCTTAATGGAACGCAGAACAGCTGGGTAGTACACCTGATACAGGTTGGAGATGGAGTCGTTACCACGGTCGGCGCACATGGTGTAGCCGATGAGGTCGTTGGTACCGATGGAGAAGAAGTCAGCCTCCTGAGCCAGCTTGTCGGCAATGAGGGAAGCAGCAGGCGTCTCAACCATGATGCCAACCTCGATGTTCTCGTTGAACTTCAGGCCCTCAGCAGTGAGCTCAGCCTTGCACTCCTCAACGAGAGCCTTAACGGCGCGAACTTCCTCAACGCAGGTAACCAGCGGGATCATAATCTTAACGTCACCAAAGGCGCTGGCGCGCAGCAGGGCGCGGAGCTGAACCTTGTACTGGTCAGGGTTAGCCAGGCAGTAACGCACAGCACGGAAGCCCATAAACGGGTTCTCTTCCTCATGCATGTGGAGATACGGGATTGCCTTGTCGCCGCCCACGTCGAGCGTACGGATGATGACGGGGTTACCCTTAAGAGCCGTAGCAACCTTGCGGTAAGCCTCGAACTGCTCCTCCTCAGTGGGAAGCTCAGCGGAGTCCATGAACAGGAACTCAGAGCGGAACAGACCAATGGCCTCAGCGTCGTGCTCAAGAGCACCAGTTACATCGTCGGGGCTACCAATGTTGCAAGCAAGAATCTTCTTGATGCCATCGGCGGTGACGGTCTCCTTACCGCGATAAGCCTCAAGAGCCTTCTTCTCGGCAGCAAAAGCCTCAGCGCGTGCAGTGTAGTCAGCAAGCGTAGCCTCATCCGGCTCGGCAATAACAACGCCCTTGGAGCCATCAACAACAACGGTCATGCCGTTCTTAAGGTTCTTGCAGGCACCCTCAACAGAAAGAACTGCCGGAATCTCAAGTGCACGAGCAATGATGGCGGAGTGAGACGTGCGGCCACCAGTCTCGGTCACGATAGCAGCGACGTTCTTCTTGTCGATGGTAGCGGTCATGGACGGGGTAAGGTCGTGCACGCAAATAACGGTGCCAGCAGGCAGCACGGAGAGGTCAACGACCTCGCGGCCCAGAAGCTCAGCCAGAAGGCCGGTGCGGATGTCAGCGATGTCGGCTGCACGCAGACGGAACATCTCGTCGTCCATGGAGAGGAACATGTTCTCAAACATGGTGGTGGTGTCAACCAGAGCCTGCTCGGCGCAGGTGCCACCATCGATGGCCTGGTTGATAGCATCAGTCATGCCCGGATCCTGAGCCAGAGCAATGTGGCCAATCATAATCTCGGCCTCGTGCTCACCCACAGAAGTCTTCATGGCCTCGGCCTGAGCCTCAGTCTTGGCACAGAAGACGTCGAGTGCCTTAGCATAGCGATCCTTCTCGGCTGCAGCGTCCTCAACTGCATGAGCCTCGAAGCTCAGATCGGGCTCTACAGCAACGGCAACAGAACCGATACCGATACCCTCGGAAGCATTTACTCCCTTGTACATTCCGTGTCCTCTCTCTTTGGTGTTCATTTAGAACACCTACTCTTCCGTCGCAAGCCTGCGCCTGCGGCGTATAAAACAGCGCAGGTACCCACCCTGTTTTAAGGGAAGCACCTGCGCTATGTTACCTAGGATTGTGTAAGCATGACGATACGTCTACTCGCCCAAGCCACTCTTAACAAGAGAAACTGCGTGAGCCAAAGCCTCGGTCTCATCCTCACCATCGCAGCGAATCTCAATCTCAGCGCCACAACGAAGAGCTGCAGCCATGAGCGTCATAGGAGTCTTGCCGTTTACGACCTTCTCGGGGTCGCCAGGCTTCTCTGGGGCAACAACAACACTTACATCGCAAGAAAAATGCGCCATCTCGCGTGCAAAAAGGCCAGCGGGACGCATGTGCAGGCCCTGCTTGTTAACAAGGGTAACCTTCTCGGAAACCATAGTGACTCCTCCTCTTAGGAGCGCTTCTAACCACAAGTGGTCTGTGCGCGCACAATACGTCTGTAGTTTACCCTAACTGCGGCACGTGCAGCAGTAGAACCGAAAGTCCCAACGCGAAAGCGCAAAATCAAAAGCCTTGGACTTACGATTGCGAAAGACAAACGAAACTGTCAAAGCCAATGCGAGACGGTGAGCGTCTACAATGCACCGCGCGCGGCCCCCTATTTCACCTGCACGAGAGCGCAGGCGACCGCTTACAAGCCAACCCCCTAAGCCGCCCATTTTTACGCAACAAAAAGCGCGCCGCCGCAGGAACAATCCCGCAGCGGCGCACATTAAAGGGGGCCTGTTATGTCAGGCAGGCGATTAGCTTACGCCAGACGAGCGTTGATAGCATCGGCAACCGCAGAAGCCTCAGTGGCCTCCTTGACGGTAGCACGGAAACCCTCGTCCATAAGTGCCTCAGCAACCTTAGAAAGGAGCTTGAGGTGCGTAGTACCAGCCTGAGCCTCAGGAATTAGAAGGGCGATGGCCACGTTGACCGGAGCCTGATCCATGGTGTCCCAACCAGATACACCAGAATCATCCTTAACAACAACCACAGCAGCAGTCTTTACTGCAGCAGACTTGGCATGCGGGATAGCAAAACCGTCCATCATGCCCGTGGTGCCCTCAGCCTCGCGGGCCAGGAAAGACTCCATTAGGGCATCAGCGTCGTCAGCGATACCAAGCTTTACAGCCTCGTTGGAGATGAAGGAGAGTGCATCGTCGCGACCAGCAAAGTCCTGACCCAAAAAGACGTTCTCAGCCTTTACGAAGGACTCAGCAACCGGAGCCTCCTCAGCAGGAGCAGCCTCAACAGCGGCAGGAGCCTCGGGAGCAGCCTCGACGGCAGCAGCGGGAGCAGCGGCCTCAACAGCAGGAGCTGCCTTGAGGTTCTTGTTATACTCAGTGCGCTTGAAGAGTACGAACAGGATGCCACCAACAATGGCGCCAATGAGAATTGCGACAACCCACATCAGGCCACCGTCAACAACGGGGAGTACCAGGAAGCCACCGTGCGGGGCGGGATCGTGTACGCCAAAGAAGATGGTGAGGATAGATGCGATGGAAGAACCAATCATCATGATGGGCATGACCGGCCAAATGTTCTTGGTCATGAAGGGAATTGCGCCCTCGGTAATGTGGGTGCAGCCCAGGATGAAGTTAACGATACCAGCGTCGTGATCTTCCTGGCTGAAGTACTTCTTGCCCACAATAACGGCGAAGGTGGTGATCAGCGGAGGAACGATGCAAGCGGCGGAAACAGCAGCCATGAAGTTGGTACCAAAGTTATAGGTGTCGGTGCCAACACCAGCAGACAGAGCCTCGGTAAGCAGAGCGGTACCAGTAACGTATGCAGCCTTGTTAACCGGGCCGCCCATGTCAAAGGCGCACATGCAGCCAATAGCCAGGCCAAGAACAATCGGGCCAGAAGCAGAGAGGCTCTTCAGGAAGTCCATCATTGCAGTGTTAATGCTAGCCATGGGGCCAGAAATACCGAGCATGATGAGACCCACAATGAAGGTGGAGCACAGCGGATACAGGAAGATAGCCTTAAGACCATTGAGGTTCTCAGGCAGCTTGGCAAAGACCTTCTCCAGCAGCAGGATTACATAACCGGAAACAAAACCACCAACGATGCCGCCAAGGAAGCCAAAGCCCACGCCCGAGCCGCCAGCGTCAATGAGGCCCGTGTCAGCGTTAACAGGCAGGCCGGTGATGGCAATCATACCGGCAACAAAGCCAGGTACCAGAGCCGGACGCTTGCCGATGGACTCAGCAATGTAGGCCGAGAGCACCGGAACCATGAGGTTCATGGCAATGCCGCCCACGATCTTGAGCATGGCAGCAAAGGTGTTGTACTGCTCGCTCGTGGAATCGTAGGAGTAAATGCCCCACAGGAACGAAACTGCAGTAAGCACGCCACCAGCAACCACGAAGACCAGCATGTGGGACACGCCGTTCATCAAGTGCTTGTAGAGCTGGTGTCCGATGGACTCCTTCTCTTCCACAGCGTCCTCAGCCGAGGCCGTGACCTTAGAAACATCGCCCTTAGCAGCAAGTGCACGGTCAATCAGGGCGCCAGCGGCCTCAACAGAGAGAGCCTTAGAAACACCCACGGAGACCTGCGGCTTACCAGCAAAGCGCTCGGCCTGAACGTCCTTGTCGGCAGCGATTACAACAGCGCGAGCCGCAGCAATCTCTGCAGACGAGATCTCGTTCTCGATTCCTACCTGGCCGTGGGTCTCAACCTTGATGGTGAGCCCGCGCTCAGCGGCGGCCTTCTCGAGCGCTTCCTTCGCCATGAAGGTGTGCGCAATGCCGGTAGGGCAACCGGTAGCCGCAAGAATGTCATAGTGCTGAGCCATACGTCCCTCCTTCTGTAAGAAGTGAGCGCCCTCCCCTATCCGGGCGCTGCGTTCCAAAAGACTCGCGGAAGGCACAGAGACACCATGCCCTTCGCTCGTGGCAAAGCATAGCATGCACCCTCACGACTTCTTCACACCGAACGGCTTGAACGGGTGAAAGGTTCTTTCAGACCGGTGAACGGCGTTTGAAAGAATCTCGTCAATTGGCAGGTCAAGCCCTGTAATACTGTTGCCATCAGCAGATATATTGCATACCGTTCACCGAAAACTAAGGGGGTATATCATGGCTGGAGGAGAACTGAGTGCGCTCTCACTTATTACCTCTACACGCACGTTCTCGGGTACCGAAGAGCGCATTGTGGACTATATCCTGGCGCACCGCAAAGAAGCCCCCTCCATGACCGCCGCACAGCTCGCCCGCAAGAGCGGAACCTCCGAGGCAACCATATCCCGCTTTTGTAAGCATCTGGGGTTTGATAACTACCGGAGCTTTCAGTTTTCTTTGGGCCGCGATCTTTCGCATAACCGCGGAGGCATTGACCCTAACGCCGAGATTTCGCTCGAAAACGTAGAAGCCTCGCTGCACAACATTTTGGCCACCAAGACAGGCGAGCTTGAGGCCACTCTGCGCGGGTTGGATGCGCAGACCGTACGCGCCGTTGTGGACCTGGTAGCGCATGCGAACTCGATTATTGTGGCGGCCGTAGGCAATACCAACTCCGTAGCTTTAGACGCCACGTTCAAGTTTAGCCAGCTGGGTCTGCGCTGCATGACGCACGAAGTAAGCGAGATTGGCACAGGCTACGCACTGACCATGCAACCAGGCGATTTGCTGTTGGTGATTTCCAATTCAGGCCGCTCACAGCGTTTAGTGCGTATTGTAGAAGCTGCACGAAGCCGCGGCGCCGCTGTGGTGGCTATCACGAGCGACGAGCAGTCCCCCCTAGCACGCATGGCCGACCATGTGCTGCGCACCGTGAATCACGAAGCCCTGCTTACTACAGGAGACTTTGCGTTCTCCAAAATCTCTGCCATGGCAATTATTGAGGTTATCTATTACTTCTTGCTACCCACCATCGAAGGTGGCCGCGAGCACATCAGCCGCTACGAGGAGCTCATCCAGCCCGACAAAGATGTGGAGTAGTTTGTCGTAGCCGCAAGCTACTGGAGCCATTCACATCGTTAAAAAGCCACATACCAGCGACCAGGCCGCTGGACTTCCTGTTAGTAACGCTCCAGAATTTCCTCGCGCTGTTCACGCAAATAATCTCGCAGACCAGGCACTGCAAACTCCACGTAGCCACGGCGTGGCGCCTGAATAACCTCACGTTGCAACAGACGAGACCTAATCGAGCTCAGCTCATTAGACTTCCTGCCCATGCGTTCTGCAAGGTCAGAAGTCTTAGAGACCGTCTTATCCTCACTCATGGCGAGCAAATATGAAACCTCGCTTAGAGAGAGATTGGCAATGCATGGTTCATGAACCGCATCGTGGAAGCGCGCAAAGGCGAGCGCAAGACCTGTTTCTACATCAGCATCCGTAACGTTAGTGTTCGAATCTCGGTGTTCATCCGCCCTGTTCCAAATATAAAAACCAACGAGCTGAATAAGGAACGCATAGCCCTCAGTAGCTCGCGCCGCGGTCTCAAGCTGCGAACCATCAAGAACAAGACCCGTTGCAGCAAAACTATCTTTAAGCGAAATTGCAACCTCTACCTGATTAATCCTTGTGAGCTCTTCCGCCTGAGCCCTTCGCAAAAAGGTCAACGCACGGCCATTAATCAAATCCATTACGCCAGCAGGCAGCCCAGCAAAAGCAAGTGCAATATCAACCTTTTCACCAATAAGAAGTTGGACTGCAGACGCAATCTCGCGCATATCATCCTCGTCCGCATCCTGAACCTCATCAATGGCAATAAAAAGTCCGCCTTTAGAAGCAGCTGCTTTCATGAGGGCACGGATGTTGCGCTTAGGCTTAGCGAAGTCGAGGTTTGCCGAGACAAGCCCCAGATTCACCTCAACAGAAGCGCTTTTGGGATTAATGGAACTTTCCAGCTCATAGGCCAGGTTATCTAAAAGCGACGGCCCCGCAGAAACAACAGCCGTCTGCCAACCCAGCTCACTCGCCTTATTACGAAGATCATAGAGAAGCACGGTCTTTCCGGACCCTCTAGGACCCGTAATGCGCATAAGGCGAGACGGCGCGCCAACACCAGATTGGAGGCCAACAACAAACTCGGCCACAACCTCGTCGCGACCAATAATACGTGGAGGCTCAGCGCCGGCAGTCGGCCTAAAGGGATTAATCATGAGTGAACACCTCTTGCAAGAACCGTTTAAATCGCTCAAATCGTTGATTATCGTAACTTTATAACAAAATAAACGGTTTATAAATCTTTATCACGAAGATAAAACTAGGGCGTGCGTCAAGCCTGTTATTGAGACACGGCTCACCCAACGATCGACACCCCAAAGCACACCTAGAAATTCTCCCAACGCTGTTGCCCACAAACACTACAGCTACCAACAACAACAGGCGGGCTTAGAATAGGTAGCGTTTGTACGAACCTGAACTCAGGAGATTTTTGATGGCTAATCAGAACAGGCCGGATGTGGCAGTGCTCATCCCCTGCTATAACGAGGAACCCACGATTGCCAAGGTAGTAGACGACTTTCGCGCTACCCTGCCCAATGCGCCCATCTACGTATATGACAACAACTCCAAGGACAACACGGCAAAGATTGCCGCTGAACACGGCGCTATTGTGGTGCCGGAGCCGCGTCAGGGCAAGGGCAACGTGGTTCGCCAGATGTTTCGCGACATCGATGCCTCTTGCTACCTGCTTGTAGATGGCGATGACACCTACCCCGCCGAGGCCGCCGCAGAACTCTGTGACCCCATCCTAAATGGCACAGCCGATATGACTGTGGGCGACCGTTTGTCCAACGGAACATACGGCAAGGAGAACAAGCGTGCCTTCCACGGATTTGGCAACAACCTAGTGCGCTTTATGATCAAGTGGATTTACGGTTACTCGTTTGACGACGTGATGACCGGCTATCGTGCTTTTTCGCGCAATTTTGTAAAGACATTCCCTGTGCTCTCTGAGGGTTTTCAGATTGAGACCGAGCTCTCTATCCACGCAGTTGACCACCGCATGCGCATTGTAGATGTGCCCATTGTGTACCGCGACCGCCCCGAAGGCAGCGAGTCTAAGCTCGATACATTCTCGGACGGCTTTAAGGTAATCACCATGATTGGCTCACTGTTCAAGAACTATCGCCCGATGAAATTCTTTGGGCTGGTTTCTGCATTGCTTCTGGTAATTGGCCTTATTCTAGGTATTCCCGTGATTGTAGAGTTCCTCAACACAGGGCTTGTTCCCCGCCTACCAACAGCTCTTCTGGCAACCGCTTTTGTGTTCCTAGCCTCACTCTCCCTTGTTTGCGGCCTTATTTTGGACACAGTCGCGAAAGTAGGACGCAAGGAATGGGAGCTCACGGCATATCAGGTGTGGAACGAGGAGTAATTACCTCACAGCTGGATTCATATGAACTTAAGTTTAAGTACTAAACATACAAGCAACCATAGATACAGCATGGAGGGAAAGCGTGCTCCCTTCATGCTGTTTGGCATATCGCTTCTCATTGTTCTTGCCGCTTTTATGCCTATGCTCCTGCGGGACCACTATTCAACTGATTCTTATCACTTACTCAAAGACCAGCATACAACGTGGTATCTACAGTGCGGACGTTACACCTTCTGGGCGTTTGCATATGCTTTCAAGAAGCTTCAAATCAACCTTGTTCTAGCTCAACGTTGGTTTATTGCTTTTTGCCTACTCTCGCTAGCAGCCTGCACTACAGCGCTTACCTCTTTTCTCCAGCGCCTCTCTGGGCTTAAAAATACTGCTCAAGGCACTTTTCTCGTTCTGCCTGTTGCGCTCATTTGGTGCAATGTATTTTTGGAAGATTGGATGCTATTCCCCGAAGTTGCAGGAATGATTGCACTCTCTGCAATTGGTTTAACCGCATCTATCCTTATCTTCTTTCACAACGATTCAATACTCTCACTCGTGTTGAGCGCTCTGCTTCTCCTGCTGACTCTTGGCGCCTATCAATCGATGGTCGGCTCCTATATTGCTGCTACCGTAATTGTGAGCTGCCTAAAGTACGGAGACGACACACGTGCCAAACTCACCTCTTCCATCAAAGGAATAGTTGTAGCCGGTATCTGTGCTGTTTTAAACATCGCCATTCTAAAAGCAATGATTGCGAGTGGTTTTATTGTTGAATCAGGCCGAGGTTCAACTTTTGACATTCAAACAATTCTTGCCAACCTTATGCAGGTTGCACAATATCAGGCATCGTTTTGGAAAGATGCCGATGGGCTGCTCTTTTGCCCAATTATGCAGCTGCTCGAAATTGCGCTTATTGTTTTATTTACCTTGGCGTTTCGTCGAAATACCAAGAATGGCCTAGCCTACCTACTAGCTTTCATCATTGCTCTCGGTGCTGCTCATGCTCCACATTATGTGGAAGCAACAATTTGCCTTTCACCTCGTAGTAATGTTGCTGTTTGGGCAGCACTTGGATTCATGCTCTCCGCGCTATGGTGTGATTGTTTTACCAAACCTCACTCAAATCACCTGTCCACTCGCGAGCTAGAAAATGAAGTCCCACCAAAAAGACGGGTAACCCCAGCTATAGCATGCATGCTTATAGTCTTTAGTGCGCTCAGCTTCATTGTTATGTGGGACATCTCCTACGATGTCTATGCAAGCAACGTACAGGATCGTACGTATGCAACCTCTATTGGTACCGCAATTAGAAATTACGAAAGCGCCTCAGGCATAACAGTTTGCAAGGTCGGTGTTATTGACGATGCTTCGCCAACTCTCGCATACCAAGAAACCCGCTACAAGAATCATGAACTTGGCTTACGCATCATGAGCGTTGCATACTCTCGAGTTGAATTGATTAACTGGGTCAACAACCTCGATTTAAAGCAAGTTGACGTCTCAATCACCAAAGCAAACGAGCTATTTGGAAGTACTAATTGGGATACTGAAAACCTCGATCAGCAGCTCAAATTCGAGGGTGACACAGCCTATTTAGTGATTTACTAGCAGTGCCATCAACATTCCTTTGCATTCAAACCTGTACGTTTCTAGCCAGAGAGGTCAGACTGTGGCCGAGAAAAGCATCAAACAAAGTAACCGCATTCTTTATTATGACATCTTGAACTGCATAGCATGCTTCGGCGTCCTCGCAATGCACTTCAACGGACTTGTACATGCCTACTCAAACTCCTTCGCGTGGAAGCAGGCTCTGATAGTCGAATGCATTTTCTACTGGGCTGTACCAATTTTCTTCATGCTAACAGGCGCGACCCTCATGGATTACAGATCGAAGTACGATACAAAATCTTTCTTCAAAAAGCGCGCCCTGCGTACCCTATTTCCCTTTTTGGCCTGGAGCTTAATAGCCCTTGCCTGGAAAGTAAAAACTGGACAAATGAACCCCCCAATGGGACCGCGTACCCTGATTAGTATGGTTCTAAATACCCAAATAATTGATGTCTACTGGTTTTTCATTCCTCTGTTCAGCATATATCTAAGCATGCCAATTCTTTCGCTTTTAGCAGAACACAAAACCACGCTTAAATATGGCGTTGCAACGGCATTTATTCTGATCGTCTTACTACCATTTGTAGCACGACTAACTGGCATTGAGATAAACGAGTCACTCAATCTACCTGTAATGGGAAGCTACATCATTTACGTTGTGATTGGTTACTTGTTAAAAGATGAAAACCTCTCACCCAAGAAAAGGCATCTGATTTATCTCGCAGGTATTGTCGGAGTTGTTTTTCGATATTTTCACACGCTTCTATGCTCGGTATCTGTCGGAGAACTCGTAAATACAAGCTGGGGCTACCTCAATCTCCCCTGCTTTCTGGAATCAGTTGCCGTTTTTGTTTTAGTTAAAAATATTAAATGGTCCAAGCTCTTCCAATCCCAAAAAAGCCAAGCCCTATTAGCAAGAATATCTAGCTGCAGCTTTGGCATATACCTAATTCATATGATTGTCTTTTGGTATGGCTTGCTCTTCACAGGTTTGCAAGGCATCGATATTGAATGGCGAGTTTTTGGTCCCATTGTTTGCTATATCCTGTGTCTTGGAATCGTATCTATTGGCAAACGAATCCCAATAATCAAAAACCTGCTTCCTTAGCCAATAATCAGCCGCTTAATTAAACGTGTGACGGCCTAGGCGGCCATCAGCCCCGAATAGTACCACGC
>CAVJWJ010000002.1:0-53280 GCA_963653375.1 Roseburia sp. CAG:303
CCTGTTGCTGTGGCTATTACGGGCATCGGTCTTGACCACACTAAGATTCTGGGCAACACGCTGGCAGAGATAGCGGGGGAGAAGGCTGCGGTTATCAAGCCGGGCCGCCGTGTTGTACTTGGCGAAGGTACTCACGAGCCGAGCGTCGAGGCTGTAATGCAAGCTCGTTGTGCTGCCTGCAATGTCGAACCTGTTGTTGTTTCTCACCGTGTTGTACATAAGCCTGCATGCTTAGGTGACGCTCTAGAGGTTGCGTGTACAACGAGCCGAACTCAGTACACTGTTCAGCTTATAAAGCCTGCCTACCAGGCACAAAACGCTGCTTGTGCCATCATACTGGCTGAGGAATATCTAGGGCGTGCGCTGGACCAGAACGCGCTGACGGCTAGTCTTGAGCTGTGCCCAACGCCCGGGCGTTTTGATGTGCTCCGCACTAATCCGCTGGTGCTCATCGACGCCTGTCATAATCCTCAGAGTTGCGAGAACTTTGTTGGCTCGCTCGATGAGCTGCATGCCGATGTTTCCTCTCGTCCTGTGTTGCTTACGGCCGCCCTTGCGGATAAAGACGTGTCAGGCATCCTTGATGTGCTGCTCCCTGCTTTCCCTTCTGTTGTAGTAACTCAAACAGCGTCTGACCGCGCTCTTCCAGCGGGCAAGATGGCGGAGTTGGTGCGAGAAAAGCTGCGGGAGCAGGGGAGACCTGAGAGCGATCTGCTTGGCGTCTTTGACCAGGTAGATGATGCTGTTAAATGGCTTAGTACATCAGCCACGCCGTTTATTGCTGCGGGAACCATTACCTTGGCGGGAGAGGTTGCTGGCTTGCTGCGTGGCTAGGCACACACCGCCCACTCAACCGCTGTTTTCTACCTTTAACCCTCAAGTTCAACTTTAAATATGGTTCCTCTGTATAAAACCTTGAACCTCAGGTTGAGGTTGAGCGGCCAAACCTATACTGATGCCACTGTAAGAAATCTAAGGTGGTATCTGCTTATGCCTTTGAATCAGAAGTCCTCGACGTTGCGCGCTGGTGCTTTTGCGCGTATGGCGTGTGTAGCCGGTCTTACGGCTGTCCTTACCGCTTCGTCTTGTCTTGCTTTTGCGCCAACCGCTGCCTATGCGGTCTCTGCCAAGACGGCTTCTGAGCTTGCTTCTCTTACATCGCAGGTAGACCAGGCTTCGGCTACCTACCAAGAGGCAACCGCCAAGGTAGAGGAGCTTAATCAAGAGATTAGCGAGAAGGCCGCCGAGATTCTCGATTTTGAGCAGAATAAGCTCCCAGAGCAGCAGCAGAAGGCCTCTGACGCTGCTTGCAATCTCTATAAGCTCAAGACCTCTTCTACAAGCGTAATCTCTATGCTCCTGAGCTCTTCTTCTTTTGGCGAGCTCATCACGCAAAGCAAATATCTCACCACCATTCAGGACGAGAACACTGCCGAGCTTGAGCGCTTGAATGGTATGTATGAGGATTTGGAAGCCAAGATGGCTGAACTCTCTCAGGCTAAGGACGATGCGGAGGCTCAGCAGCAGAAGGCTTCTGAGGCTTTGGCTTCTGCTCAGTCTGCTCAGGCCAAGATGGCTGAACGCGCCCAGAGTGAAGACGCGGCCGAGGCTGAGGCTGCGCGTCAAGCTGCTGAGGCAGCGGCTGCTAAGACAGCTGCCATGCAGCAGACTGCAGCTGCCAACTCTTCGGCGAACACTTCGTCATCTACCTCTTCTTCGCAGGGTTCCTCTTCAAATTCTGGATCTTCTAGCTCGGGTCGCAGAGCTCCTCTTCAAATTCCGGATCTTCTAGTTCGGGTTCTAGCTCTAGCTCCAGTAGCTCTAGCTCTAACAGCTCTAGCAACTCAAGTAGCTCTTCGAGTAGTTCGAGCAGCTCATCTTCCAGTTCGTCGTCGAGCAGCAGCTCGTCTCAGAGTTCCTGGAAAACCGGCGTTGCATCGTACTACGGCATCGGCGACGGTTTTATGGGTGGTACCACAGCAAACGGTTC
Organism: Roseburia sp. CAG:303; assembly: GCA_963653375.1. Taxonomy (GTDB): domain Bacteria; phylum Actinomycetota; class Coriobacteriia; order Coriobacteriales; family Coriobacteriaceae; genus Collinsella. Next base: position 1,991 of record CAVJWJ010000002.1, read on the forward strand.
TATCGTGACCGAGACCTCCATGGGCATTGCTATGCTCAACGTTCCCTTTGGTACGTATGTTGAGATTAGCTATGGCGGAAAGTCTGTTGTTGCGGTTGTTAACGACCGTGGTCCCTATGCCGCTGGTCGCGTAATTGACATGCAGCCTGCAGTGGCCCGCGCACTTAACTTCTTAGACGTTGGCGTTGCTACCGTTCAGTACCGCTTCTTATAGCATTTTGTTTTAGCTGGTAAAAGAGCATAAACAGCGGTAAACTAGCGTGCTGCCTGGAAGCTTCCGAAACGGAGGACCCCATGAAGATTCGCTGTTCGCTTCTCACGTGTTTTGCCCTTGTTTTTGCGCTGCTTTTTGCCACGTCTCCTGCTATTGCTCACGCAGACGACACTACAGACAATGGCTTGGGCGAGGTTACTGAGCTCTATCAGAAGGACTTCCTGAATGAGGATGGTTCATACCGCGTGTATGAGCTGAAACCAGGTGGGTCCTATAAGCTCATGGAAGACGTTAATGGCGCGTTTCAGATGTACTATGGCATTGGTGATGGCCGTGTTCTTACCGTCTTGGAACTCAATGAGCATACGCTAACCGCGCCCGCTTCTCTTAATCAGCCTGCCGTTAAGATGGATGGCGTCTTTGCCAACCTATCCATAATGAATGGTTCTATTGTGCAAGAGAGCCCAACGGCCGAGGCAGTGCGTCATGATACGCCTTTTGGTTTTCTTAATCTTGACTTAGGCAGTGAGCATTCCATTACCAGCAATAACAGTGTGTGTATCGCATCGTATGGCGCCGAGAATCTCTCCATTAAGTCTGGTACGTATGTTGTGAACAACAACACGTCTAATAGCCCCGTCCTACACTCTGGCAGTGGCGACTACATCTACATCTACGATGGTACGTTTATCACTAATGGCGGCACGGACATTGTCTATGTAAAGCCAGAAGACAGCAGTAATCCGGGACATATCAAGATCATGGGGCAATGCTCGTTTAATCAGTATCCCAAGGATGCAACCATTTCTTCTGAATCCGGGCTTTCGTTGGTGTGCAAGAAGTACGAGAAGAACTCCGATGGCACGGTTACTGCAAGCTTTGTTGCCGAAACCACGCCCACGGACTTTCATGAGCTAGATGGCTACCTAAAAAATCAGGGTACTTTGGGCAATGTCTACTTTGAGAACGAGAGCGACTTCAATGCCTTTTTGGAAGACTACGAGATTGCCGAGGATGATATTGAGTCGCTGTTCTATACGGTGACCTTTGAGGCTGTTGGTGCCACTCAGCAACCTCAGTCTCAGAGGGTTCATTGGGGTGACAAGGCGCAACAGCCTGTTGCTCCAACCAAGAAGGGCTTCTACGTTGCTGGCTGGATGGCGCAGTCTGAGCCTACGTTCTTTGATTTTGATGCTCGGGTTATTACGTCCAACCTTAAACTGCGTGCTTGGTGGGAACGTAAGTCTCGTCCGCTTGCGGGTGAGGAGAATACTTCCGGATCAGAGCAGACGGAAAACGAATCTGGAAGCAAAACTGAGAACGGTGATTTAGCAAAGAAAGCTGCTTCGCTGATATCGGGTGCTCCATCTACAAAGAGCAGTCTGCCGCAAACGGGCGATGTCTCGTCCTTTGTTGCTTGCGTTGCAGGAGCTGGAGCAGCTCTTACGGCAATGGGAGTGCTGAGCCGCCGCAAGTAGCTGCTCGTTTATGTTTCCTAATCTAGGATAGGCTCACGGGTTCGTGAGTATAGGTATTGAGGATCTCGACTCCGGTTTCGGTAACAAGGGCGAGGTCCTCAATGCGTACGCCCGTATGTCCCGGAAGATAGATGCCGGGCTCAATTGAGAATGTCATACCCGGTTCGAGGATTGCCTCGTTCACGCTCGAAACATCGCCAGGTTCGTGGTCTTGCAGGCCAATCGAGTGCCCCAGACGGTGCGTGAAATATGGCCCGTAGCCGGCGTCGGTAATTAATTCACGCGCGGCTCGGTCCAGGTCGCAAAAACGAGCGCCTGGACGAATGAGGGCCTCAGCAGCCTCATTGGCACGTCGTACGATGTCGTAGATGCGTTGACTTTCGCTATCAACATCACCCCAGAAAAACGTTCTGGTCATGTCTGAGCAGTAACCCTGGTATCTGCCGCCAATATCAAAGAGCACAACCTCGCCTGATTTGAGGGGCGTTTGATCGGGCTCGTGATGGGGGTCTGCTGCATGGGCTCCAAAGCTTACGATGGGGTTAAACGAGAACCCCTGGCAGCCGCGCGAGCGGTAAAGATCAAGCAGCTGGTCGGCTATTTCGAGCTCCGTTACGCCTTTGTGTACGAGGGAAGCAGCGCAAGTCATAACCTCGTCGTTAATACGGCTTGATATGCGCATGAGCTCGCGCTCATTTTTATCCTTGATAGAACGCGCACGATCAACGGCTTCAGACCCTAAGAAAAACGAAGGTGCAGCGTGACGCTCCTGAAGAGGCAAGAGGAATGCGCAGCGCATGGTGGCATCGATGCCAAGGGGCAGGTTGGGGTTGAGTTTTGAGGCTATAACCTCGGTAACATCATCGGTGTCTGTGTAGATAACAACGTCTGCGTTCTCATAGGTTCCAATGTCGTGTAATGCATTCATGAAGATGACAGGGCGTACGTTTGGTGCGAGGAGTAGACCCGAGAAACGCTCGTACATTTCTGCATAAAAACCTGTGAGGTAGTAAATAGCCCAGGGGTCGCATATGAGGAGCTGCGTATTGGGGTGGTCGGTGCTCAGGGCTTCTAGGACGCGTTGGGCACGCGCCTCGTCAATTCGTTTCATGTAGCTTCCTTTGTAGCAGCGTTACTTAATGGATCCAAAAACAATACGGGATTCCGCGTCTTCGAGTGGCACGTCTTCTACGGAGCAGCCCAGCTCGCGCGCCAGAATGTGAACAACCTTGCTCTGACAAAAACCGCTCTGACAGCGTCCCATACCAGCACGACAACGGCGCTTGACGCCCTCAACGGAGATAGCCCCGGGAGTGCGGTGGATAGCAGCTACAATTTCTGCTTCTGGTACCGTCTCACAGCGGCAAACAATGGAGCCCCAGGCGGAGTCTTTTTCAATGAGTGCCTGTTGCTCGGTATAACTAAGCTGGTCAAAATCAGCAGGGGCAGCGCGCAGGGGATTGTAATCTGAGCGCGCTGTAAGAACGGCGCCGTCTTCGCGGAGTAGCTGCTCCACCAGGTTGGCAATAGCAGGAGCACTTGCAACTCCTGGCGACTGAATGCCAGCCACCTGAATAAGGCCTGGTACCCGCGCAGACCTCTGAATCATAAAGTCGTTGGCGCCTTTGATAACGGCGCGACCACCGGCAAACGCGCGAATAACCTTGCGTGTATTAAGTTCGGGAACCAGATGGCGCGCGCCGTCTAGTAGTGCCTGCATGTCGGGCGCATAGGTTTCTAGGTCGTCGCGGTGTCGCTCGTGAGCTGTGGCGGTAATCACGGTGTTGCCATGTACTGTGCCAGTGACAATAACGCCTTTGCTTACTGGCATGGGAGTGGGGTAGAGCGGCATATAAGGCTGGTCTTCTTTATCGAGCACCATGATGTTGCCCTGGCGCCAGACAAGGTCAAACTCCTCGCCGTCAGCCATCTTCGAGATTTCGGCACAGCCATTTCCGGCAGCGTTAATAATGCGCGTGGCAAAAATTGGCGTGCCACCTGCGTCAATTTCAAAGCCTTCGTCGCGGCGATTAATCCCAAGCACTTTGTGACCACGTAAGAACTCAACACCGTTTGCGGCTGCGTTTTCGGCAGCACTTAGGGCGACGTCAAAGGGGTCAACATAGCCTGTTGAGGGGCACCAAAGTGCGGCGATAGCTTCTGGGTTTGCTCGTGGCTCGCGCTCTAAAATCTCGGCGGGGCTAATAATTTGCAAATCCGGAACGCCGTTTTGTTCACCCTGAAGCTTAAGGCGCTCAAGAGTTGTTCGATCGTCTTCGGTAAAAGCGAGAACCATAGAGCCCGTGCGCTTAAACGCAAAGCCAAGCTCCTGGGACCACTGTGAATACAAAGCGCAGCCTTTTGCATTAACGCTGGCCTTGCAGGTGCCTGGAGCAGGATCATATCCCGCATGAACAAGTCCACCGTTTGCCTTAGTAGTACCGGCAGCTATGTCGTTTGCCTGCTCAATCACAACGGCTGAGCAGTTGTATTGGGCAAGCTGGCGCGCAATACAACACCCGATAATGCCTCCGCCAATAATTGCAATGTCGTAGCGTTCCATGAGGCCTCCGGAATCGTCCGTAATTCAAAAATTTCTTTCATGGTACCCATCGTGCACGGCTGCAGTGGGGTCGTTATGTCAAAAGCGTGTCCGCATTAGGAGATTTGTAGGGTGGGGAGTAGAATAGCCAAACAAGTCTGACCTCCCTGTTGGGGGAGATTCGAAAGGTTTTACACATGTCCAAGTACATCCAAGAGCTCATGTCTCCACAGCTGATGGGTGCTATCTACCTGTTTGTTGGCTTTATTGTGGCGCTCTACGTGCTCGCCGTTGTTTACGTGTTTATCGATGCTAAGCGCCGTGGCGTTAACACCTACTGGGCGTGGGGTCTTGTTGCACTCATTCCTTTTGTGGGTCTTATTGCCTACCTCGTGCTGCGTCCTAACTCCTACCTTGCCGATCGCGAGGAGCAGGAGCTCGATATGGCTCTGCGTGAGCGTCAGCTTGCACAGTACGGCACCTGCCCACAGTGTGGTACCTCGATTGAGAAGGACTTTGTGGTTTGTCCGGTATGCAACACGCAGGTGCGCAATGTGTGCCCCAGCTGCCGTCGTCCGCTCGATGCACACTGGAAGGTTTGCCCCTACTGCCGAACTCACATTCAATAGCGCGGCACTAGAAATTCGTGCGCTGCGCGTAGATGTTGCCCGCCGTCCCCATAAGGTCGGCGGGCACTTGTATAATCATCGCTCGTGTTACTTGCGAGTGTCATCCATTTTGGGAGGAATACTGGAATGAAGGCCCTGTACAACGATGGAACGGTAGCTGACCTGCCGGAGGACGAGGTCACGCACGTTGTTCGCCATTCCGCTGCCCATATTATGGCTCAGGCCATCAAGCGCCTGTATCCCGAGGCCGATTTTGCCTACGGCCCTGCAACCGACAATGGCTTTTACTATGACATTGATCTACCTGAGGGTCAGAAGGTCTCTGAGAACGACTTTGACACCATCGAAGCCGAGATGAAGAAGATCGCGAAGGAGAATCTGAAGTTCACCACCTTCGAGCTTCCTCGTGCCGAGGCTATTGCCCTTATGGAGGAGCGCGGCGAGAAGTACAAGGTTGAGCACATTGGCGACCTGGATGACGACGCTCGCATCACCTTCTACCAGCAGGGCGAGTACATTGACATGTGCGTTGGTCCTCATATCTGCTATACAAAGGCGCTTAAGGCCTTTAAGCTCACGGGCGTGTCTGGTGCTTACTGGAAGAACGACAAGAACAACAAGATGCTCACCCGTGTAAACGGCGTGGCTTTTGCTACTAAGGAAGAACTTGACGAGCATCTGCGCCTGATTGAGGAAGCTAAGAAGCGCGACCATCGCAAGATTGGTCAGGAGATGGATCTCTTCATGATGCGTGACGAGGCTCCCGGCTTCCCGTTCTTCCTGCCTAATGGCATGACGCTTAAGAATACGCTGCTCGATTACTGGCGTGAGATTCACCACAAGGCTGGCTATGTTGAGATCTCTACGCCGCTCATCATGAACAAGCAGCTGTGGAAGACCTCTGGCCACTGGGATCACTACAAGGACAATATGTACTCCACCATCATTGATGACGAAGAGTACTGCATTAAGCCTATGAACTGCCCGGGTGGCGTGCTTGTTTATGCATCTAAGCCGCATTCTTATCGTGAGCTGCCCATTCGTGCTGGTGAGATTGGCCTGGTGCATCGCCATGAGCTTCGCGGTGCCCTGCATGGTCTTTTCCGTGTGCGTTGCTTTAACCAGGACGATGCGCACCTCTTTGTGCGTCCCGATCAGCTGACTGACGAGATTGTGGGCGTGGTTAACCTTATTGACTCCGTGTACCAGAAGTTTGGCTTTAAGTACCACGTTGAGCTTTCCACGCGCCCTGAGGACTCCATGGGTTCTGATGAGGATTGGGAGCGCGCTGAGGCTGGCCTGAAGACTGCTCTTGAGCAGCTTGGTATGGACTACGAGGTTAACGAGGGCGACGGTGCCTTCTACGGACCTAAGATTGACTTCCATCTTGAGGATTCGCTGGGTCGTACTTGGCAGTGCGGTACCGTGCAGCTGGACTTCCAGATGCCGCAGAACTTCGACCTTGAGTACACCGATGCTGACGGCACCAAGAAGCGTCCTATCATGCTCCATCGTGTGTGCTTTGGCTCCATCGAGCGCTTCATCGGTATTCTGATTGAGCACTTTGCAGGTAAGTTCCCTACCTGGCTGGCTCCTGTTCAGGTAAAGGTTCTGCCCGTCTCCGAGAAGAGTCGTGCATATGCTCATACGGTTGTTGAGCGCTTTGAGCAGGCTGGCGTGCGCGTAGTTTGCGATGATCGCGACGAGAAGATTGGCTACAAGATTCGCGAGGCTCGCTCCATCGATCGCGTTCCCTACATGCTCATTTTGGGCGAGAAGGAAGCTGAGAACGGTAACATCTCTGTTCGCGACCGTTCGGGCGAGACTAAGCAGTACGAGCTTGACGAGTTCTTGGCTCAGATTGCTGAGGAAATCAAGACGCGCGCCTAATTCAGCACACTGTGACGCTATGGCCGCTCGAGACGCTCGGGCGGCCTTTGTTTTTACAAGGAGAATCCATGCCTGCTATTTATAAGGACTGCATCTACCAGGGCGAAGGTTCGTTTAAGCTGGATTGCTTTAAGACTTCTGCTGGCATTGATAAGGCCGAGCGTGAGCACTACCGCCAGCTCACACTTGAGAACACCGAGAAGATTGCTGCCCTGCAGGACAAGCTCTATGCCGATGCCAAAGAGGGCGTTGTTATTTTGTTCCAGGCCATGGACGCTGCTGGTAAAGACTCTGCTATTAAGCACGTGATGAGTGGCGTTAATCCGCAGGGGTGCATGGTTCACAGTTTTAAGCAGCCTTCTTCTGATGAGCTGGCGCATCCGTTTTTGTGGCGCGCGGCTACGCATATTCCTCCGCGTGGCTATATTGGCCTTTTCAACCGTTCGTATTACGAGGACGTTTTGGTTGTTCGTGTGCGCGACCTGCAAAAGGGCTACCAGATGCCCGCGCGCTGTATCGATATGGATGAGAAAAAGTTCTTTGAGCAGCGCTATCGCCAGATTAATGACTTTGAAGAGCAGCTGTGGGAAGAGGGCTACCGAGTTGTTAAATTCTTCTTGCACCTGGGCCCCAAGGAGCAGGCAAAGCGTTTTCTTTCGCGCATTAATGACGAATCTAAAAACTGGAAGTTCTCCGAGTCTGATATGAAGGAGCGCACGCGCTGGGACGATTACCAGAAGGCCTATGAGCAGGCCATTGATGCAACAGCCACTAAGCATGCTCCGTGGTACATCATTCCAGCAGATCAAAAATGGTACGGGCGTTATTTAATCTCTGAGGTTATTGTCGATACGCTTGAGTCTTGTGGTTCAGCCTATCCTGAGCTTGCTGCAGAGCAAAAGGGAAATCTTCAGCTGTATAAAACGCAGCTAGAAGGCGAACTGGCACAGTAGTAAGCGTGGTCTCTATAGTCTCTACTGTCGTTGCGACAAGAAAAGGGTTCCGAGCGTGTACTCGGAACCCTTTTTGGTTGTACGGCAATGTGGTGCGTAGAGAGCGTTTTGCGGTGGGTGCCTAAAGCACCTCAACGCCCGACTCTTCGCAGAATTTAAGGAAGTGCTCAGAGTAGTTTCCGTCGCCCACAATAACATCGACATCGGTTAGGTCGCAGATCTTAAACGTGTTCTTCTTATCCAGCTTGGATGAATCCATGAGAACAATGGTCTTGTCGGCGCGAGAAATGAGAGCACGTTTGAGCGCAGCCTCGTCGTCGGAGCCGCAGGCAAAGCCTGTCGAGGTTTGAAACGATGTGACGCCTAAGAACAGCATGTCAAAAGTGAGGGTGTTGATCTCTTCGATGGCGCGGCCCCCTTTAAGACTCATGCTGTATCGGTTGAGGCTTCCGCCGATGACGATGGTTTCGAGCTGCTCGAGCTTTGCGAGTTCTGCGGCGCAGGTGAGGCTATTGGTAAAGGCGATGGTAAGGATGTCTGGGAGCTCCTTGGCGAGTTCTGTCGTAGTGGAACCAGAATCCAAGAAGAGCGTTGTGTTGGGACGTACAAGCTCCGCAGCCTTTTTGGCAATTACGTTTTTAGACTCGGTATTTCTGGCAGAGCGATTAAGCAGATAATCATCGGTGCCCACGATGTATTCGACAGAGCGGGCTCCACCGTGAGTACGAACGATGCGACGCTCGGCGTCAAGCGTTTTGAGGTCTGTTCTGAGTGTTACGTCTGATACGTCAGAAAAAGATTCTTTTATCTGGGAAAACGTGACATTGCCATGCTCGTTTACAAGCTGGACGATGCTGTCGCGCCGCTGGTTCATGCTTAATGGCACAGGAGCCTCCTTTGAGTCATTAGTGCGATTATAGCCAAAGGCGGCCCTACCACGTTTGTGTGATAGGACCGCCGGCGCAGGTGCGGTGTCGTTGGTGCCTCCTGCAGCTTGGGGGTATCTCGGAGCTAAGCTTCGGTGATGGGGTCAAAGTTTTCAAGCAGATAACGCTCGGCCTCGGGGCACCAGAGACCCTTGTTGCCTTCGACGATGTCGGCGAGTTTGGCGTAGCGCTCGTCCTCGGCGCCCTTGGCGCGCAGTTCGGTGAGGGCGGTCAGAGGCATGCTCACATGGGTGTAAATGAGCTTCTTGCCGCCCGGAATATTGGGCAGGTTGAGCGTGCTCTCGGCTGCAGCGTCGAGTCCACCCACGTGCGTGACCATGACGGCGGGGTTGATGCGGCCTGCGGCGGTGAGCTTCAGGGACTCAACCTCATCGGCAGTGTTGCCGCCGGTGGTGCCCATGACATGTGTAGAGCCGTAGTGTACCTCGTAGAAGTTCATGGGTGCGGAGAACTTTTTGTCGGTGGGGCCGGCGAAGAAGTTAAGACAGCCGTCACGGCCGAGGAGGTCGGCCGAGAGTGTGACCACGGGTGCCACAGGTGCGTAGCAAAGCACGTCGTCAAAGCCAGTGCCGTCGGTGAGAGCGCGCAACTCTGCCACAGGATCGTCCATCTTGCCGTTGTTGGCAAAGATGAGCTCGATGCCGGTCTCTGCCTTGACTTCTGCGGGTGGGAAAAGCTGAGCTGCGCGGTCGAGGCGGTCTTGGTTGATATCGGCAACGACGACCAGGCCGGGCTTGCGGTCGCAGTGCAGCGCGTAGGTGAGCGCGCCCAGGCCCATCGGACCCGCGCCGGCGACGATGGCGAGCTTGCCGCCCTCGCGGATGCCCATCTCGTGGGTGTAGACGCCCATCTTGGTGTGATAGGCAGCGTGGAAAGCGCCAATCGAGCAGCTCATCGGCTCGGCGAGAGACGCCTGGTAGTAAGCCTCTCCGGTGTACTCGAGCAGGCAGTCGCACTCCATAACCTCGGCGGGAAGGATGCAGTAGGTAGCGTCGCCGCCGCAGAACTCATAGGAGTAACCAGGGCTCCACATAGTGCCCTTGTAGTTAAGAGCCGGCTGGATGGTGAACTTCATGCCAGGCTTAAAGCGGTCTGCCCACTTGGCACCAACCTCAATGATGTCGCCAGCAAACTCGTGACCCATGATGGCAGGGTGCTCAGCTACGTCCGGGTGGACACGCTTATGGTCGGTGCCAAGGGTCGCACACTTATAGGTAGACATGCAGATGGAGTCGGAAACCACCTTGACCAGGACCTCGTCGTCGGCGATCTGGGGAAGCTCGAAGTCCTCCATGCGTAGGTCGTTTGCTGCGTGGAGACGTACTGCCTTTGCTTTCATGTTTGTTCCTTTCATTTGGTTTGCGTAAATGTGCTGCTAGATTGCTTGAATGGTTACCTGCGGCTTGAGCTCTTCAATAACCTCAAGCTCCGCGGGTTGAGTTCCTGAACACATGACGTTTGCCGAGCCCGTTGCAACGGCAAGGCGTGCTGTATCTTCAAAGCTAAGACCGGCAAACATTGCGTGTGCCATGGCGGCGACAACCGAATCTCCTGCTCCAACGGTTGACCCAACCTTGACTTTGGGTGCACGAGCAAAAAGGGTTACTCCGGCTTGGGCGAATATCGCGCCCTCGCCGCCCATAGACACAACAACGGTTTCGATTCCCTGGGCTACAAGCTCTTGTGCTGCCTGTGCAATGTCTTTTTCGTCATTGAGCTTTTTGCCAAGCAGTCTCGAAAGCTCTATGTCATTCGGTTTAATGAGATTGGGTTGTGCGTCAAGGGCGTATTTCAAGGGCTCTCCGTCGGCGTCGACAAAGACCTTTGCTCCTGATGTTTTAAGTACACGCGTCAGTTCGGCATAGATTTTAGGAGCGACCCCTCGCGGAATGCTGCCCGAGATAACAACGATGTCGCCTGGTTGCACGCGCTTTTCGAGTGACTCCGTAAAAGCCTGAATGTCGGACTCTCGTATCGTGGGTCCTGGCTCATTAATGTCGGTGTTGGTGCCGAGCTTGGGATCTGCCACCTTGAGGTTTGTTCGCGTTTCACCTGCAACTTCGAAGGCTTCAAGGTTAATACCTGCGTCTTCAACCATTGAGGCAATCTTTTTTCCTGTGCTTCCGGCGAGAATTGCAAAAGCGGTTGAAGTGGTTCCCAGCTTTTTGGCTACCTTGCTTACGTTGATTCCCTTGCCACCAGGATCTTGTCTGAGAGACGTAATTCTGTTGACCTCGCCCAGTTTGAACTCTTCGATCGTTGCTGTTTTGTCGAGCGCTGGGTTCATTGTGACAGTGTAAAGCATAATCTCTCCTTTCATATCGATGCTGTTGACTGACGAAGTGAAAGTCAGTTCACATAGTATGAAGCCGGAGACTTTTGTCAAGAAAGTCTTTCAATTTTCGTTATAACGATGCTAAACCACCGTTCACCCTGTAAAAAGCGCCGTCTACTCGGAATAATCTCTGCAACAAGGTAATTTCAAAACAAAAGCCAGTAAGGTATGAGTCATCGAAGCGAAAGTCATCTGCGCATATGCGCAGCGCTACGGTAAATGGTCATACATATGCATATGACCCGCACAGAAAAGGAAAGGCCATGTCATCCATTCGAGACGGTCTCTCTAAGTTTGGTAGGTTCCTGAGCGGCATGGTGATGCCAAACATCGGAGCATTCATTGCTTGGGGATTCCTTACCGCATTGTTTATCCCCACTGGCTGGATGCCTAATGAGAGCTTTGCCAGCATCACATCCCCAATGCTCTCTTACCTGATTCCTGTTCTCATTGCGGCGCAAGGCGGCTACCTTACAGGTCAGGATCGCGGTAGGATCGCCGGCGCCATCGCAGTGATTGGTTGCATTGCAGGTGCCCCCGATACCACGATGCTGATGGGTGCCATGGTTATGGGTCCTTTTGCAGGTTGGGTAGTAAAGAAGTTTGACGCTCTGATTGAGGGCAAGACACCTGCTGGCTTTGAGATGCTTGTCGATAACTTCTCCGTCGGTATTCTGGGCATGCTTCTTTCTATGCTTGGCTACCTGATTGTCGGACCTGTTATGGACACTATTCTTGCCGTGCTTATGGCTGGAGTTCAGGTACTTGTTTCCTACGGACTCATGCCGCTGCTTGCCATTTTTATTGAGCCGGCTAAGGTTCTGTTCCTCAACAATGCCATCAACCACGGCATTTTTACTCCTATTGGCATCGCGCAAGCACAGGAGACGGGCCGCTCAATCATGTATATGCTCGAGGCTAATCCTGGCCCCGGCCTTGGTGTACTGCTTGCTTACTGCCTCTTCTGTAAGGATGCAAAGACTCGTCAGTCTGCTCCGGGCGCGGTGATTATTCACTTCTTTGGTGGCATTCATGAGATTTACTTCCCGTATGTGCTCATGAATCCCAAGGTCATCATCGCTCCTATTGCTGGCAACGCCGCCGCTATTGCTTGGTATAGCTTTACCGGCTGTGGCCTTACCTCGGCGGCCTCACCTGGCTCCATCATTGCCTTCCTTTCCATGGCTCCCGCTGAGTGCATGCTGCAGGTCATCATTGGTGTGATCATCGCGGTTGCTGTCTCGTTTGTTGTCGCTGCGCCGATCGTGCGTGGCGCCCAGGCGGGTGATATCGAGAAGGCTGCCGATAAGATGCGCGAGATGAAAGGCGCCGCCGAGGCAGCCGTTATTTCCGACACCGTGAACGGCCTTATTGTCTTTGCTTGCGATGCTGGCATGGGCTCGTCTGCAATGGGTGCTACGCGCTTCCAAAATAGGATCAAGGCCGAGCGTCCTGATCTTACGGTGCAGCATTCGAGTGTTGATAACGTTCCTGGAAATGCGGACATCGTTGTTTGCCAGCGTGTTCTTTCTGAGCGTGCTCGCAGGAGCGCTCCGCAGGCGCAGATTGTCACCATCGATAACTTCCTGGACGATCCCGCTCTTGATGTTCTGTATGATTCGCTGACGAGTCTGAGTAAGGCCTCTCAGCTCGCCGAGCCTGCGCCTGAGCCTCCTGCAAAGAAAGAAGACAACCGTCCTTCTCTGAGCATGAGTAGGGAAGATATCCAGCTTGGATGCAAGCCGACAGATCGTGTTCAGGTCATTCGCGACTCCGGTGCACTTCTTCAAAGCCGTGGCTATGTAGATGCCTCGTATATCGATGCCATGGTCGAGCGCGATAAACTCACAAGTGTCTACATTGGCATGGGCATTGCTATTCCTCATGGAACAAACGAAGCAAAGGAAAGTGTTGAGCGCACGGGTGTGGTGTTCCAGCAGTACCCTGAGGGAGTCGATTTTGATGGCGAACGTGCGCAGCTGGTTTTTGGTATCGCCGGAAAGGGCGACGAGCATCTTGAGGTCCTCGCGAATATCTGCAAGATCTTGGAGGACGAGGAAGTGCTCGAGAAATTAAAGACCACTACTGATATCGATTGGGTGCTGAGCATTCTCTCGTAACAAGGTCAAACATCGTCTTACACAAGCTCGCGCTATACTGCAGCCGTTGCCCATGATGTGTTGGGAACACCCACACATCATGGGTTTTGCATTAAAGGATGGTGGCGTATGGACGCGCGATCAATAGAAGAGGCATGGGCAGAGCGTCTTCTGGCACGTGAGGCTCGCTTGGTATGCGCCAAGAGTGTCATGCATGCAATGGTGGAACTTGGTCTTGTGCTCCCAGGTGATCGAATTGTCGTGTGCGCAGATTCTGCCCGGCCCAATATTGACGAAGGTCTGTATTCTGCTTACGACGTTGTGTTTATAGAGGAACCGATGGTCGAGGCGTTTTTGGCAGCTTCTGGCGATGTTCGTTCATCGTATGAGGGGGAGAGCCCGCGGCTTTGGTGGCTGGTTGAGTCGCTGGGAGGCGAGGGACTTCGAGTTCCTGATCTTCGGGGCCTTGGAAAAGTAGCTCGCGAGCGAAGCGCGTTACTTGCGGTTGATAATACGAGAGCCACGTGCTTTGGCTGCAATCCGCTGCGTCTTGGGGCAGTTTTGACTTTTGAGCGCTTTGATCGCTTCTATAGTGCTAATCCACCGCGTCCGCTTGTGGCTATCGCAGTTGCGCGCTCGCAGCTCAAAAGGCATCAGGTTGACGAGGCAGCGCAGCGCGTCCATACCCTGCTTGAATGTTGTACTGCGCCAGCAATCAAGCTTTCTGTTGAAGAGGGGGAGGCGCTGGACCAGGGCTTTTCTGAAGATGCTTTTCGCATGCAGATACGCTTTGATCACGCTCGTGCTTTTGCGGAGTATGCAGCTGCAAATGAGATGATCAAAAACGTGGCGTACCCAGGGCTTTCTACGCATTGTGACCACCGTATTGCAACAGGCGTGCTTGAACATGGGTTTGGTTTGTACGTTTGCATTGAGCCTGTTGGGCCGGGTGCTGCACTTCGGTTATTCCGAGAGCTTGGCGGTATTGAGGGTGAGTCTTTGCGGCTATCGGGTGGCGCAACAGCGTGCGCCAAGCTAGGGGAGAGTGGACAATCGCTGCTCATTGATGCGGGCGAGGGCAGCGTATTTGAACTTATCGACCAGGTCGATAGTGCTCTTCGTAGGGTTTGCATCGGATAACCGGATGGCGATGTTGCGCGCTGTTTAACCTGCGCTGCTGTCAGCTAGCTCCGTCTCGAAGACTCCGTGGATTTAGGCAAAGAACTGTTTTGCGCAATGGTTGCGCGTTAAGATAGCAGCGCTATTTATAGGGCGCTACGGTAGGGCTGGGTCCACGGGGCTTGCAGCTAGTCGTAGGCAATGTTTAGAAGGAGAAGCATGGCAACGTTCTTTCCCGGTGAGTCCCACACATTTTCTGAGTATCTGCTGGTCCCTGGTTATTCCTCATCGGAATGCATTCCTAATAATGTTTCTCTAAAAACGCCCTTAACGCGTTTTAAGCGCGGCGAAAAGCCTGCTATTACCCTGAACATTCCTATGGTTTCTGCCATCATGCAGTCCGTCTCTGGTGTAGACATGGGCGTGGCCCTTGCAACTGAGGGTGGCATGAGCTTTATCTATGGTTCTCAGACTCCCGAGGCTGAGGCTGCCATGGTTAAGGCTGTTAAAGACCACAAGGCTGGTTTTGTTGAGTCCGACTCTACCCTTACGCCTGATATGACCATGTCTGAGGTCATGGAGCTGAAGGAAAAGACCGGTCACTCCACCATGCCTGTTACCGACGACGGTACTCCGCGTGGCAAGCTGCTGGGTATTGTTACCAGCCGCGATTATCGTCCGAGCCGCGATGATCACTCCGCAAAGGTCTCCACGTTTATGACCCCGCGCGAAAAGCTCATTGTGGGCGATAAGAACATCACTCTCAAGCGTGCAAACGACGTTATCTGGGAGAACAAGCTTAATGCTCTTCCGGTTGTAGATGATTACGACCACTTGATTGGTATCGTCTTCCGTAAGGACTACGACAGCCACAAGACCAACCCCAACGAGCTGCTCGATTCTGACAAGCGCTACATGGTTGGTGCTGGCATTAACACGCGCGACTACGCCGAGCGTGTACCTCTGCTGCTTGAGGCCGGTGCTGATGCTTTGTGCATTGACTCTTCCGAGGGTTTCTCTGAGTGGCAGAAGCGCACCATCGAGTGGATTCGTGCCAACTATGGTGAGGACGTCAAGGTAGGCGCCGGTAACGTTGTTGACGCTGAGGGCTTCCGCTTCTTGGCTGACTGTGGTGCCGACTTTATTAAGGTTGGTATTGGCGGCGGCTCCATTTGCATTACGCGCGAGACTAAGGGTATTGGCCGTGGTCAGGCAACAGCTCTTATCGATGTCTGCCGTGCTCGCGACGAGTACTTTGAGGAGACGGGTATCTACGTGCCCGTTTGCTCCGACGGCGGCATCGTGTATGACTACCACATGACGCTTGCTCTTGCTATGGGTGCCGACTTCATGATGCTTGGTCGTTACTTTGCTCGTTTTGACGAGTCTCCTACCGAGCGCGTGAACGTTAACGGTCAGTACATGAAGGAGTACTGGGGCGAGGGTTCCGCGCGCGCTCGTAACTGGCAGCGCTATGACCTTGGCGGCGCAGCTAAGCTTTCCTTTGTCGAGGGTGTTGACTCCTACGTGCCCTATGCTGGCTCTCTGAAGGACGGCGTAAACGGCACCCTTTACAAGGTAAAGTCGACCATGTGCAACTGCGGTGCGCTTTCCATTCCTGAGCTGCAGGAAAAGGCTCGCCTCACGCTTGTGTCTTCGACCTCTATTGTTGAGGGCGGCGCACATGACGTTGTGGTTAAGGATTCTCAGCAAAGCGTGTCGTATCGCTAATACAAGAGGCGGGACGGTCGCGCGTTGCGGCTGTCTTGCTATGGGTTAACCGCTATAATCGAGCGCGTTGACGATATGGGAGGCTGCTGGCGTCAAACCCGGCGGCCTCACCTAGTACATACAAAGGAGAAATTTATGTGCGATAGCACGGACAAGGTGAACGAGATTCCTGCCTATGACGCGCAGGCGATTGAGTCCAAGTGGGTTAATGCGTGGGAAGAGCAAAACCTCTTTGCCGTAGACACTGACCCTAATAAGCCCAAAAAGTACGTGCTTGAGATGTTCCCGTATCCGTCTGGCGACCTTCACATGGGTCATGCGCGTAACTACACTATTGGTGACGCTATGGCGCGCCAGGCTCGCATGCGCGGCTATGATGTGCTGCATCCCATTGGTTTTGATGCTTTTGGCCTGCCTGCCGAAAACGCTGCTATTAAGCACAATACCCAGGCTGCCGCATGGACTTATCGCAATATGGATCAGGCGCTGGCCACCATGAGGCGCATGGGTTTCTCCTACGATATGGATCGCTTGGTTAAGACCTGCAACCCTGATTACTATCGCTGGGGCCAGTGGATTTTTGAGAAGCTCTGGGAGCGCGGGCTGGTCTATCGCAAGAAGAATCCCGTTAACTGGTGCCCTAAGTGCAAGACCGTTCTGGCCAACGAGCAGGTAACCGATGGTCATTGCTGGCGTTGCGATTCCATCCCCGAGAAGCGCGACCTTGAGCAGTGGTACTTCAAGATTACTGAGTATGCACAGGAGTTGCTTGACGATCTGGACAAGCTTCCTGGTTGGCCTGAGCGCGTAAAGCAGATGCAGGCTAACTGGATTGGCCGCTCTGAGGGTGCCGAGGTAGACTTCACGCTTTGCGACGTGGCTGGTGAGCCTACTGACGAGAAGATTACGGTATTCACCACGCGCGCCGATACGCTCTTTGGCGTGACCTTCTTTGTGCTTGCTCCTGAGTATGAGGGCCTGAAAGACCTGGTTGCGGGCAGCGAGTACGAAGAAGCTGTTCTCAAGATTATTGAGGACTCCAAGCATATTTCCCAGGTGGAGCGCGCTCAGGGCACCCTTGAGAAGCACGGCGCTTTTACCGGTCGCTATGTTGTGAACCCCATCAACGGCGAGAAGGTTCCTGTATGGGTGGCAGACTATGTTGTGGCTGACTACGGCACGGGCGCCGTTATGGCCGTGCCTTGCGGCGACCAGCGCGACTTTGAGTTTGCCCGCAAGTACAACCTGCCCATCAAGCCTGTTGTTCTGAATGATGATGACATTGCGGCTCTTGAAGCTGAAGGTGGCAACATCGATACCTTCTGCGCTGATTCCGTTGATTGGGAGACGGCTCATGCTGCTGAGGGCACGCTCGTACAGTCTGGTAAGTTCACTGGTCTGCGTGGCGGCAAGCACTCCGAGGCTGAGGCTGCCATTGTCTCCGATCTGGATGCTGCCGGTACTGGCCGTCGCAAGGTAGAGTTCCGCCTGCGTGACTGGCTCATCTCGCGTCAGCGTTACTGGGGCAACCCCATCCCGGCTATTCACTGCGAGCACTGCGGTATTGTGCCTGTGCCCGAAGATCAGCTTCCGGTTACGCTGCCCGAGAATCTCGACCTTGGTGCTGGCGAAACGCTTGCTAAGTGCAAAGAGTTCTACGAGACAACCTGCCCCGTGTGCGGCGCGCCTGCTCGTCGTGAGACCGATACGATGGATACCTTTACCTGCTCAAGCTGGTATTACATCCGTTATTGCGATCCTCACAACACCGAGCTTCCCTTTAGCCGTGGGTCCGTTGATCGCTGGATGCCGGTTGATAATTACATCGGTGGCATTGAGCACGCTATTTTGCACCTGCTTTATTCGCGCTTCTTTACCAAGGCTCTGCGCGATCTTGGCTTGATTGGCGTAGACGAGCCCTTTACCAACCTGCTGTGCCAGGGCATGGTGAAGGACGAGAACGGCGATACTATGTCCAAGTCCAAGGGCAATGTTGTGCCACCGAGCTCGGTAATTGAGCCCTTTGGCGCTGATACGATGCGTCTGGCTATTCTGTTTATTGCTCCGCCCGAGAAGGACTTTAATTGGGATCCCAATGCCGTTGAGGGAGCAAACCGCTTTATTAAGCGTGCTTGGCGTTGTGTCTGGCAGCTTGCTCAGAGTGGCGACGCTGCGGCTGTGCTCAATAAGGCTAGCTTTGATGAGGAAGCTCTCAAGCTGTATCGCGAACGCCATCGCACCATTGCTAAGTGCACTGACGACTTTGACCGCATGCAGTTCAATACTGCCATCTCGGCTGTTATGGAGCTCGTGAATGCAGCAATGGCTTACCTCAACGCTGTGCCTGCCGATCAGCGTGATGCTGCACTTTGCCAGTTGGTAGCTTGTGACATTGTCTCTACGCTGGCGCCCATTTGCCCCTTCTGGGCAGATGAGCTGTGGCACGAGGCTCTGCATCTTGAGGGTAACGCTTACACCGCGCCGTGGCCTGAGTTTGATCTTGAGGAAGCCAAGTGTGACGAGGTCGAAATTGCTGTTCAGGTACTTGGCAAGATGCGCGCACACGTTATGGTTGCTTCTGACGCTACGCCCGAGCAAATGCAGGCAGCTGCCGAGTCTGCTACGGAGAAATGGATTGCCGGCAAAACAGTTGTCAAGGCCATTTGCGTACCCGGCAAGCTCGTAAACTTGGTAGTCAAGTAGTCAGATCTATATAGATAATTTGAGCCCTCGTAGTTGAGTAACGGGGGCTCTTTTTATCACCAGTGTCTTAGATTAAAGCGATTTTTTTGAAGCAGTTTCCTGGAGGCAGGCAGTGCAATTTCTAGGACGTCTCAGACTTTCTTCTCGATTTTGTAACCCGGATAAGACCCATTACTCTGAATGTCTGCGGCAAAGGTAACGGTTACGTTATCTTCAGTTTCTATACCTGCGCAAACATCGTTTCCACTATAGGAGTATGAGAATTCGAATGTAATTTCATCTCCGTTTTTTATTTCTGTATAGTTTGATGAATCCGTTATGAGCAACCGGATGAGGCAGGTGCCATCATTGGGATTGTCTTTTATAGAGGTTATTCTTCCTGTGCACTCATTTATGTAGGTTCCAGCTCCTCCGCTTTTCTCGTTTAGGTCAGAGTTTGGATGTGACGTGCCTAGGTTGAGAAAAAGAAATAAGCCCAGAAAAACGCTCAGGGCGATGAGTAAATACAGGGGTTTCTTTTGCATATGTTTTGCTCTAAGTTTCATCGCCTGCCTCCTACATGGAGCTTAGGACGATATGTGAATAGATAGCTAGCATTTCTTTGAACGGTGTTGCTTTTGGATTAAACGGGCGCGTATTTGGAGCTCTTTTGTGCGCATAATGTGGGGCAAATTGCG
This sequence comes from Roseburia sp. CAG:303, assembly GCA_963653375.1. Classification (GTDB taxonomy): domain Bacteria; phylum Actinomycetota; class Coriobacteriia; order Coriobacteriales; family Coriobacteriaceae; genus Collinsella. The sequence continues at coordinate 21,308 of CAVJWJ010000002.1, forward strand.
CTGATAGCCAGCATAAAATGCCGTGGCACTTGCATCTAGCTGGCTATTTGATATACTTTGCTCGAACTGAAGTTGTAATGAGAGGAGTGGGGTTTCGGCCCCGCTTCTTTTTTGTGTAAGGAGGTGTGCATGGTCAAGTCAAAGCTAGAGCAGAGCATCATTGATGCCCTTGAGACCGTTTCCAATAACCACGGCGTTGATATTGTTGACGTAGAGGTTGTTGGTGCTACCAAGGCTCCCTGCGTACGTGTGAGGATTGACAACCTTAATGGCGAGCCCATTTCGCTCGATGAGGTTACCGCACAGAGCGGTTGGGTGAGCGATGTGATTGAGCAGCTCGATCCTATTTCGGGCAGCTATACCCTCGAGGTTTCCTCTCCTGGTATGGCGCGTCCTTTGCGTCGTCCGGCTGACTTTGCTCGTTTTGTGGGTGAGCCGTGCGAGCTTACGACTACGGCCACGCAAGGGCAGCGCCGCTATAAGGGCTCCATTGTTGCTGCAGACAATTCTGTGGTAACGCTGGAGACCAAAGATGGCGAACAGGTCTCCATCTCCTTTGAGGACATTAATAAATGCACCCTGAAGCCGGTTATCGACTTTAAGGATCAGAAGGGCGGAAACTAATATGGCAGCATCAGAGATGATGGAAGCTCTCATGGAGCTCTGCAAGGACAAGCACATCGACCAGCTCTATCTTCTTGACAGCTTGGAGCAGTCGCTTGCTAAGAGCTATGCGGAGATTATGCACCTTGATTGGGGTGCTAAGGTCACGATCGACCGCACTACTGGCAAGATTTATGTGTACAAGCTCATTCCTGACGATGACTCCATGGACGAAGAGGGTAACTACACGCGCTTTGAAGAAGTTGACGTTACTCCTAAGGACACCTCGCGCATTGCTGCTCAGCATGCTAAGGCTGAGATTAACGCCATTGTGCGCAACTCTGCTCGTGAGCAGATTTACGAGGAGTTCTCTAGCCGCATTGGTGACATTATTACCGGCACCGTGCTGCAGTCTACGCCCGACTTCACCATTGTGAAGATTCGCGATGGCGTAGAGGCTGAGCTTCCGCACTTCGATTTGCGCCGCAATGAGCATGAGCGCAACGAGCGTCCCACGGGTGAGCGCTATCTGCACAACCAGCGCTTGAAGGCCGTTATTATCGACGTGCGCGATCCTAACTCTACTGTGCAGCCCGTTCGCGGTGAGCACAGCCGTCCGCCTATTGTTATTTCTCGTTCTCACCCTGCGTTGATTAAGCGTCTCTTTGAGCAGGAAGTTCCTGAGGTCTACGAGGGCACTGTTGAGGTTAAGTCCATTGCTCGCGAGCCTGGTCAGCGCTCCAAGGTTGCAGTTCACTCCCTGGATGATCGCCTGGATCCTGTGGGTGCTTGCGTTGGCCCCAAGGGTAGCCGCGTGCGTGCAGTTGTGGGTGAGCTTCGTGGTGAGCGCGTTGACGTTATTCTGTGGGACGCCGATCCTGCTGTCTACGTTGCTAATGCTCTGTCTCCTGCAAAGGTGACCCGTGTGCTTATCGACGAAGAGAAGAACTACGCGGGTGTTATTGTTCCCGACGATCAGCTCTCTTTGGCAATTGGCAAGGAGGGTCAGAACGCTCGTCTTGCTGCTCGCCTGACTGGTTGGCACATCGACATCAAGAACGAGACTCTTGCCGCTGACATTCTGAAGAACGTTCCGCTTGCGCCTGAGCCTGAGACCGATGACCTGCTTGCCGACGACGAGCCTGAGCGTTGCTCTTATGTGAACGAGGACGGTATCCGTTGCCGTAATCAGGCACGTCCTGGTTCTCGTTTCTGTGGCGTGCACGATCCGGTGTCTATGGACGCAGAGGATTCCGACTATATCTCCGACGCGGAGGACCTGATCTAGCGGATAGGCGCGCTTGTGCGCCCACATTCGTTGTTCGTGTCCCGCTCGCTGTTTGGTGGCGCATCAGCGCCCGAGAGGTAGGTGTTTATGGCAAAGGTTCGTGTTTCCAGCCTGGCCAAGGAATTTGGAATGAGCTCCAAAGAGATGCTTGGGCATCTTGAAGAGATGAAAATCCCTGCAAAGGGCGCATCGTCTGCCCTTGAGGATGTATATGTAAAACTCGTACGCAAGAAACTCGCCCCGATTCTTGAGGCTCGCGCAGCTGAGCTTGAGGCGGCTAAGCAGGCTGAAGAAGAAGCTGCTCGCGCTGAGGAGGCTGCACGCGCCGAGGAGGCTGAGCGCGAGCGCTTGGCAGCTGAGGCTCGCCGTGAGGAAGAGCGTAAGATCTCTGAGGCTGCTCGTGCAGCCGAAGAGGCTGCTCGTGCTGCGGCTGCTGAGGCTGAGCGCATTGCTCGTGAAAAGGCCGAGGCTGAGGCTCGCGAGGCTGAGCTTGAGGCTAAGCGCCGTGCTGTGCCTGCAAGTGATTCTGGCTCGAGGTTCCGCTCTCTGCTTGATCAGATTGCTGCCCAGGAGGTAGTGCTCAAGGAGAAGAAACAGGAAGACGAGAAGAAGAAGGCCGAGGCTCGCCCTGAGCGTGGTCGTGGTCGCGGTGGTGACCGTCGCGGTCGCAACGCAAATGCTTCTTCTGACACGCCGCGCGAGTCCCGTCGTACGTCGACTCCGAGCGTTCCTACCAACATGGATTTCCCCAATCCCGAAAAGCAGGGTAAGGGCAAGAAGCATAAGGGTCACGGCGCCTCCGATGGTGAGGACCGTTATGCTCGCATGGCTCGTGAGGCCGAGGAGTACAGCCGCGAGAAGGTTCTCGAAGAGGCTCGTGCTGCTGTTGAGGAAGCCTCTCGTGAGTCCACTGGCCGCCGTAAGAAGCGCAAGGAGAAGCGTGAGCGCGAGGCTGCTCGTGTGCAGGAAGAGAAGAAGATTGAGGAAGCACTGGCTCAGGGCATTAACCCCGAGGAGCTTGACGCTGTCCGTGTCTCTCAGGGTGTGACTGTTCAGGAGCTCGCCGAGGCTCTTGAGGTGCCGGCAAACGACATCATTAAGCGCCTGTTCCTGCTGGGCACTCCGCTTACCATGACTCAGACGATGAGCGATGACCTGGTAGAGCTTGTGGCTGATGACCTGGGCCGTCAGGTAAAGATCGTGACTCCCGAGGAGGAGAACTCCTTTACCTTCTACGACGATCCTACAGACCTTAAGGGCCGCGCACCTGTTGTTACCGTTATGGGTCATGTTGACCACGGTAAGACGTCGCTGCTCGATGCCATTCGCCACACCGGCGTTGCTGAGGGCGAGGCTGGTGGCATTACCCAGGCCATTGGTGCTTCTCAGGTCTTTATTGGCGACCGCAAGATTACCTTCATCGATACCCCGGGCCACGCTACCTTTACCGCTATGCGTGCTCGCGGTGCTAAGGTAACCGACATTGTTATTCTGATTGTTGCTGCAGACGACGGCGTAATGCCTCAGACCGTTGAGTCTATCAACCATGCTAAGGCTGCCGGCGTGCCTATTGTGGTTGCTGTTAACAAGATTGATAAGCCCGGTGCTAACCCCGATAAGGTTCGCCAGGAGCTTACTGAGTACGGCATCATTCCTGAAGAGTGGGGCGGACAGAACATGTTCGTCAACATCTCTGCCAAGAAGAAGATTGGCATTGACGAGCTGCTTGAGACGGTTCTGCTTCAGGCTGACGTCCTTGAGCTCAAGGCCAATCCTGATACCTTTGCTTCGGGTAATGTTCTTGAGGCCAAACTCGATAAGGGCCGCGGTTCCGTTGCCACCGTTCTGGTTACGCGCGGTACCCTGCGCGTGGGCGATACCCTTGTTGCTGGCATGACCTATGGCCGTGTTCGCGCCATGCTTGACCCGAAGGGCAACTCTGTTGAGCAGGCTGGTCCTTCCGACGCTGTTGAGATCCTGGGCCTCCAGTCTGTGCCTAATGCAGGCGACGAGTTCCGCGTCTTTGAGGACGATCGTGACGCTCGCACCCTGGCTGAGCAGCGCGCTCTCAAGGCTCGTATCGAAGAGCAGACGCATGTTAAGCACGTTACGCTCGAGAACCTCTTTGATACTATCGCTGAGTCTGAGATCAAAGAGCTCAACCTCATCATCAAGGCTGACGTTCAGGGTTCCATCGAGGCCCTTCAGGACTCCCTCGACAAGATGGATCAGTCCGAGGTTCGTATCAACACCATCCATGCTGCTGTTGGTGCCATTAACGAGACCGACGTTGTCCTGGCCGACGCTTCCAACGCCATCATCATTGGCTTTGGCGTACGCCCCGATGGTAAGGCTCGTAGTGCCGCAGAGCATCAGGGTGTTGAGATTCGTACCTACGACGTTATCTACAAGGCGCTCGAGGACCTCGATGCAGCACGTATTGGTATGCTGAAGCCCACCGAGGTTGAGGTTTCCACCGGTATGGCTGTTGTTCTTGATACTTTCAAGGTGCCCAAGGTTGGCATTGCCGCTGGTGTTCGCGTCGAAGAGGGCGAGATTGCCAACACCGATTCCGTGCGTCTGGTACGCGACGGTATTGTTGTCTACAACGGCAAGATTGCTTCTATGCGTCACTATAAGGACAAGGCTAAGAGCCTGCGCAGCGGTACCGAGGGTGGTATTGGTCTCGAGAACTTCCAGGACATCAAGCCTGGAGACCAGATCGAGGCATACCGCATCGACGAGGTTGCTCGTACCGAGTAGGGGGTTGGAGCATGAAGCAGAACGCCGCTACCCGCCGTACGGGCGAGCAGCTTAGAGAAAAGCTTGGAACTATCCTGCTGTTCGAGATCTCTGATCCGCGTCTTGACTTAGTGACCTTGACGGGTTGCGAAGTCAGTGTTGATCGTACCTATGCACGCGTTTTTGTCTCCTGTGAGGCAGATCGCTATGACGAGGTGCTTGAGGCTCTCGAGAGTGCCAAGGGTCGTATCCGCAAGCTGCTCTCTCGTGCTCTTGACTGGCGCGTGGTTCCTGAACTCGATTTTAGGATCGATCGCTCGACCGACCAGGCCGAGGCTATTGCTCAGGCGCTTAAGCTGGTTCCTGAGACTATGGCTATCGAGAAGGATGAGGAAGGCTATCCCGTAGCGAAGGCTCCTGAGTCAAACGAGACGGAAGACGACCATGAGTAGCATTTCGTGCTCTTGTGGCGAGGAGGGCTTGGACGCTCCAGAGCCCTCCTTTGTCTGGGATAACGTGATTGCCCTTGTTGAAGCCGCAGGCACAATTGCCATTTGTGGTCATGTCAATCCGGACGGCGATGCTATTGGCTCAACGCTAGCGTTGGGCCGCTCGCTTCGCCGTCGTTATCCCGACAAGGCTATTACCTGCCTGCTCCCCAACAATAGTCCCGTGCCTCGTGTTTATCGGTTTCTTGCCGGTGCCTCAGACATGACTCCGGCTGCATCGTACCCGCTCGATCCGGACCTGTTCATTTCCGTGGATGTTCCTACACTTGAGCGCTTGGGCGATGCTGCTGCGGTGGCTCTTCGTTCTGAGAACGTGGTAACCATCGATCATCATCCTGCTCGCTCCGAGTTTGCCAATGTGGTTGTGCGCAGGACTGATGCCGCTGCATGCGCTGTGCTTATCGATGACTTTCTGATTTTTGCTGGGTATCCGGTTGACCCTGATGTTGCCAATTGTTTGCTCACAGGCCTTGTTACCGATACGGGTAGTTTTCAGTATCAAAATGCTAATTCTGCCTCGTTTACCTGCGCTTCTCGTTTGGTTCATGCGGGTGCAGACCCAGCATTGGTGTCGCTCAGGGTCTATCAGAGTCAGCGCTTGGAATATCTGCATCTCGAAAGTATCGTCATGGGCAGGATTGACACTGTAGCTGATGGCCGTGTGGCATACAGCTATGCCTATGCTTCAGACTTGGCGCGTCATGGTATCTCTGCAGATGACTGCGATGGTCTGGTGGACATCGTCCGTTCCATTGACGGAGCGAAGGTGTGCCTTTTCTTGCGTGAGACAGGGGAGGGCGAGATTCGCGGGAACCTGCGCTCTAAGTGCGAGATAGATGTCTCGGGCGTGGCTGTAAAACACAATGGCGGTGGCCATGTTGCTGCTGCTGGCTTTACGTTTTATGGCACCGTTGAGCAGGCGCTTGCTGAGCTTTTGCCTGAGCTAACTGAACTGGTTGAGGAATATAGCGCGTAAGGACCTTATGGCTAAACGCAAACCTTCCAATATTAATCTGCTCTTTGCAGTGGATAAGCCCACTGGTTGTACGTCTCATGACGTTGTAGCTGCTGCTCGTCGCTCACTCGGCGAACGCCGGGTTGGCCATGCTGGCACACTAGATCCGCTGGCTACTGGTGTCATGCTGTTAGGCGTGGGCCAGGCAACGCGTCTTTTGGGCATGTTAACACTTGATCGCAAGAGCTATGTTGCCACTATTTCTTTTGGCTGCGAAACCAATACAGATGACTCCGAAGGTGAGACTACGCGTAAGGTGCCGTGTGCCCCAGAGCTTGCGGACACTGCTTTCGCATGTGCTGCACTTGAGAAGTTTATGGGTCCGCAACTTCAGGTACCACCTGCGTTTTCTGCTATTTCGGTTAATGGAGTTCGCGCTTATAAGAGTGCTCGTGAGGGCCTTGAGATTGAGCTTCCCGCTCGTCCTATTGAGGTTTACAAGGCTCAGCTTCTCTCTATAGAGCAACATGCTGAACGCGTAGACTGGCTCGTTGCATTTGAAGTAAGCAAGGGGACCTACATTCGTTCGCTTGCTCGCGATATTGGTCGAGCTGTTCAAGGTGCTGCTCATATTTCGGCACTCAGAAGAACGAGTTCTGGCCTTGTTGAGCTTGTGTCTGCTATGGATGTGAACAACATTACTCCAGAGTCTGTTCGCGCTCAGGCACTGAATCCGCTTAAACTTCTAGGCCTTCCAGCTCATGAGCTTTCTGAAAGTGTGCTTGCAGATGTACTGTGTGGTCGACGGATTCGTTTTGAAAGACGCAATCTTGCGCTTTCGCCAGAAGGCGAGTGCGGTCTTGTTATTTCTGGTTGTCTTCGAGCGATTGCTCACGTAGAAGATGGGTATTACCAGATGCGTCATGTGTTTCCACAAGGAATTGAAGGAGTGAGATAGATGTACGGTATCGCGGCTTTGCGTCGAGACTTTTTGTTTACTCAGCCGCGCGCCCGCATCGTTTATCTCAATTCTGAGCATGATGTGCGCAATTTGTCGTGTGTGGTTGCAATTGGCGCGTTTGATGGTGTGCATCGAGGGCATCGTCATCTTTTGAATCAAGCGGTAAGCGATGCGCGCGAACGTGGTCTTGCTTGTGTTGCTATTACGTTTGATCCTGATCCCGATGTGGTTGTGTGTGCACATCCTGCTCAAAAGCTTATGGCCTCTCAGGATCGTCTCCAGGTACTTGCTGCTACTGGGGTGGATATGGTGCTTGTTGTGCCCTTTGATGCCGCACTTGCAGCTATGGATCATGTTGCATTTTTTGACCAGGTGCTCGCCCCAACTTTGAATGTACGAGCCATCCATGTGGGGAACGATTTTCGTCTTGGTGCTCAGGGCGAAGCTACTGTTGAGGTGCTTCGTGCGTGGGGTGCAAGCCGTGGAATCGATGTGTATGGTCATGAGCTTTTGTGTGAGGGTGGGTCTACGGTTAGTTCCACCTATGTTCGTAAGCTTTTGGCAGCAGGCGATATTGACGCTGCTAACGACATTCTTGGACGCTCTCATATGGTGCGAGGAACGGTTGTTCACGGCAGGGGAGAGGGTCACAAGCTGGGATTTCCCACAGCTAACATAGAGGTTTCTCCTCACATTGCTATGCCTCAAGAGGGCGTCTATGCAGGGTTTGTTTGCATAAATGATGCGGCTTGGTCTGCAGCTATTAATGTTGGCGTGCCGCCTATGTTTAAGGATTGTCGCGCTTCTGCAAAGCTCGAGGCTAATATCCTGAGCTTTTCAGATGATATTTACGGCGCCAAGGTGTCTGTATCGTTTATTAAAAAGCTCAGGCCTTCGCAGACCTTTGCGTCGCTTGACGAACTTGTTTCAACTGTTGTGGGCAATATAGAAGACGTGCGAGAGTTGCTTGGAGAGGGGAGGCGTGATCTGTCGCTATGATTTCAGATGAAGATGTCAATCGAGTTCGCGCCGCTACCGATTTGGTCTCACTCGTTCAGGAGACGGTAGAGCTTAAGCCCCGCGGTCATGAGTTTTGGGCATGCTGCCCCTTTCATGGTGAGAAAACGCCGTCGTTTCACATTATCCCTGCTACGCAGTCGTGGTATTGCTTTGGCTGCAGTCAGGGCGGGGATTGCTTTACCTATGTAATGAAGCGCGAGAATCTTGGGTTTCCTGATTCTATTCGCTATTTGGCCGATCGCGCAGGTATAGAGCTTGTTGAGGACACGCCGCGCGGCGCTCGTCGTTCCACAAAGCGCTCGCGTGTTATTGACGTATGCGAGGCTACAAGCGAGTTTTATCACACCATGCTCATGCGTGGTAAGGACGGTCGTGGCCGCGAATACTTTGCTTCGCGTGGTCTGGGTTCTCAGGTGTGCCAGCGCTATCGTCTTGGTTTTGCTCCTGGTCGCGGTGCCCTGGTTTCTCACTTGCGTTCCATGGGTTTCTCGGACCGAGAGATGATTGACGCCAACGTGGCAATCCGTCGTGACCGTGGCGGGCTTTCCGATCGCTTTTACGACCGTGACATGTTTCCTATCTTTGATGAGCAAGGCCACTGCATTGCCTTTGGCGGACGCATTATGGGTGCTGGCGAGCCTAAGTATCTCAACACATCGGAGACCCCGGTCTTTCACAAGAAGCGCAATCTCTATGGCTTTAATTGGGCAAAGGAACACATTGTTGCTCAAAACGAAGCAATCGTTGTTGAGGGCTACACCGATGCCATTGCGTGCTGGGAAGCTGGAATTAAAAACGTAGTAGCTACCTTGGGTACAGCGCTTACCGAGCATCACGTTAAAACGCTTACGCGTTTTGCTAAAAAGATTATCTATCTGTTTGATGGCGATGCTGCAGGTCAAAAGGCTGCTGAGCGTGCTATTCAGTTTGTTGAGACTGGCTCGGTGGATCTGCGCTGCGTTATTTTGCCCAACGACATGGATCCGAATGATTTTATTCATGCACAAGGTGGGGAAGCGCTGAGGAGCTTACTCGACGATTCGCAGCCTTTGCTTGATTTTGTTTTTGACAAGCTGGGGGAGCGCAGCGATGTTACCTCTCCTGCGGGGCGCGCTCGTGCTCTAGAGGATGCCTGTCGCCTTATCTATCCGCTGCATTCGAGCTACATGATTGATAGCTACTACGTGCAGATTGCCGATAGGATTGGCGCGGACGTAGACATGGTGAGAACTGCAGCGCATCGCGTGTTTAAAGATGTTCAGCGCGAAGAAGAACAGGCCGAACGTCGCGAAGAAATGCGTGAGCATTACCGCAAGGAGCAGACTAATACAGCTCATCAGTCTGCTGCTTCAGCGTCGTCAACTTCCTATTCAGATGATGGGTCAGCTGACTACTATGACTACGTGCCGGTTGAAGCAGAGTCGAACGAGGCTTCTTCAAACGCTGTTGCACCTGCGGTTGTTCCGGAGATGCTAACCGATCTTGAGCGCCGTTCGCTTATTGGCGAGCGAGAGTTGCTCTGTTTAATGACGAGTTTTCCTGATTCGTTTCGCTCGTTTGCAGATCGAATTACTCAGATTGATTGGGTGGACCCTCGGCACGAGGCGATCGCGTGGGCCATTTTGGCTACTCCCGAGACTGCTTCTTCCGCAGAGGTTATGGATGCTGCCCGCGCTGTGTGCGATGAGGCTGCAAGCTTGGTGAGTGCGGGAACCATGGCTGTTGCAAGCAGCCATGCCACAAAGACCAACATAACGTTTTTGCTCGATACGCTCGAGCTTTACGGGTTGCGTAGAAGGATGCAAACAGTTCAAGCGCGCCTACGCTCTGGTTCCACTCTTGATGCATCTGAGCGTCGTGAACTTGCTATCGAGGCTTCTCAGTATGCCGTGCGCATCCGTGAACTTGCGTCTGCTGTAGAAGATATTGCAGACCCCTTTAAGGATCTTGATGTTGCTGGGCAAAACTCGGATAGTTCAAGTTTCTAGCTATATATCAACACCTGGTGGGAATATGTATGCTAAAGTAATGAGTCCTGTGTACCATGAAGGGAGTATCTGTGCCAAATAAGACTGACGGCATGGGCGACGCCATTAAGACCCAGATCGCTACGCTTCTTCTTAAAGGTTCTGAGACTGGTAGCGTGACGGAAGAGGACGTCCAAGGCGTTCTCAAGGGCGTTGATGTGAGCGAAGAGCAGCTCAACTCCGTATATGAGATTATCCGCGAGCAGGGAATCGATATCCTGTCGGCGGACGATCCAGACATCGACGTAGACGTTGACGACGTTGACGTCGATGTCGATGTCGACTCCGATGACGATGATGACCTTGACGACGAGCTCGGCGAGGACAGTAGCGAGGATCACGACATCAAGGTTGCCAAGCGCGCCGATGCCGAGATGGCTTCTGCTAAACCCAAGAAAAAGTCTCGTTCGCGCACAAGCCGTTCTCGTTCGCGTACGCGCGGTGTTGATGCATCCACCGTTATGCTTACGGGCGACCCCGTTCGCATGTATCTCAAAGAGATTGGTAAGGTTGACCTTCTGACCGCCTCTGACGAGGTAGACCTTGCTATGAAGATTGAGGCTGGTCTTGAGGCTACTAATAAGCTCGAGGCAGCAGATCGTGGCGAGATTGAGTTGACGCGTGCAGAGATTCGTCGTCTCACGCGTGTTGAGAACGTGGGCCTTGAGGCTAAGCAGGCGCTTATCTCGGCTAACCTTCGTCTGGTTGTTTCCATTGCCAAGCGCTATGTTGGTCGTGGCATGCTGTTCCTCGACCTGATTCAGGAAGGCAATCTTGGCCTGATTCGCGCGGTTGAGAAGTTCGACTACGAGAAGGGCTTCAAGTTCTCTACGTATGCTACCTGGTGGATTCGTCAGGCTATTACGCGCGCTATCGCCGACCAGGCTCGTACCATCCGCATCCCGGTCCATATGGTGGAGACCATCAACAAGCTCGTGCGCGTGCAGCGTCAGCTTCTTCAAGACCTTGGTCGCGACCCGACCCCGGAAGAAATTGGCGCCGAGATGGACATGAGTGCCGATCGCGTACGCGAGATTCAAAAGATTAGCCAGGAGCCTGTTTCTCTCGAGACGCCTATTGGCGAAGAAGAAGACTCTCAGCTTGGCGACTTTATTGAGGACTCTCAGGCTGTTGTTCCGCCTGATGCAGCAAGCTTCACGATGTTGCAGGAGCAGCTCACGCAGGTTCTCGATTCGCTTGCTGAGCGTGAGCGCAAGGTTATTGAGCTCCGCTTTGGTTTGGTTGACGGACATCCTCGCACCCTTGAAGAAGTTGGTCGCGAGTTTGGTGTTACGCGTGAGCGCATTCGCCAGATTGAGTCTAAGACGCTGGCTAAGCTTCGCCATCCGAGCCGTTCAAGCAAGCTTAAGGACTACATCGAGTCTTAATTACTCGTTGCTTTGTACTGCAATTTCACCTAATAAGGCCTCGCATTTCGCGGGGCCTTTTGCTTGACTAAATCTATCTATATGAAAAAACCCGCCGGAAACCGACGGGTTCAAAATTTCTGGCTCCTCGAGTAGGACTCGAACCTACAACAACGCGGTTAACAGCCGCGGGCTCTACCATTGAGCTATCGAGGAATGGTATGTGCTGCTGAGCAACAAGGAATAGTATACGCAAATGAAACTGAGGCGCAAGAACATTTTTTGAAAAAATTTCGGTTGCGCGACTCTTGTCGAATTGGTTGACAAGTAAGGGCGTCCGTCTAGACTGAAACGGACCATTAAGCGCGTACGAGATGCTCGCATGGACACCATATTGCCTTGAGCATTGCTATCGATAGATGCCGTACCGCATGCGTGGTCGGCATCTATTTTTTGTTCGTTTGCGGGCGAACATGAATCGGGAAGGAGATCGATGGAAGCATCTTCACCCAAGGCAATCATCATGGATGAGCTTGCCGTATCTCGAGCACTTACTCGTATTGCTCATGAGGTTGTTGAGCGAAATGAAGGTTGCGACAACCTTGCCCTCGTGGGCATTGTGACGCGCGGAGACCTTCTTGCGCGTGAGCTTGCAAGGCAGATTGAGGAGATTGAGGGCACTAAGGTTCCCCTAGGCTCGCTCGACATCAGCTTCTACCGTGACGATTACCTCACTCACTTTTCACCCGAGATTCATGCGACTCATATTCCCTTTGATGTTGATGGTAAGCGCATCGTACTGGTAGACGACATTCTGTATACCGGTAGGACCATCCGCTCTGCACTCGATGCCATTATGGATTTAGGCCGCCCGTCCTGCATTGAACTAGCCGTGCTGGTAGATCGTGGCCATCGCGAGCTTCCTATCTGCCCCGATTTTGTGGGGAAGAACGTTCCTTCGTCTCATGATGAGAATGTACGACTCTATCTTGAGGAAACCGACGGACGAACTTCTGTTGAGATTTTTGATGTTAAGCCGGGCGATCACGTTGGTTCTGCCCCGCTGGGAGGTGAGTAGCGCATGGCGTTTAATCACAAGCATCTGATTGATATCTGTGAGTACTCCGATACCGACATTATGACAATTCTGGAGACTGCCAAGGCATTCTCGCAGGTTAACGAGCGCGCTATTAAAAAGGTTCCAACCCTTAAGGGTAAGACTATCGTCAACATGTTTAATGAGCCTTCAACACGCACGCGTAGCTCCTTTGAGCTGGCTGAGAAACGACTCTCTGCGGACAGCCTAAACTTCGGCGGTTCTTCAACCTCTACGGTAAAGGGCGAGAGCCTGATTGATACCGTGGAGACTCTCAACTCCTACAAGATTGACTGCGTTGTTGTTCGTGATAAGCATGCTGGTGCTCCCTACATTGTGAGCCAGAATACGCCGGCAAGCGTCATTTGCGCAGGCGATGGTAAGCATAATCATCCTACGCAGGCTCTGCTTGATCTCTACACCATTTGGCAGCATAAGGGATCGTTTGAGGGACTCAAAGTCGGCCTGGTGGGGGATATTAATCACTCCCGTGTCTGCGGCTCGCTGCTGCCTGCTCTAAAGATTATGGGTGCTGAGACCTATGCTATTGCTCCGGGCACACTGCAGCCACCTGCGCCCGAGATTCTGGGCATTGACCATGTAACTTCGGATTTTGATGCTGTGCTGCCTGAGCTTGATGTTGTTTACATGCTGCGCGTTCAGCAGGAGCGTCTTGAGGGTGCTCCGTTCCCCAGCATTCGTGAGTATCATCAGCTCTTTGGTCTTACACGATTCCGTGAGCCGCTTATGAAGCCCGATGCTATTGTGTGCCACCCTGGTCCTATTAATCGTGGTGTGGAGCTTGACTCATACATGGCCGATCACCCACAGCGCTCGGTCATTCTCGAGCAGGTTTACTCTGGTATTTGTGTTCGTATGGCTGCTCTTTATCTGCTGCTTGGAGGTTCCGATAATGGCCTTGCTGCTTAAAAATGCTCACGTGGTCGATCCGTCTGCTGGTCTTGATGGCGTCCTTGATGTTCTTGTTCGCGATGACCGAATTGCCGCAGTGGGGGAGAACCTGCCTGCAGAGGATGCGGAAGTCCTAGACCTTTCGGGCAAGTATCTCGTTCCTGGTCTTGTAGATATGCACGTGCATTTCCGCGAGCCTGGATATGAGCATAAAGAGGACATTGAAAGCGGTAGCAGGGCTGCAGCTAAAGGCGGCTTTACGGGTGTTTGTACCATGCCTAACACCGACCCTGTTACGGATAACGGCTCGGTTATTGAGTTTGTAAAGGCCCGTGCTGCTGCGGCTGGCCACTGCCGTGTTTATCCCTCTGGTGCTATGACTCGTGGCCTGAAAGGTGAGGCTCTTTCCGAGATGGGCGACATGGTTGCTCACGGTGCTGTGGCCTTTACCGACGATGGCCGTGGCGTGCAGGGCGCTGGCATGATTCGTCGTTGCATGGACTATGGCAAGATGTTTGGCAAGGTTTTTATGAGTCACTGCCAGGATGAGGACTTGGTAGGTGCTGGTCAGATTAACGAGGGACCAGTTTCCACGCGTCTGGGACTTTTGGGCTGGCCTTCTCAGGGCGAAGAACTGCAGATTGCCCGTGATATCGAGATTGCTAAGCTCACGGGTGCCAAGCTGCATATTCAGCATATTTCGACTGCTCATGGCCTTGAGCTTGTTCGTGCTGCCAAGGAGCAGGGTTTGCCGGTGACCTGCGAGGCTACTCCGCATCACATGTTCTTGTGCGAGGACGACCTTGATGAGACATACAATACCTCGCTCAAGGTTAATCCGCCCCTGCGCTCAGCTGCAGATGCGAAAGCTATTCAGCAGGGTGTCATTGATGGAACCGTTGACGTCATTGTTACCGATCATGCTCCGCATGCTGCCTGGGAAAAGTCTCGCGAGTTTGAGCTGGCGCCTTTTGGCATGACGGGGCTCGAGTCTTCGCTTGCACTTGTGCTCACTAATCTTGTGGCCACCGGCAAGATGGACTATGCGCGCATGGTTGAGCTTATGAGCATTAAGCCGCGCGAGATTTTGGGTATCGAGCCTGTTTCTATTACTGAGGGTTCACTGGCTGACATCACCATCTTTGATCCTGAACTTGAGTGGACGGTTGGGGAAGATGGTTATGAATCCAAGGCCTCTAATTGCGGATTTGCTGGCCAGCATCTCCGCGGCCGTGCTACCGATGTATTCGTGGGTGGCAAACAGACACTGCGCTGCGGCGTCGTCTGCTAACATAGCCTGTAAGTAATGCCGAGCGGTGCCTATCTGAGGTGCCGCTCGACTTGTACACCGACCATGCACCTGCATGGGGATTGGAGCTTCAATGCCTTCGCCGTCTCCTGCACGCATGCACGACTTTGAGGTTGTGTCGAACGAGAAGATTGCCGATGGCATCTTCTCGCTTGTCATAAGTGCTCCAAAGCTTGCCTGTGCGCTCAAGCCTGGACAGTTTGTCAACATTGCCGTACCAGGTACATCTCTCAATCTTTTGCGCGTTCCTTTAAGCTTTGCCTCTGCGGATCCTCAGGCAGGTACGGTTGAGATTTGGTATGCCGTCGTGGGTGATGGTACACGTAGGCTCTCGCAGATGCAGCCTGGTGACACCTCGAATCTCCTGGGACCGGGAGGCCGCGGTTGGAACGTACCTGAAGGTGCAAAGCGTGCCCTGCTTGTTGCTGGTGGCATTGGTGTCCCGCCGATTCTTTGCCTGGCGCGCGACATGGCTGCTCGTGGTATCTCCTTTGATGTATGCGTGGGTGCAGCCACCGCAGATAAGCTCGTGGGTATCGACGCCTTCCGCACTGCAGGTGCAGATCAGCTTGTTGTATGCACCGATGATGGCTCGTGCGGTCATAACGGTTTTTGCACTGAGCCTGCAGCTGAGCTTCTGTCTGAGAATTCCTACGACTACGTAGCAAGCTGTGGTCCGGCTGTCATGATGAAGACCGTGGCTGGCCTTGCCGCTGGTGCCGGTGTGTTCTGTGAGGTCTCCCTTGAGCGTATGATGAGCTGCGGTTTTGGTGCTTGCAACACGTGTAATGTCGAGACCGTTGATGGTATGAAGGGCGCCTGCATGTGTGGCCCTGTTTTTGATGCATCCAAGGTGGTGGTCTTCTAAATGAGCAAGGTCAACATGGCTGTCGATTTCGGCGGCGTCAAGATGCAAAATCCCATTAATACGGCTGCTGGTACCTTTGGTTACGGTTGGCAGTTCCAGAACTTCTTTGATGTTTCTCGCCTTGGTGCTATCACTACCAAAGGCTGCGCTGCAGAGCCATGGCCTGGTAATCCTGCTCCTCGTATGGCTGAAGTTCGCGGTGGCATGATTAACTCCGTTGGTTTGCAAAACCCGGGTGTTCGTGCCTTTGCGGAGCAGTCTGGTCCCTGGCTTGAGCAGCTCTCTAAAGATGGTTGTCAGGTTATTTGTCAGGTTGCTGGCCACTCTACCGAGGAATACGTGCGTGCCCTCGAGCTGTTTGATGAGCTTTGCCCCTGGGCTGCTGGCTTCGAAATTAATGTTAGTTGCCCCAATATTGCTGCAGGCGGTGCTGCTTGTGGCTCTACTCCCGAGGGTGCAAGCGAGGTAATGCGTGCTTGCCGCAAGGTATGCGACCGTCCGCTCTTTGTAAAAATGGCTCCCACCAATGTTGTTGACGTAGCTCGTGCACTTGAGGCTGAGGGTGCCGATGGTCTGTCTATCATCAATTCGATTCAGGGCATGGCTATCGATGTTCATACTCGTCGCTCAAAGGTAGCTAAGCCTAAGGGAGGTCTGTCTGGTCCTCTGTGCCATCCCATTGCTGTTCGCATGGTTTGGGAGGTTGCTCAGGCCGTAAATATTCCTATCAATGGTGTTGGCGGCGTTATGACGGGCGAGGACGCAGCTGAGTTTATCCTTGCAGGCGCTACCTGCGTGTCTGTTGGTATGGCGAGCTTTATTGAGCCTGATGCTTCGCTGCGCATTGCTAACGAGCTTGAGCAGTGGGCTGAGTCTCAGGGTGTTTCTGACATTAACGAGCTGGTAGGTGCATTCGAATGCTAGATTCCTCCGCACGCGACAGCATTATTGTTGCTCTCGATTGTGATTGTGAGCGTGCTTTGGAGCTTGCCCAGATTCTTGAAGGGCATGCTCACTGGATCAAGATTGGCATGACGCTTTTCTATGCAGAAGGTCCACAGATTGTTCAGGAGTTCAAAGAGCGCGGCTTTAAGGTCTTCTTGGATCTTAAATTCCATGACATTCCGCATCAGGTTCGTGGAGCTGCGTGTTCTGCTTCTCTAGCCGGTGCAGATTTGCTTTCCGTGCACGGTCTTGGGTCTTCAGCCATGCTTACTGCATGTCGTGAGGGTGCTGAGCTTGCTGCGCAGACGCGTGGTGACCGCCCTAATCTTGTTGCCATTACCGTTCTTACGAGTATGGATCAAAACGCGTTGGCAGAGATTGGTATTGAGCTTCCTGTTGCAGAAGAGGCTGATCGACTGGCGCATCTGGCGCAGAATTCTGGCATCGATGGAGTTGTTTGCTCACCGCGTGAAGCTGCCCACATGCGTGCCCTGTTGGGCCCTGATGCTCTGGTTGTTACACCGGGCGTTCGTCCTGCTGGCGCAGACCTTGGAGACCAAAGTCGCGTGGCTACTCCGTCTGAGGCAATCCGAGTGGGCGCAAGCCATATTGTTGTTGGTCGCCCCATTACGGGAGCCGAAGATCCTCTTGTTGCCTTTGAGGGGATTGTCAAAGAATTGGTTGAAAGCGTGAACTAGCCCAAGAGTGCTCTCTTAGACAAAGAACGCGCAGGTAGACTCGCGTATGTTCTATGGAGTACGCCTATAAGCTGGGACTTTTTGGCCTGATTGCTTGTACTTTGTGCCCCGTTCGTCTAAAGTATGTTCCTGCTGAAGACCACTTTCAGGCATTTTCCCTGCAAAATGGTTATGTTTTGAGTTAAACCAATCGTAATTTGGAGGTTCGAATGGCTCTCCCTCAGCTCACCGACGATCAGCGTAAGGCCGCTCTTGAGAAGGCCGCTGCTGCGCGTCATGCCCGTGCAGAGCTTCGTGAGAAGATCAAGAAGGGTGAGGTTTCTCTGGAGTCTGTCCTTAACTCTGAGGATCCCATTGCTTCCCGTATGAAGGTCTCTAGCCTGAT
This sequence comes from Roseburia sp. CAG:303, assembly GCA_963653375.1. Lineage (GTDB taxonomy): Bacteria > Actinomycetota > Coriobacteriia > Coriobacteriales > Coriobacteriaceae > Collinsella. The sequence continues at coordinate 38,993 of CAVJWJ010000002.1, forward strand.
CGAGGCTCTCCCTGGTTATGGCAAGGCTAAGGCCACCAAGATTATGGACGAGCTTGGCATTTCTGCTACTCGCCGCGTTCAGGGTCTCGGCGTTCGTCAGCGCGAGCAGCTGCTTGAGCAGCTCACCAAGTAAGTGAGCCAAAGAGAGCCCAAACTCTTTGTGATTTCCGGGCCGTCAGGTGCAGGGAAGGGTACGCTCGTCTCACGCGTGCGTGAGCAGTATCCATCCTTGGGCCTGACGGTTTCGGCTACCACAAGACAGGCGCGTGAGGGCGAGGTGGACGGGAAGAGTTACTACTTCTTGTCTGAAGAAGATTTTGCTCAGCGCGTTAAAGCCGATGAGTTTGTTGAGTGGGCCGAGGTCCATGGGCACCGATACGGCACGCTCGTTAGCGAGGTCACTTCTAATCTTGAGGCAGGTAATTCCCTCATTCTCGAGATTGATGTCCAAGGTGCTTTTCAGGTAAAGAAGCGTTTTCCTGAGGCCATTTTGATTTTCATTATGCCGCCTTCACTTGATGTCCTGGCTGAGCGCCTTCGTGGACGTGGTTCAGAGACTGAGGAATCGCTTTTCCTGCGCCTTGCAAACGCTAAGACTGAAATCGAGCTTTCCGATCGCTACGACGATGTGGTGGTCAACGATGATTTGGATGATGCGACGGCTGAGCTGCTTGCACTCATTCAACAGCACGAAAGGAATTGAGGTTAGCATGTCTGTAGTTAAGCCTCGCATCGATGATCTGCTTCATAAGACTGACGAGAATCGTTTTTTGCTCGCCGCCCTTGCTTCTAAGCGCGCTTGCGATATTAACAGCATGCTGCGTGGTCAGCACAATCGTGTTCTCTCTGTTCAGGATGTTGACGACATCACGATTGCACTTTCCGGTAAAGACACTATCTCCATGGCAATGGAGGAGATTGAGTCCGGAGACATTTCCTATGATCACGAGCGTTTTGAAAACGCTTTGTCTCGAAAGGCCGTTGAATAGTAGATGGCAAGTCGCGTATGCCTCGTGCACTATCACGAGATAGGGCTTAAGGGCAAGAATCGCGCCTATTTCGAACGTATCCTGATGGATAATCTCAAGGCGGCTTTGGCCGCCTTTTCCATCTCTACGGTTACGAGGATTTCAGGCCATATTCTTGTCTCTTTTTCTAAAACTGGCGAAGCTGAACAGGCGTTTGAGCACATTAAGCGCGTTCCTGGTGTTGCTCGTGTTTCGCTTGCTTTTCATTCCAACCGTGAGCCAGATGAATACTGCAAGGCGGCGGTTCAGGCATTGCGTGAAGCGGGCGATTTTCAGTCGTTTAAGGTTTGTGCTCGACGCTCTAATACGGATTACCCGCTTACGTCTCTCGATCTGAATCGACAAGTTGGCGAGGTTTTGTGCGAGGCGTTCCCTGACAAGAAAGTTCTGATGCATGACCCTGATGTTATGGTTCATGTGCTTGTTGTACAGGGCAGTGTGTATGTTTATGCCAAGTCTGAGCCTGGGTGTGGCGGCCTTCCGCAGGGAAGTGCTGGCAAGGTTGTAACCTTACTCTCTTCAGGTATCGATTCTCCTGTTGCAACTTGGATGATTGCTCGTCGTGGCGCTGTTCCTGTACCTATTCACTTTTCTGGTCGACCTCAAACGTCAGATACGAGCGAATATCTGGTTCAGGATATTATTGCCGCTCTTGCTCCTGAGGTGCAGATTGGGCGTCTCTACGTTGTTCCTTTTGGTGATTGCCAAAGGGAAATCTCCATTGAGTGTCCCAGCTCACTGCGCGTGATTATGTATCGTCGTGTTATGTATGCGGTGGCTGAGCGTATTGCTCGCATTGAAGGCGCAAAAGCGCTGGTTACAGGCGAGTCGCTGGGACAGGTTGCTTCGCAGACGCTTGAGAACATCATGGCAGTCAATGAGGTTGTAGACATTCCGGTTTTCCGTCCGCTTATTGGCTCGGATAAGCAGGAGATTATTGCACGCGCTAAGCAGATTGATACGTTTGATATCTCTACGCAAACTGCGCCAGATTGCTGCACGCTCTTTATGCCACGTCGGCCCGAAACGCGTGCAAAGATGGACGAGGTACATGCAGCTTGGGATGCGTTTGACCATGATGCAATGATTGAGCGTCTGGTTGAAAGCGTTGAGTATATTGATTTTGATTCAGTTTGCTATCACCGACCTAAGCGTTTAAGCAGCGTGCATAGTGAACTTATGCCTGCTTAAGAATCACTGCTCTTGCAGGTTTTGACATAATCATATTGAATGTATGGACCGCTTCGTATTCTTACGAGGCGGTTTTGCTTTTCTGACCTGCGGTGTTAGTTTTCGCATAGAAAACGGTAAGGTTGCCGTTCACTTTTTACTATTCAGTTCCTGTACAACCAGCCAACCCTTCAGGATTAATACGAGGAGGGACTATGGCTCAAAAAGGTTTGGTACAGGGAGAGAAAATTAAGCAAACACGTTCCTTGTTGCGTCAACGACCATGGTTGGTTTGTGGCGTTCTTGTTGTGGTGTGTCTAACATGCGGATTTGCTGTATGGGGTGTACTTATAGCAAACGGGGAACAAGAAACGCTCATTGTGCGATCTGATTCTAACAACCCCAGCGACGGTGGTTCTTCGTCTTTGGGCTCTGTACAAGAGGTACCCGTTACTACGGTGGTAGTAGATGTTTCGGGTGCAGTCGTAAATCCTGGTATTTATGAACTTGAAGAAGATTCTCGTGTTGCTGATGCTATAGAGGCTGCGGGTGGTCTTGCGGATGACGCTGATGTTTCGACGCTTAACAGGGCATCAAAAATAAGCGATGGCTTAAAGATCACGGTGCCACAAAAGGGTGATGCTTCTGCAGAATCTGGAAGTGCTGCAAGTACGGGCTCTTCTTCATCTGTTAATGCAAGTTCTGGAACGGTTTTAGTAAATATCAATACAGCAACCGTTGAAGAACTTCAGACCTTGTCTGGCGTTGGCCCCTCCACTGCTCAATCGATTGTCGAAAATCGTGAGCAAAATGGCTTTTTTTCTTCCACTGAAGACTTGATGCGCGTAAGTGGTATTGGTGAGAAAAAGTTCGCCAAGATTAAAGATTCAATTTGCGTATGAGCTCTTCTCGTGATGTGCCGCCAAGGCCATATCTCCCTCCTTTATTCTTTGCTGCCGCGCTTTTGGCATTTTTGGATTACCTGCTTATGAAGCAAGTTTGGGAGCAATATCAAGTGCAGAGAGAATGTTTACTTCCTTTAAGTTGGGTTGTCTGTTGCTTTGTGTTTGCAATAGTTCTCTACGCTCTTGGACAGAAAGTATTTTGTGAGCGAGGTCGTTTTGGACTGGTACTAAAGCTGGGATCCTTGTTTGTTGTTGGTGCAGTAATTTCGGTGTCCGCGTGGTCCCTTAGAATGCAGCAATCGCATATATGTTCTTCTCGACCTGTCAGTACATACATATTCACCGTGGTAAGCGATTCTAGCATCGGGGATAGAGGTTATACGTGCACGGTTGAGGCCTGGGAAGAGGATATATATGCAGGCAGGATGAGACTTACTGGTTCGCGACGTATGCAACGAGGCGATGTCTTTTCTGCAATTGGACGTATCTCTGAGCTAGGAGATTCAGACTGGGCTCAAGCGCGCTTTATGAAGGGTGAGATAGCTGCTGTTAACGTCGTGAGATATTCTGACTATGCTGAAGGCAAAGCCTCAAATCTTCTTATGCAGATGCGAAGGCGCATTATTGAAATCTTAAAACCAGAAACGAGTAGTGCTCGGGCTCTCCTTGCAGGGGTGCTATGTGGTTACAGTACCGATATTGCGCGTGACGGTCTGCGCGATGATTTTGCTCGTGCGGGCGTTTCGCATCTCATTGCTGTTTCGGGAAGCCATTTAGCTGTTGTGACTGTTTGTGTCCAAGAGGTGCTTAGACGATTCCGTATGCCACGGCGGGTAACCCTTGCTCTTACAGTGTTGATTCTCGTGTTGTTTGCTTTGTTTACTGGGGCATCTGCATCTGCCATAAGGTCTGCTTGTATGGTGGCATGCGGATGCGTTGCTTCGGGCCTTGGGCGCAGGAGACACGCTCTTTCATCATTAAGTATTGCGGCAAGTATGATGTTATGTCTTAACCCGGGACTTATCTTTGATTTAGGCTTTCAGCTTTCGGCGTTGAGCGTGCTTGGCATACACCTGTTTTCAGCTTATGTAGTTACGGCTCTCAGAAGTATTGGGCTTCCTGCGGGCTTAAGCGAGACTCTTGGACTTACCTTGGTGGCTCAGCTTATGACGCTTCCTATAACGATTCCGGTATTTGGCCAGCTATCGCTCATAGCGCCAGTTGCAAACATATTTGCTGTTCCTTGCATCACCTTGATGCTTTCACTAGGCGTTGCGTTTATGGCGGTAAGTTTTTTACCGCATATTGCAGGCTTGCTGCTTGTATTGCTCGATGCTCTTGCGCAAACCTCGTTGTTTATCGTGCGTACTTTTGCAAAGGTCCCGTTAGGATGTGTGAGCATAGGTATATCAGGGCCTTTATGTGCTGGTCTACTTGTCGCTGGCATTTTGCTCTATGTTGTCTGGCCTGTTCCTAAGAGAAGGCCTATTTTGCTTGGGTGTGTGGGCATTGTTTTATCTGGGTTTATTTGGATTGCGCGATGGACACTTTTTGCCCATCCCTCGGTTACGGTCATGGATGTGGGACAAGCCGATTCCATTTTGGTACGCGAAGGCAACCATGCAGTACTGATTGATGCAGGTGTTGATGATCAGGTTATAGATGCCTTAATTAGAAACAATGTCTTCTATCTTGATGCCGTTGTGGTGACCCACTGGGATGCTGATCATTGGGGTGGACTTCCAGATGTGCTTGCGCGTTATCCGGTTGGTTCAATTGTGGTGGCACGAGGTGCTGAAGCATCGATGCCAAGCGAGCTTCTTGAGTATGAAAACCGCGTTGTGGAAATGGACTGCAATGACACCTTGATGGTAGGGGGCTTTTCGTGTAGAGAAGTATGGCCACGTGATGAGGTGCAAGGGGAGGAGAACGAAGACTCTCTAACCTTGCTTGTCCGGTATGAAGATGCTTCAAAGCGAGAGCTTTCTGTTCTATTGACAGGGGATACTGAGGTTGAGCAAGAAGAAGAATATGCCCCTGCAGTTGGTGATATTGACGTTCTTAAACTAGGGCACCATGGATCTGCAAAATCTATTAACCAGGAAATCTTAGATTCACTCCGCCCTGAAGTGGCAATTGCAAGTGCTGGAGCAGGTAATTCGTATGGACACCCCACTGAGGAGTGTATTGAGGCTGTTCAAGAATATGGTGTTGCGTTTTATTGCACTATTAGTTCAGGTGACGTGGTAGTTAGTCCGGCAGATGGGGGAATCTCAGTGCGCTGCTCCCAAGGGGCTTCTGCCACGCTAGAATAGGTATCTACTTGAGAAGGGAGGATGCTTCGTGTCTGATCAGGCATTATTACCAGCATATCTTGTTGTGGGTGCTGACGAATTCAAGCGGTCACGCGCTATAGCACGTATGAAGGCAAGGCTCGAGAAGAGCGGCATGGCCGATTTCAATCTCGATGAATGCGATATGACGAAGGATCCTCAGATTGACGACATCATCGCTTCGCTTAATACTTTTCCGCTTGGTGCGGATTTTCGCCTAGTAATTCTAAATGGCTGCGATAAGTTGCCTAAGGCTGTGAGTGAGCCTCTTGTTGCTTATTTTGCCAACCCCAGCCCATCAACGGTGTGTCTTGTGGTTGCAAATACGCTGGCCAAGAGCACGCGACTCTATAAGGCAGTTATAGCCATTGATTCAAAAGCTTTGGTTGACTGCACTCCCAAGAAGGGCCGTGAGGTTCCTAAGCAAGTTGTGAGTATGGCCCGCGCACATGGAAAGGCTATTGATTTAGCTGCAGCTGAAGAGCTCGTGAGTCGCGTTGGTGAGAACTCCCGCATGCTCGATAACGAGCTTAAGCGTCTGTCTTCTATGATTGAAGCACCGCAAATTTTGCGAGCAGATATTGAGCGTCTTGTTATACGAACTGCCGAGGTAAAGCCATGGGATTTTCTTAATGCTGTGGCGTCTCGCGATGTAAAGCGTACTATCGAGCTGCTTGATTTGCAGCCTGCTAATAGTGAAGTTCGTCTACATTCACTGCTTACTACGCGCCTGCGGGAGCTTATTTGTGCCAAAGCTCTCGATGCACGTGGTGCTGGTCGTGAACTTGCACGAACACTTGGGCTTCAGGAGTGGCAGGTTAAGAATCATATTGCCTGGGCTCGTAAGTATTCAATGGATGAGCTTTTATCTGCTCTGAGCCGTGCTGCAGACGTTGAGGCTAATTTGAAGGGCTCAGCGGATTCGGCACTTGCATTTCGTTTGTGGGTAATCTCCATTGTGACGAGATAGAAGTTTGGACGTACACACCATTCCTAAGCTTGCGTCAAGACAATCCATGCTCTTACGTTTTGTTCTATAGAGGGCCTGGAAGCTTCGGCTTTAATGGTTTGGGTTGGTGGCAATAAAAAAGGAGCCCGTTGGGCTCCTTTTGCAATCAGAGTACTGAATGTGTGCTACTAGTTGAGACCATTCACCAGGTTCTGAACGCCAGACTTACGGTTGGCAGCCTGGTTCTTGTGGATGACACCCTTGGCAGCAGCCTTGTCCAGAGCGCGGCAGGCGCGGGTGCAAGCGGCGGAGGCAGCAGCCTTGTCGCCAGCCTCAACGGCAGCCTGAACGTGCTTGGTGAGGGTCTTGAGTTCGGAGCGAATCGCCTTGTTGCGAACGCGAGCAATCTCATTGGTGCGGATGCGCTTCTTCTGAGACTTGATGTTTGCCACTTCTAGTTTTCCTTTCGAGTTTCTTCTAAAGCCTTATATCCGGCCTCTGAGACACGGTTGAGGTCACAAGCGGGAAGTATAGCACGGCTATACCGTCGAGAAAAGCGCAAATGCTATGGAAAGCCCGTGTTTCTCACGATATGTGCACGAGTGCGGCTCTGTTGTCGTCCAAGTTCATCGGGTATGATAGGCCGCATGGATACTCAAGATACTTCACACATCAGGAATTTTTCGATTGTCGCGCATATTGATCACGGCAAATCGACAATCTCCGACCGCATTCTCGAGCTTACGCATACGGTAAGCGAACGAGATATGGCTGAGCAATTGCTCGACTCTATGGACATTGAACGCGAACGCGGCATTACGATTAAAAGCAATGCTGTGCGCGTTGAATATCTTGCGGATGACGGCGAGAAATACCAGTTCAACCTAATTGATACTCCGGGCCACGTAGACTTTACCTATGAGGTTTCTCGTTCTTTGGCAGCTTGTGAGGGTGCCGTTCTTGTTGTTGATGCTACACAGGGTGTAGAAGCACAGACGGTTTCGAACGCCACGCTCGCTATGAATGCAAATCTCGATATTGTTCCTGCTATCAATAAGATTGACCTTCCAAGTGCTCATCCCGACGAGGTAAAAGCCGAGATTGAGGATGAACTTGCTATTCCTGCCGATGATGCCGTATGTGTCTCCGGTAAGACTGGCGAAGGCATTCATGATTTGCTTGAAGCGATTGTCTTTTTGGTTTCTCCACCTAAAGGCTCAGCTACAGCGCCGCTTAAAGCATTGATTCTCGATTCCTACTTTGATGAATATCGTGGCGTTGTTGCTACGGTGCGCATCTTTGACGGCGCAATTCGTCGCGGAGACCAGCTCTCTATGATGCAGGCCGGAGAGGACTTCATGGTTGACGGCGTGGGCGTTAAGCGTCCTGCTGAGGTGTTGGTTGACCAGCTTTCGGTAGGCGAAGTTGGATTTGTTGTTACAGGTCTCAAAAATCCTGAAGCAGTGCATGTGGGCGATACGCTCACGGCGCGCGATAATCCTTGTGCCGAGCCGCTCCCCGGGTATCGCGAGGCTAAGCCCATGGTCTATACGGGTCTTTTTCCTATCGACAATAAAGACTATGAAAACCTGCGTGATGCACTAGAGAAACTGCACGTTAATGATCCGTCCCTCATTTGGGAGCCTGAGACTTCTGTTGCTTTGGGCTTTGGTTTCCGTGTGGGTTTTTTGGGCCTGTTGCACATGGAGGTTGTTAAGGAGCGTCTGGAACGTGAGTTTAGCTTGGCGCTTATTGCTACAAGCCCGAGTGTTGACTATCACGTTTACAAAACAGATGGTGAGATGCTTGAAGTGCGTAGCCCCCAGGATTTACCTGATGTAACGCGCATTGAGCGTATCGAAGAGCCATACCTCAAAGCCAAGATTATTTGCCCGCCTGAATATACGGGAGCTGTCATGCAGCTGGCTATTGAGCATCGCGGTGTGACTACCGACATGATTCATCTGACGAGCAAATCGGTTGAAATGCATTTTGATATGCCACTTGCCGAGCTCATTCTTGACTTCTTTGACCAGCTCAAGAGTCGTACCAAGGGTTATGCTTCGCTCGATTACGAGTTTTCTGAGTATCGTCAAAGCGACCTCGTTAAGCTCGATATTTTGCTTTCTGGCGATGACGTGGATGCGCTCTCGTTTATCGTCCATAAAGACAAAGCGTATGGCCTTGCGCGAGGTCTGTGCGACAAGCTCAAAGAAATCATTCCGCGCCAGCAATTTGAGGTTCCCATTCAGGGTGCTATTGGTAACAAGGTTATTGCTCGCTCTACGGTTAAAGCGGTGCGTAAGGACGTGCTTGCCAAATGCTACGGTGGCGACATTTCTCGTAAGCGCAAACTGCTCGAGAAGCAGAAGGAGGGTAAGAAGCGCATGAAAGCCATTGGCTCTGTTGAGGTTCCTCAAGAGGCGTTTCTTGCAATCCTTAAAGTTGACGATTGATGCGCCCATGAGCAATGGTTCTGATGTGTTGCGTGCTCGCTATGCAGAGCAGCCTTTTTTGCTGGCTCCAATGGCTGGCGTAACAGATGCTGCTTATCGTGTCATGTGCCGCAGACACGGCGCCCACACAGCTTATTCTGAGATGGTAAGCGTTGCTGGCCTTGCCTATGCGAGCGAAAAAACCTGGGAGCTCGTTTTACCAGCAGACGAAGAAGATCAGATTTGTGTCCAGCTTTTTGGCTCCAAGCCAGAGCAGTTTGCATCTGCTGTTGAGGCTGTGGAGGAGCGGGTTGGCGCAAAGCTTTCGTCCATTGATATCAACATGGCTTGCCCTGCTCGCAAAGTTGTTACAAAAGGGGAGGGTTCGGCGCTTATGCGCACGCCCGACCTTGCAGTTGACATTGCACGTGCGGCTGTTGAGCATGCTCATGTGCCTATTACGTGCAAAATGCGCATTGGATATCTTGTGGGAGAGCGTACAGCTTCCGACTTTGCTGCCGCCCTAGAGCAGGCTGGCGTTTCCGGTGTTGCTGTTCATGGTCGCACGGCAACTCAGCTTTATACGGGTAGCGCAGACTGGTCAATCATTGACGAGGTAGCTTCGCGCGTTGAGATTCCTGTTGTGGGTAGCGGCGATGTGTTCTCGGCTGCCGACGCTGTGCGCATGCTTACTACTACAGCTGCAAGCGCCGTCTTTATTGCACGCGGCACCTATGGCAATCCGTGGATTTTCTCAGATGCCTCCCACATGCTTGTAGGTAAACCGGTGCCTATGCGTAGCTACCAAGAGCGTCTTTCTGCGCTGCGGGAGCATCTGACATTGTTGCATCAGATGGGTGCCCATATGGCACGCGCGCGTACCTTCACTGCGTGGTATCTCAAAGGCATGCCTCATGCTGCCGCATGGCGTGGACGTGCAGTGCATTGTTCAACATACGCTGACTTTATGCAGCTCGTTGATGCAATTGAAGCTGATATTACAGCGTGTGAAGGTCTTCTTGCTGAGGGCAAGGCTGTCCCTGCTCAGCCTGAAAATTAGGTGCGCAATGGCTATTGAGGCCCTCTATCTTCATATTCCGTTTTGCCGGTCAAAGTGTCAGTATTGCGATTTTGATTCACGCGCCCTGTGCGGCAACGATTGTGCCCGCAGTGTTATGAGCGACTATGTTGACCTGTTATGCGCTCGTCTTGCGCGTTTTGGCTCAGCGGGTGCGCTTAAGACTGTTCGTACCGTCTACATTGGCGGCGGAACGCCTAGCCTTTTAGGTGATTGGCTTATTGATCTTGTGCGTGAGGTTATGCGCTGGTGTTCGCCTCTTGAATTTACGTGTGAGGCAAATCCAGAGTCCTTTACGTTAAGCCTGGCTGAGGGATTGACTACGGCTGGTGTTACTCGCATCTCGCTTGGGGTTCAGAGCTTAATAGATGATGAGCTTGCGCAAATTGGCCGCATGCACAGCGCGCAAGAAGCGCTGGATGCACTTCACTGTGCGCAAGGATGCGGACTAGATGTCTCGGCAGATTTAATGTGCGGACTACCTACACAGACAATGGAGTCTTGGAAAGAGTGTGTGCAGGGTGTAATCCTGGCTGCACCAAACCACGTGTCGGTGTATCCGCTTACCGTTGAAGAAGGTACAAGACTTTACGCTCGCATGGATTGCGGAGAGCTGCCATGGCCTGACGAGGACTTACAGGCAGATCAGATGGACTTTGCGCGCAATGCGCTTGTGACTGCGGGGTTTGAATCGTATGAAGTGGCGAGCTATGCCAAGCCGGGCCATGCATGTGCACACAATATTGCCTATTGGACTGGTGTTGAGTATTTAGGAATTGGGCGGTCTGCAGCGAGTATGCTTACTGAGTGCACCTTCAAAAACTTGTCTTCTCTTTTTCCGAGCACGCGTGGTTCGGGTACCGCTTCTCTAGATTCTCGTGTTCGTCTTGTGCAACTTGACGACAGTGCGAAGACATTTGATGTTGAGAGACTCTCCGCACGCGAGGCTATGGCTGAGGATCTTATGCTTGCTTGTCGCATGACTCAAGGCATTTCGGCTGAGCTGCTGTTACGTGCCCAGAGCGTTATTCCTATATCGGAGCTAACGCGAGCTTGTGGTATCGCCGTGGACAAAGGACTTGCTCGTTGGGATTTATCTGTGTGTGGGAATACTCCAGCTCATACAACCGCTTGCGGCATTGGGGACGGAGTAAACCTCGTTCCTACGCATACCGGTTGGCTTGAGGGTAACGAGCTCTTTGGCCTCTTTTGGGATTTGGCTCGATAGTTCGTTACAATGCCTCGAGTGCATACGTCCTTGGACTCGTGAGAAAGGTAGCCCCTTATGGCTACGATGAATGAGAAAGATTATTACGCCATTTTGGGCGTGTCGAAAGATGCCAGCGCCCGAGAGATTCAAAAGGCGTTTCAGCAGAAGGCTCGAAAGCTGCATCCAGATGTAAATAAAGAACCTGATGCCGAAGAAAAGTTCAAGGAAGTTTCTGAGGCTTATGCCGTACTTTCCGATGAGCAAAAGCGCGCACGATACGATGCAATGCGATCGGGAAATCCGTTTGCGGGTGCCTCGTCTTCGCCCACGGCTTCTTCTTATGGTGGGGGCTATTCTGGTGGCTATACCGGCGGATTTGGTGGATTCCCGTTTAATTGGACTGGCTCACAGCGTCGTGGTTCTGCTTTTAACCCCGAAGTGGGTGCCGATATCGTTGTGGATATCGACCTTTCTGCTGAGCAGGCAAAAAATGGCGCGCGCCGCGCTGTAAAGTATCGTCGCTATGAGCCTTGCGACCACTGCCATGGCATGGGTTCTGTTTCGACGGAGCATGCTCATACCTGCCCGAGCTGCGGTGGTACTGGTGCGGTAGAGGTTGACCTTTCTTTCATGTTTGGTGCTGGCGCATTTCAGACGGTCTGTCCTGAGTGCGGTGGTTCTGGCAAGGTTATTTCTGACCCTTGTCCCGACTGCGGTGGTACGGGACGCACACCTGTGGTTACTGAGGCTGTTATTGAGTTTCCGGCTGGCACCCACGATGGTGACCTAATACGCGTGGCTCAAATGGGGCATGCTGGCACAAACGGTGCATCGGGTGGCGACCTTGTTGGTCGCGCGCGCGTGACCGCTGAACGTCTCGAGGGAAAGGCGAGTACGGGCTTTTATATCATTGGTCTCGTGTTGCCATTCCTGCTCATTTCGGCCTTAAGCGGTGTGTTTGCATACTTTGGCATTCTTGTTTTACCGCTCTTCTTTGGAGCATTCCTTGTGCTTTCTGACGACGTTGTACATCGCAGTGCTATTTGGTGGAAACGTGGTGCTTCACAGCTTGTTAATGGCTTTTTGAATGGTTTGTTCTTCGCTATTATCTCCGTGGGCTTTACACGTTGTGGTGCAAGCATGTTCTATGGGCCATATCGATAATGCGCAACGTGCTGCTATCTGTGATATATCTCACATGGAGTTGGGTATAGAGGGATTCGCCGACGCTGATGGGTCGGTTCATTGGTTTTTTGGGAAGGGACGTTCGTCGTGTCGGACAAGAGGGATTTCTATGAGGTGCTGGGCGTTGAAAAGGACGCTGACCAGCGTACTATCAAGCGCGCGTTTCTAAAGAAGGCACGCACGGTTCATCCCGATGTTTCCGACGATCCCGATGCTGAAGAGAGTTTTTAAAGAAGGCACGCACAGTTCATCCCGATGTTTCTGACGATCCCGATGCTGAAGAGAAGTTCAAAGAGCTTAACGAAGCCTACTCGGTTCTTTCTGACGAGCAGAAGCGTGCAAACTATGACCGTTTTGGTTCTGCTGATGGTCCTGGTATGGGTTCGGGCTACGTTGACTTTAGCGATATCTTTGGTGGCGTTGGCGTAGACGACATCTTCTCGTCCTTCTTTGGTGGCGGAGCCGGCGGAGCTCGTGCTCAGCAGCAGCGTCGCGCCGGCCGTGATATGGCGATCTCGTTGACTGTTTCTCTGGAAGAAGCGGCGCGCGGCTGCACTAAGACTATTAGTTATGAGAGGCTTGCTACCTGCGAAGACTGTGGTGGCACGGGAGCTGCTGAAGGCGGTAAGGTTGTTACCTGCTCGCGGTGCGGTGGCACGGGTTATGTTACTCAGGTTCGTAACTCCTTCTTTGGTCAGGTACAGTCAACAGCTCCTTGCCCCGATTGCCAAGGCCAGGGAGAGGCTATCGACCATCCCTGCGACATGTGTGATGGCCAGGGTCGAACTCCTACACATGAGAAGCTTGATATCGAAGTACCTGCAGGTATTGCAACGGGTAGACAGCTGCGTGTTTCGGGTTATGGCGAGGCTGGTTTCCGTGGTGCCTCTTCAGGCGATTTGATTGTCTCTATTCAAGTTGCAGATCATGAGCGATTTACACGCTCACAGGATGACCTGTATTGCGACGTGCCCGTTTCAATTGCGCAGGCTGCACTGGGCTGCACGGTTACGGTGGATGGCATTCTCGAGGATGAAAAGGTTGAGGTTGTGGTACCTGCAGGCACGCAGTTTGGCGGTGTTGTTACCGTTGACGGTTTTGGTATGCCTCGATCGGGCGGCGGCGGATCTCGCGGTCGTCTGCTTGCGCGCATTATCGTCAAGGTTCCCGAGAATCTTTCCTCTGAGGCTCGTAGTGCACTTGAGAAGTATGCTGAAATTGTTGGCGATGATGTAGATACACATAAGTCAGTAGGCGAGCGTATTCACGACGCCATTGATGATCTCTTTGATTAAGGCGGACGCTCGTGCCCATGCCCTATGTTGCTGTTGTTAATCTAGGCTGCCGTGTTAACCGCGTTGAGAGTGATCGAATTAGCACTGACCTGGCTAAGGCTGGTTTGTGTCTGGTAGAGCCTGACGCTGCTGATGTGATTGTGATTAATACCTGCGCTGTTACGGGTGAGGCCGAAGCAAAAACGCGTAAAGCAGTGCGACATGCTTTGGCTATGTCTCGCACGCCGCATGTAGTGGTAACGGGCTGCGTTGTTAATCTGCATCCCGAAGAGCTTACGCAGATTTCTGAGCGCGTGCATGCTGAGCCACAAAAGACCAAGGTTGCAGCCTGTGTGTGTGAACTTCTGGCATGCGAAACTCTTGCTCCTCAGACAAGTGTTGCCGAGTCTGAGCAACATGATGTTGCTGCGCTTCTTGGTAGGTCTCGCTTAGGCGTAAAGATTCAGGATGGCTGTAATCATCGCTGTACCTACTGCATTGTTTGGAAGGCGCGCGGACCTGAGCATTCCGTTTCTGTAGAAGAGGTTCTCTCGCAGGTTCGTGAGGCTGTGGCAGCAGAGATTCCCGAGGTTGTGCTTACCGGTGTTAATCTTGGCGCGTATCGTTCTCAAGAAGACGATGGGCTTGTTACCATCGATGGCCTTGTTGATCGAATACTCAATGAGACTGATGTGCCACAGCTGCGTCTTTCTTCTATTGA
>CAVJWJ010000002.1:53680-88355 GCA_963653375.1 Roseburia sp. CAG:303
AAGCTTAAAGATGCTGCGAGTCGCATTGGCACTCTGGAGCGCGCGGTGCTTGAGTATGGAAATCGCGGTACACTAGGGTCGTTCCATCGCGTTATCATCGATGACGCCGATGCCCAACAGGAGGGCAAGCTGGTGCGCGTGCGTCTTGATTCGCTCGATGATGCTGGCATGCTCCACGGGCATCTTGCCTAGTACACCGCTTGCTTGGAGGACCGCTTGGACACGGCTCAGGTTCGTCTTTCCCTTTCGCCTGATGTAGATGCTGCTCGCTTGCTTGGGCCAAGTGATGCTAATCTTCGTGCGCTTGAGACGTGCTCTAATGCTCATATTTTGCTTCGTGGAGACGAACTCTCTGTAAGTGGCTCTGCTAAAGAGGTTGAACTCCTCACGCGCGTTTTTAAGAGCTTGATGGATATGGTGAAGACAGGTGACGCTCCTTCTGCTGACGATGTTCGCAGGCTTTATGAATCGTTAGATGCTCATCACGCTCAGAAGGTGGGCGGCGATGTGTTGCTTTCTTATCGCGGGCGCAGTATTCGCCCAAAAACGGTAGGTCAGCAGCATTACGTTGAGGCGATTAGGTCTCACACGATGACGTTTTGTTTGGGGCCGGCTGGTACGGGCAAGACCTACCTTGCTATGGCTATGGCAATCGCTGCTCTACATCGTCACGAAGTCGGTCGCATTGTGCTCACAAGGCCCGTTGTAGAGGCGGGGGAGAACTTGGGCTTTTTGCCTGGCACCCTTGAGGACAAGGTTGATCCGTATGTGCGACCCTTGTTTGATGCCTTGATGGACATGATGGATTCCGAGAAGGCAGCCAACCTCGTTGAGCGTGGCGTAATTGAAATTGCACCGCTTGCTTATATGCGCGGTCGTACGCTTAACGATGCCTTTGTGATTTTGGACGAGGCGCAAAACACCACAACTGAGCAGATGAAGATGTTCCTCACTCGTTTGGGCTTTAACTCTCGCTTTGTTATTACAGGTGACGCAACGCAGCGTGATCTTCCAGGTCGCCGAGCTGGGCTGACTGATATCGAACGCATTCTTTCTGGCGTAAAGGACATCTCGTTCATTCATCTTGATGCAACTGATGTTGTACGCCATACGCTCGTAGGGGAGATTGTAAAAGCGTACGATTCTTTTGAGCAGGCACATGTATCTAAGGGGAAAGGAGCGCCTCATGGGCATTCTGATAAGTAACGATGCTGAGCTTGATACCTTGCTTTCTGAGCAGGAAGTTTCTGACATTCTTGCGTTTGTACTTGCATCAGAAGGTGTTGAGCGTGAGGTTGAGATTTCTCTTTCTTACGTGGATGAAGAAGAGATGCATGGTCTCAACAATACATGGCGTGGCATTGATCGCACAACCGATGTGCTTTCATTTGAATGTGACTCTGCGTTTGACGATTCCATTTCGGCCGATGAAGTGCTTGAGTTGGGCGACATTATCTTAGCTCCAGAAGTTATTGCTCGTCAGGCACCTGGTTTTGGCAATGATCCAGCAGATGAATGTCGTCTTATGCTTGTGCATGGAGCACTGCATTTGCTTGGCTATGATCACATTGAGGACGACGAGGCTGAAGTTATGGAGGCTCGTGAAGACGAGATTCTGCGTGAACTTGCACGCGCTCGTGGGGTTGACCCTAACTCGGTCGTTGTTGGCCCCATTACCAATCATGCCCACGATTAGGAGACACTATGATTCCGGGCTCTAATAAGGACCACCCTTCATTTGCTCGCTCGTTTGGGTATGCCATCGAGGGTTTTGTTACTGCGGTTAAGACCGAACGTAATATTAACGTCATGCTGGCGGCTGGTGTTGCAACCGTTATTGCAGGCTTTATTGTTGGACTCGACCGAACCTCCTGGTGCATCATTGCTATCTGCTGCGGTCTGGTAATCCATGGAGAGCTCTGCAATACGGCCATTGAAGCCGTGGTTGATCTTGCCTGTACTGAGATGCATCCGCTTGCAAAGCGTGCGAAGGATATTGCGGCGGCCTCGGTTTACGTTTTGTCTATTACTGCTGCTATCGTGGGCATACTCGTGTTTGCTCATGCACTGAATTTCATCTAAGCCTCTGTAAGAGAAAGCGATACCACTGTGGAAGACATGCAGGAATTTGATCCATTTGATGGATTGGACGACGATGAGCTTGATGCCATGATTGAGGCAGGGGAGATGCCTGCTTCTTTGGGTGATGAGTGCACCCCTCTTGAGGTCCAGACTCCTGAAGGATTCCGTAGTGGTTTTGTTGCACTGGTTGGCAGGCCAAATGCAGGTAAATCAACGCTTATGAACGCATGCTATGGCGAGAAGGTTGCCATCACATCGCCCGTGGCACAGACCACTCGCCGTCGTATGCGCGCTGTTGTAAACCGACCTGGGTTTCAGCTTGTATTTGTTGATACGCCGGGTATCCATAAGCCTAAGGATGGCTTGGGCTCCGAGCTCAATAAGAGCGCTTTAGCTGAGTTAAACGATGTTGACGTTGTTTGCTTTACGGTAGACGCCACTAAGGAGTTTGGGCGCGGCGATGCTTGGGTTGCCGAGAAGGTGGCCAGCTCACGTGCTCATAAAGTTCTGGTAATCACCAAGGCTGATAAGGCCAACCAAGAGCAGGTAATGACTCAAATTGCTGCTGCGCGTGAGCTTGTGACATTTGACGACGAGATTGTCACTTCTGCTACTGCCGGCTTTAATGTTGATCAGTTTATCGAGCTTCTTGCTTCCTATCTGCCTGAAGGTCCCTTGTGGTTCCCGCGTGAGATGGGTACTGATACTGCCGACGAAGTACAGGTTGCCGAGTTTGTTCGCGAAAAGGTTTTGCTGCGCACACGCGAGGAGGTTCCGCATTCCGTTGGTGTTGTGTGTGACTATCTCGAGCGTACTAAGCGCGTTATCAAGATTCATGCCACGGTGTATGTTGAGCGCGATGGGCAAAAAGGCATCATCATTGGCCATAAAGGCGAGATGATTAAGCATATTGGTACTGATGCACGCGTTGATTTGGAACGTCTCTTTGGTTCTAAAGTCTTCTTGGAACTCGATGTAAAAGTGAAGCCTGGTTGGCGTGATGATGAGGCGCAGATTCGCCGTTTTGGTTACGCTGCTGACGAGTAGTAAACGTGTCGCAACCTCGTACATATCGAACGCGCGCCATTGTTCTCGACAAGGTAAAGCTTAAAGAAACCGATCTTATTTTGACGTTGCTTGCCGAGTCTGGAGAGCAGATTCAGGCAGTTGCTAAGGGAGCCAGAAAGCCAGGTGGACGTTTGGCGGCTCGTTGCGAGCTTTTCTGCCGCGTTGATTTGTTACTGGCGCACGGGCGTTCCCTTGATGTTGTTTCTCAGGCAGAACTTTTGGAGTCGCCTTTGGGGGCTGCTCCAGGCTACACCCAGCTCATGGCGGCCAGTGCAGTGGCTGAAGTTGCCAAGCATTGCTCTTATGAGGATTCTCATGATGCGTTTGTGTTTCCCATAACGGCTCGCGCACTTGACCTGCTGGGGGAGTTGGACGAAGGGGATGCCCATCTTGATCTTTTAGTGGCAGCTTACGTGTTTAAGCTATTGGCTCATATAGGCTATCGGCCCGATTATCAGACCTGTGTTGCGTGCGGCGATACAGCACTTTCGTATTTTTCGCCTTCGGCTGGAGGACTTTTGTGCGCCTCGTGCGCTGCTTCCATTGCAGGTGCTGAGCCTATAGACGATCTAACGGTAAACTGGCTGCGTTCGTTGATAACATTGCGATTTGACGAGCTTGTAGCCGCGCCTATTGACGCTTCGATGGCTGCATCACTATTGGCACTGGCTCACAGTTGGGCAGCTACTCATCTTGATTGTCGCTTGCGAAGTCTTGAGTTTGCCTGTGGAAGATAGCTAACATGTGCAGTTCCTGCGAGCAAAAAGTGTATGTGATATCATTCCGACCTGTTGGTACCCCGATCTTGGATGTGCGCTTCACCAGCGGCTTCCCAGCCCGGGGCGAATATATGGTTCGTATAACGAACCAAGATGAAAGGTGAAACAATGACTGTTTCGAAAGAGCGCAAGGCAGAGCTTACCGCCCAGTTTGGTGATTCTCCGGTCGACACCGGCAACCCCAAGGTTCAGGTTGCTATTCTCACTGAGCGCATCAAGGGCCTCACTGAGCACATGAAGTCTCACCAGAAGGACTTCCACACCCGCCGTGGTCTTCTGATGCTCGTTGGTAAGCGTCGTCGTCTTCTGTCCTACATCAAGAAGAACGACATCTTTGAGTATCGTGCTCTCATCAAGGAGCTCGGTATCCGCGACAACATTCAGTAAAAGTCGTGCATTAGGGGAGCGCACTTTGGGGCGCTCCTTTTTGTGTGAGGGGTCGGCACAAGTCGGCCCTTACGCTGTTGGGAGCATCCCAACATGATGGTCCCGGTGGCAATGTGGCCATCGGAGATGAAGGAGAAAAATGACACTCGTATCCAAGACCTTTGAGCTGTATGGCAAGACCTACACGTTCGAGTGCGGAGAGCTCGCCAAGCAGGCGACAGGTTCTGCCCTCGTTAAGCAGGGCGATACCACCGTGCTGCTCACCGCTGTTGTCTCCAAAGAGCGCAAGAATTACGACTTCTTTCCTCTGACGGTCGACTTCAACGAGAAGATGTATGCAGCTGGTCGTATCCCCGGCGGCTACCTTAAGCGCGAAGGCCGTCCAAGCGAGAAGGCAACCCTGACCGCTCGCATGATCGACCGTCCTCTGCGTCCGAGCTTCCCCGATGGCTTCCGCAACGAGGTTCAGATTGTTGCTACCTCTCTTGTTGCAGACCAGGCCAATCCTTGCGATGTTATCTGCGTTATGGGCGCCTCTCTTGCTCTTACTGTGGGTGGCGTTCCTTTTGAGGGTCCCCTTGCTTGCGTACGCATTGGTCGCAATAAGGAGACGGGCGAGTTCCTGGTTAACCCAACGTACGAGGAGCGCGCTAACTCCGACCTTGACCTCGAGCTTGGTGGTACGCGTGACTTTATTTCCATGGTTGAGGCGGGTGCCGAGGAAGTCAGCGAAGAAGACATGCTGGCGGCTATGGAGTTTGGTCAGGAGGCTCTGGGTGCATTCTGCAATGCTCAGCTCGAGTTTGTTGAAGAGTGGGAGCGTGTAAACGGCCCCATCGAGAAGCGCGAATATCCGCTCGATGAGCCTGTTGCCGAGGTTCACGATCGCATTTTTGCTCACTATGACGAGATGTCTGCTGCTCTGCGTGACGCCGATAGGCCTTCTCGTATTGCCAAGGTTGAGGCTCTGAAAGAAGCCATTAAGGCTGAGTTTACCGAGGATGAGCGTCTGCTCTGGGAGCGTGAGATTCCTGCAAATCTCAAGAAGCTCGAGA
The DNA here is from genome assembly GCA_963653375.1 of Roseburia sp. CAG:303. Classification (GTDB taxonomy): domain Bacteria; phylum Actinomycetota; class Coriobacteriia; order Coriobacteriales; family Coriobacteriaceae; genus Collinsella. The sequence goes on from CAVJWJ010000002.1 coordinate 59,052, forward strand.
AGCAGGCTATGCGCACGATGGTTGTCGAGACCGGCGAGCGTGTTGACGGTCGCGCAGCTGATGAGATTCGTCCCATCATGGTTAAGGACAACTATCTGCCGCTCGTGCATGGTTCTGGTTTGTTCCAGCGTGGCCAGACTCAGGTGCTCTCCATTCTCTCGCTCGGCATGCTCAACGAGGGCCAGCGACTCGACACCATTGAGCCAATTGAGGGCAAGCGCTATATGCACCACTACAACTTCCCGCCTTACTGCACGGGTGAGACTGGTCGCATTGGTAGCCCTAAGCGCCGTGAGATTGGTCATGGCAACCTGGCTGAGCGCGCTTTGCTGCCGGTGCTTCCCGACGAGACTGAGTTCCCTTACGCAATTCGCGTAGTCTCTGAGGTTATGGAGTCTAACGGTTCTTCTTCTATGGCTTCTACCTGCGGAAGCTGCCTGGCTCTTATGGATGGTGGCGTGCCAATTAAGCGCCCTGTTTCCGGTATTGCTATGGGCCTCATTCAGGAGGAGGGCAAGACCGTTGTCCTTTCCGACATCCAGGGTATTGAGGACTTCCTGGGCGACATGGACTTTAAGGTGACGGGTACCGAGCGTGGTATTACTGCCCTTCAGATGGATAACAAGGCTACGGGTCTTACGTTCGACATTCTGCGTCGTGCTCTTGAGCAGGCTAAGGCTGGTCGTGCCTTTATCCTGGGTAAGATGCTTGAGGTTATTCCTGAGCCGCGTCACGAGACCCGCTCCAGCGCTCCGCGTATTGTTTCTCTGCAGGTCCCTGTGGATAAGATTCGCGACGTCATTGGTAGCGGTGGTAAGGTCATTCGTGGCATCCAGGATGAGACTGGTGCTTCGGTTGATATCCAGGAGGACGGTACTGTCTATGTGGGCGGTACGGGTGAGTCCACTGATGCTGCTGTTGAGCGCATTAAGCTGATCATCAAGGTTCCTGAGCCCGGCGAGGAGTACACCGGTCGCGTGGTCTCCATCCAGCCCTTCGGTGCCTTTGTGTCCCTGCTTCCTGGCAAGGACGGCCTGCTTCATATTTCTCGTGTGGCGCAGGGTCGCGTTGACAAGGTTGAGGATGTGCTGAACGTTGGCGACGAGGTCCACGTTCGCGTTCTTGAGGTTGATGACCGCGGCAAGATTTCTCTTGACCGCGTTGATAAGCCTGAGGCTCCTGCGGGTGCTAGTGCACCTTCAGGGGAGCGTCGCGAGCGCAGCGATAGGCCTGCCCGTCCGCGTCGTGATCGCGAGGGTGGTCGTACCCGTCGTGCTCCGGGTGATCATGGTCATGGTCGTACGCCGCGTCGTCACCACGAGGCAGAGTAATAGCTTCGTTGCTTTATGGCTTAAAAAGCACCTGTGCGTTTGCATGGGTGCTTTTTTCTTTTGGAACTTGCTCTGCAGTGAGTTTGCAGCCGGTTTGCAGCCTTTTTATCTAGATGCGCAGACCGTATGTTCGCCGAAGGCGTGTTGTATACTTGAACATCACGTGTGCCATCTACAGCTCGCGGCACCATCTTTGAACGTTTGGCGATATATCGCCGTGTAGCATAGTGTCCAAAAGAAAGGAAATGCTCTCGCGTATGGCTAATAATGCAGTAAGGAAGAATGCGGCACCGCTCAAGATTATTCCTTTGGGAGGCCTTGACGGTATCGGTAAGAACATGACGGTTTTTGAGTGCGGTCAGGACATGGTTCTGGTGGATGCGGGCCTCATGTTCCCTGATGATTCTCAGCCTGGTATCGATCTGGTGTTGCCTGATTACACGTATGTTCTTGAGAATGAGGATAAGCTGCGCGGCATCATTGTTACGCATGGACACGAGGACCACACGGGTGCCTTGCCGTATTTGCTTCAGGATCTCAACAATAAGGTGCCTATTTTCTCAAGCAAGCTTACCCTTGGTTTCATCGAAGGAAAGCTTGCTGAGTTCCGCATTCGTGCTCCTAAGTTCCGCGAGGTTAAGGGTGGTTCACACGTAACCTTAGGTTGTATGACGGTCGACTTTTTCTCGATGACGCACTCTATTCCGGGCGCTTTGGGTGTCTTTATTAAGACTCCCCAGGGCACTGTGATGCACACGGGCGACTTTAAGCTCGATCAGACACCTATTGACGGTGTTACGCCCGATTACGGCGCCATTAATCGCTTTGCTAAGAGCGGTATTGATCTTTTGCTTTCCGACTCCACCAATGCTACGGTGCCTGGTTTTACCAAGTCTGAGGCAGAGGTTGGCCCCTCAATTTATGAGGTTGTTAAAAATGCTAAGGGCCGTGTGTTTGTCGCATCCTTCTCGAGCCACATTCACCGCCTCCAACAGATTTGCGACGCTGCTCGTTCCTGCCGTCGCAAAATTGTTGTAACTGGCCGCTCTATGCTCACTAACACGCGTGTTGCTCGCGAGCTCGGTTACCTTGATATCGAAGAGAAGGACCTCATTGATGCCTACGAGCTCTCTGGTGTGCCTGATCGACAGATTCTTGTTATGTGCACTGGTTCTCAGGGTGAGCCGCTTTCGGCGCTTTCTCGCATGGCTAACGGTGAGCACAAGACCCTTTCTATTCACGAGGGTGACACGGTAATCATTTCTGCTACACCTGTTCCGGGTAACGAAAAGGCCGTTCAGCAGGTTATCAATAGCTTGGCTAAGCTTGGGTGCGATGTATATGACAAGTCGCGCCGCCTTGTCCACGTCTCTGGTCATGGCAGTCAGGAGGAGCTTAAGCTTGTTCTTGGTATGGCTAAGCCTACGTACTTTATGCCGGTACATGGCGAGGCAGTGCATCTGCGCGCCCATGCTCAGCTTGCTCGCAAAATGGGTATTCCTGAGAGCCATATCTTCATCATGGATAACGGTGACTCGCTCGAGATGCGTGATGGCAAGGTTAAACGTGGCCGTGCTGTAGAGTCTGGTGTGGTTTACGTTGATGGCCTGCGCATTGGCGATACCGACCCCATTGTTTTGCGTGACCGTCAGAAGCTTGCAAACGATGGCATGGTTACCATTGTGGCTACTATGTCTACCAAGCGTAAGCAAATCGAGGGCATCGAGCTCTCTGCTCGTGGCGTCTCGTTTACGATTGATGACGAGTTCACGCGTGACGCAACCGATGCCATTATGAAGATGGTTGAGAAAGGCTCGTTCAACTTCACGAGCAGCGGCACTGATGCTCTGCGTAAGGCAGTGCGCGATTCTCTCTCTAACTTTATTTGGAATCGCACTAAGACTCGTCCAATGATCATCCCTGTGGTCATGGAGGTTTAGTTTGGCACGATCCGGTAAGTCTTCCGAATCGAATAAGAAAAACGCCGCATCGCGTGCTAAGGGTACTGCTGCTCAGCAGCGTAATCTTCGCGCTAATGCGGCGCATTCTGCTGCGCCAATTGAGGCTGAGCCTTTGGTAGATGGGGGAGCAGGGCGCGATATTGTGGGTGTCGTACTTGCAGTTGTGGCTGTTGCATCCTTTATTGCTGTTGTTACTCCAACGTCTGCTCCGGTTACCACTGCTGTTGCCAACTTCTATCACCTTGGTTTTGGCTTGGGTGCATACGTTTTACCGCTGGCTATGCTGGCAGTTTCGGCATTACTGTTTTTGCGTGACCGCGCACCTATTCCACCTCGTACGTGTCTAGGCGCCTTAATCATCTTTGTAGCCGTTATCTCCGTTTTCTCACTTTCTGCTCCTACGGAGTCGCTCTTTGAGCCATCGGTGCTTGCAACATCTGGCGGCTATGTGGGAGCGGTCGTTGCTGGGGCGCTCTCTGGTGCTCTTGGTAAGCCCATTAGCTATGTTGTGCTCTTTGGTCTTGTGATTCTTGGCTTTGTGATCATTGGGTTTTCCATCAGTGCTGTTATGCGTGATGCGTCTCAGCGCGCTCAAGAATTTGCTTCACGTCGTCACGTTGATGTGAATGAGAGCCCATGGGGTGATGCATCTGCTTTGCAGCGTGAGCAAATGCCGCGCGCTGCGGTTCGTAAGTCTCAAGCTTCGCTTTCTAGCTTATTTGACCCGCAGGGTTCGGCAGAAACAACGTATTTGGGAGACCGTGCTAAGACTACGGTAATTGCTGATGAGCCCGATGTTGAGGACGAAGACCCCTTTGTTGACTTGTCGAGCCAGCTCGCTGCGGAGGGCGCTAAGACGACGCTCATTCCGGTAAAGGAACGCTTTGCGCCTCAGCTTGATGAGGTTGATGCGATGCCTGTGACTTCTGCGGAGTCTTCTGCTCGAGTTACGGGTTTGGATGTTATTTCTGCTGCGCAAAATGAGCTTGTTCAAAGTGAGGCAGATGCGGACGCCTTGTGGGAGCCTGCTTCGTTTGCTTCTGAAGAAGTTTCTTCTCTGGTTCAAAATGAGCCGCACGAGCAGCCGGGAGAAACGCAAACTGTGGCGACCGTTGTAACGCCTCAGGGAGAGCGTCCGATACCATCCTTCTTGATGGCTCAGGCAGAAGCAGTGTCTTCTCACGAAGAGCCTGCCAATCTTGATTCGGGCAATCGGGCCATTGCTCCTGAGCAAACGCCCCAAACAGCGCTTAATCAAGCCATTACGGCCGCGGAGACTTCCAATGCGTCAACTGATGAGGACGCTGCTGCACGCCAGTTGCCCCCTGCATCGATCCTGCGCCACAATCCTGCTTCTGCGAGCTCGGCGTCTTCGGAGAAGGAGCTGGAGGAGACCGCTGCGGCTCTGCAGTCTACTCTTGGAGAGTTTGGCCTGCACTCGCGTGTTGTTGGCTGGATTTCTGGTCCAACCGTTACAACCTTTAAGGTGCAGCCTGGCGAAGGTGAACGCGTAAGCCGCATTTCTAACCTCGAGGACGATATTGCTCTTTCGCTGGCGTCAACCGCCGTGCGTATCTTTGCACCTATTCCTGGTACGTCTCTTGTTGGTATTGAGATTCCTAACAGGACACGTCAGAACGTCAATCTTGGCGATGTTTTGCCATACGTGAAGGGTGGCCCATTGGAGCTCGCCATTGGTCGAGACTCTGAGGGTGCACCCATCGTTGCTGATCTGGCAAAGATGCCGCACCTGCTTATTGCAGGTACCACGGGTTCTGGTAAGTCGGTCATGATCAACACCATTGTTATGAGTTTGCTCATGCGTACATTCCCCGAGGATGTTCGCTTAATCATGGTTGACCCTAAGCGTGTTGAGTTGGCTGGATATAACGGCTTGCCGCATCTCTATGTCCCTGTAGTGACTGAGCCCAAGCAGGCTGCTAGCGCGCTTCAGTGGGCTGTATCTGAGATGGAGCGTAGGCTTAAAGTATTCGAGCGTATTGGTGTACGTAAAATCTCGACCTTTAATGAAAAGCAGGCTGCTGGCGAGTTTGAACACTACGACAATCCGCCTGCTAAGATGCCGTATCTCGTGATTATCATCGACGAGCTGTCTGACCTTATGATGGTTGCTGGCAAGGATGTCGAGGCGTCGATCGTTCGCATCGCTCAGCTTGGCCGTGCTGCCGGTATCCATTTGATTGTGGCTACTCAACGCCCCTCGTCTAACGTTGTTACTGGTTTGATTAAGGCAAATATCACTAACCGTATTGCATTTAACGTTGCTACGGGTATCGATTCGCGCGTCATTATCGACCAAACGGGTGCAGAAAAACTTACGGGCTATGGCGACATGCTGTTCTCTAAGGTCGACTGGGGTAAGCCCAAGCGTATCCAGGGTTGCTTTGTCTCGGATGATGAGATTAATCAGGTTGTCGAGTTTGTAAAAGAGCAAGGCGAAGCTGAGTATCACGAGGAAATTCTTTCTGCTGTGGCTCCCGCAATGGTTGTTGGTGGTACCTCGTCTGCGGGGCGTGAGGCTTCTGAGGACGATCCACTGCTGTGGGATGCTGCTCATATTGTTGTTGATTCTCAGCTTGGTTCGACTTCTGGTTTGCAACGTCGCCTCAAGGTTGGTTATGCTCGTGCTGGCCGTATCATGGATATGCTAGAAGAAAAAGGCGTGGTTGGACCTCCTGACGGGTCGAAGCCGCGCGAAGTCCTGCTTGACGAAGAAGGTTTGGCTGAGCTTGAGGCAGTCGAGGCTCAGATGGCTGCAGAAGATGGATTGGGGGTCTATTAATGGCCAGTAGTTTTGGGGAGGCACTGCGTGAAAAACGCCGCTTGCTTGGTCTATCCATCCAGCAAGTAGCTAACACCATCAAAATTAGACCTCAGATTGTTGAATACTTTGAGCTGGGTGATTTTGCTCAGATGCCGCCGCGTGGATATGCACAAGGTATGATTTCGAGCTATGCACGCTTCCTTGGTCTTAACCCGCGCGACATCGTGAATATGTATCTTGATGAGCTGTATGTCTACGAGCGCTCGGGCGATAGTCCAGTACAGCAATATCAAGAACCAGCTTCTTTTGTAAGCTCTCGAAGCGACTCTTCTGCTGGACGATTCATGATTGTCGATGGTGGGGCGCCTTCTAGCTCTCGTTATGCTCAACGCCCTCCGCAGGCGGGGTATGTTTCCGACTCGACGACAGGGCACAGTTCCTTGCGTGTTGGATCTAATCCTCGCCGCCGTCAGGCCTTGCTCGCTAATACTTCTACGCCCTCTGATGACCAACCGGGTCAGATGAGGTCTCGTTCGCAATCTGGCTCTACACGTCGTCGTGAACCTGGAGGTAGTGGTAACGCGCGTCATCCTCGTTCGCAGGATCCTCGCAATCGTCGTTCTTCTTCGGGTTCTGGGGCACGTCGCAATCAACCTTCTCGCAATCGTGCTGGTAGAACACCAAACGGAAGACCTATAAATGGCTCTGCTCGTCGCAATAACGGGTACGGTCGCTCTAATTCTGTCTCACGTACGCGCGGTGGAGTGCGCCACCCCCAGTCCGGCTTTAATGCGTTTCTAAATTCAGTTGATCCCCGTTTTCTGCTGGTGGGGGCAGGTATTGTTCTGCTGCTCATCGTGCTTTTGCTCGTGAGTGCGATTCGCGGTTGTACTTCCTCCTCGCAGTCGAGTTCTGCTTCTCAAGCAGCTGGCTCTACGGAGGTTTCGGCGTCTTCTACATCTAAGTCGAGCGCGTCTAGCACTAAGAGCTCGTCTGCTTCCAAGAAAACTACCAATGACGACTCTAGTGTCTCTGACGATGCTTCGTCTGATACTTCGACCGATGCTTCTAGCTCGAGCGATTTTGACACTTCTTCTGATACCTTGTCAGACGATGCTTCAGATTCTTCGTTCGACAGTTCAACAACTACGCGCGTAACTTCCGTAAAGATTTCGCTGGCCAAGGGCAAAACTTCCTGGATTGAAGTAAAGGTCGATGGCGTGTCTCAGTACGCCGATACTCCTGTTGGCCCTTATGAGGCTGAATACACACCTACGAAGTCTATTTCTATTACGGTTGATAACCCCAGTGCCGTCACGATTACCGAGAATGGTTCTAAGGTTCGTTGGGATAGCAAGACTTCTGGCGTAGGGCGTGTAACTATTGCTGTTGAGCAGACCTCATCAGACTCTTCGGCCACGGATTCTGATTCGTCTGATAGCTCTGATACGCAAGACGATAGCACTGACTCTTCTTCTGACTAATTCTTAATTCCTGAAAGGAAAACGAATGGCTAAAGATTCCAGCTTTGATGTCGTATCCGAAGTAAATATGCAAGAGGTCGACAACGCATTTCAACAGTGCGCCCGCGAGATCTCGCAGCGCTACGATCTAAAAGATTCTGGCGCAACAATTGAGCTTTCTAAGGGTGACAAGCTTTTTACCATTTCTGCCCCGGCTGATTTTGTTTCTCGCCAAATTATTGATGTGCTCAATTCAAAGCTCATTAAGCGTGGCGTTGATCTTAAGTCGGTCTCTTGGGATGCTCCTCAAGCCGCATCTGGTGGTAGCGTTCGTGTGCTGGGGCATATTGTCGAGGGCATTGATCAGCCCACAGCCAAGAAAATCAACAAGGATGTTAAGGATCAGAAGTTTAAGGTAAAGGTAACCATCGAGGCCGATAAGCTTCGCGTTACATCTCCTTCAAAAGATGCCTTGCAACAGGTTATTGGCTTTTTGCGCGACCAGGACTATGGCCAACCGCTTCAGTTTACTAACTATCGTTAATAGCAACTGCTCACGAGGGGATAACACTTACTCATGGATACGCCCAACGGCTCCATTCTTTATGTAACACTTGGCTGTGCCAAAAATGAGGTCGATACTGACCGTATGCGTTCGCTACTTAATGCTGCTGGATATTCTGAGGTTTCCACCTCGGAATCTGCCGATTTGGTACTCATTAATACGTGCTCTTTTTTGGCTTCTGCTACATCTGAGAGCATTGAGACCACCCTGCAGCTTGCAGAAGATGTGGCCGATGGCATTCGAAGCGTGCCTATTGTAATGTGCGGATGCGTTCCCTCTCGCTACGGCTCCGAGCTTCCTGCCGAGCTGCCTGAGGTGGCAGCTTTTGTGCGTACGGATGAAGAAGACGGCATTGTTGCGGTAGTTGATGAGCTGCTGGGTGTTAAACGCTCTGGTACCGCTATGCTGCCAAGCATTAAGCGCACGGTTGAAGGTACGGTTGCGTACCTCAAGATTTCTGATGGTTGCGATCGCTTCTGCAGCTTCTGCGCCATTCCTTATATTCGTGGGCGCTATCACTCACGCTCGGCTGCGTCCATTCTTGCTGAAGCTGCTGACCTTGTTTCTGGTGGTGTGCGCGAACTGGTCTTAATTGGCCAGGATACCGGCATTTGGGGCGAAGACCTCGATGCTTCTGTTGAAGGTCCGCACTCCTTGGCAGAACTCTTGGTTGCAGTGGCTGAAACTGTTCGTCCTGAGCCGGTGTGGATTCGCGTGCTCTATCTCCAGCCCGAAGGTATGACGGATGAGCTCATTGCTGCTATCCGCGATACTCCTGAGGTCCTACCTTATATTGATATTCCTGTTCAGCATTGCTGTGAGCGTGTTCTGAACGCTATGAATCGTTCTGGTTCTGAGGAAGAGCTTGAGGCTTTGTTTGCACGCTTGCGTGAGCAGATTCCCAATATGGTTATTCGTACTACATACCTTACGTCTTTCCCGGGCGAAACTGACGAAGAGCACGAGCGTATGGTTTCTTTTATGGATCGCATTGGATTTGACTACACGAGTGTGTTCCCATATTCGCCCGAGGAAGGTACCACCGCTTGCACCATGCCCGATCAGATTGATGATGCTACTAAGACCGAGCGCACACAGGCTGCAATGGATATGGCGGAAGCCCTTGGATTCGCTGCTACTGCCTCGCATGTTGGAGAAGTGTCTGATGTTATTGTTGATGGCATTGAAGAAGGGGAGGACGGTCCTGAGCTTATTGGTCACGCTTGGTTCCAGGCTCCTGATTGCGATGGTGCCGTGCATCTAGACATTGCTGATGCAACGGTCGGCGATGTGCTGAAGGTTCGCTTTACGGATAGTTTTTGCTATGAGCTTGTAGGAGAGGTAGTGGAGTAGCCGTTATGGCCAGTGATTCGAATAAGGAACTTACTTCTATCTGGACGCCCGCTAATGTGATTACATGCGTGCGTATCGTTTTTATCCCTATCTTTATGCTGCTTGCACAGTTCTCATATATGGGTGCGGGGACCTACGATACGTTCTTAGCGACTGCTGCTTTTGTTCTCTATGTTCTATTGAGTCTGACTGACAAGGTAGATGGCTACCTCGCACGCTCGCGTAATGAGATTACAGATTTTGGTAAGTTTCTTGATCCTATTGCGGATAAGCTCCTTGTTTTTTCAGCTCTTCTCATCTTGCTCGAGTTGGGTTTTGTGAGTATCTGGCCCGTTTTTATCATTCTTTTGCGTGAGTTCCTTGTGAGCGCTATGCGTATGGTGGCAAGTGCAAACGGTGTTGTTATAGCTGCTGACAAACTTGGTAAGTGGAAGACAGCGACAACTATGGTGTCGTTATGCTGCTACCTCTTTGTAATGGTGATGATTTCTCTTTCTTTGCCGCTCTCTGCCGAGCTGTTGCTGTTGGCGCAGATTCTTATGGTTACCGCTGTGATTTTGACAGTTGTTTCAGGTCTTCAGTATTTCTGGAACTGCCGTGAGGTTGTGTTTAGGGTCTAGCTGGTCTCTATGGATAGTTTTGATTCGTATAGCGTTCGTTGCGCCGAGTTGGCTCAATCTCTTGTTTTTGCATGTAGTAAAAAAGGCCTGACTGTTGCTACAGCTGAATCTCTGACAGCTGGAATGGTTTCTTCGTTTATCGCCTCTGTGCCTGGCGCCTCTGATGTTCTTATGGGTGGAGCGGTAACGTATACCAACGATATCAAGGCCGCTGTTTTAGGTGTTAACCCAGAGACAATTCGCCAGGTAACTGAAGTGTCCTCTGAAGTTGCATGTCAAATGGCGCAGGGTGCAGTTCGACTTTTTAGTTCCAATCTTGCGGTTAGTCTTACGGGCTATGCAGGTCCAGGTGGTGGAACTGAGCAAAATCCAGTAGGAACCGTGTTTATTGGTCTGATGGCTGAAGACAAAGTTTCTGCGCGTAGGTTTGTATTTCAAGGAGATCGCCAGGAAGTACGTGTTCAAGCTGCTGAACAAGCTCTGTTGTGGCTGCTTTCTTCTATCGAATCTATGTAAGTGCTTCTTTAAATTGCCTAAAAGCCCACTCCTGCATTTCTGCATTTTGGGCTATTTAGCTGGGTTTGTTTGATTTTGGTAAGTTTGATTAGCTGCTAAATTAAGTCCCTGGGAAGTTCTTTGTCTTTTTCATTTGGATGGGCTGTATAGCATCTCATTTGAGAGCCTTGACCTCGAACAGCTGTTCGTCTATAGTCAATGGCGGTGAACACGAAGGGAAGGAACTTCCATGGCAAAGAATGCTGGCCCTGTTCGTACTGTGCATGAGCGTACCTATGGCGCTGAGCGCGACAAAATGGTTGAAGTCACTAAGGCTGAGATCGAGAAGAAATTCGGCACCGGTTCAATCATGCGTTACGGAGACGGTGGTCCTCAGCTGGAGGTCGAGGCTATCCCAACGGGATCACTTGCACTGGATGCTGCTCTTGGTATTGGTGGCGTACCACGCGGTCGTATTGTTGAGATTTATGGTCCAGAATCTTCTGGTAAGACAACGCTTTCTCTTGAGATTTTGGCCGAAGCTCAGGCTGCTGGTGGAGTTGTAGCTTTTATTGATGCTGAGCACGCTTTGGATCCTACTTATGCGGCACGCATTGGCGTTGACATCGACGAAGTTCTTATTTCTCAGCCAGATACGGGTGAGCAGGCTCTTGAGATTTGTGACATGCTTGTTCGCTCTGGTGCTATTGATGTAGTCGTTGTTGACTCGGTTGCCGCCCTGGTACCTCGTGCAGAGATTGAGGGTGAGATTGGCGACTCTTCCGTCGGTCTTCAGGCTCGTCTTATGAGCCAGGCGCTTCGTAAGCTTGCCGGTTCTCTTGCAAAATCAAACACTACATGTATTTTCATCAACCAGCTTCGCGAGAAGATTGGCGTGATGTTTGGCAATCCCGAAACCACTACTGGTGGTCGTGCTCTCAAGTTCTTCTCTTCGGTGCGCATTGATATTCGCCGCATTGATAACATTAAGAATGGTACGGAGATTGTTGGCAATCGTGTGCGTGCGAAGATTGTTAAGAATAAGGTAGCAGCTCCGTTTAAAGCCGCTGAGTTCGACATCATGTATGGCACAGGCATCTCTAAAGAGGGTTCCATCCTGGATATGGCTGTTGACTACGAAATTGTAAAGAAGTCAGGCGCTTGGTATACCTACGACACAGAGCGTTTGGGGCAAGGCAAAGAAGCTGCGAAGGACTTTTTGCGTAAGCACCCTGATCTTTCCGCCGAGATCGAGCACAAGGTTCGAGTTGCTTGTGGTCTTGACTTTGAAGACGAGCCAGTTGGTGAGGCTGTGGACCCAGACGATAGCTTCTATGAAACTGACGCTGCTGATGATATTGAGGCCTCTGAAAAGTCTGCTGAGTAATGTCGCTCTTTGTAACACATCTTCAGATTTCTCTTCCCTCTAAGGAAGAGCGCCAGCGGATAATGGCTTACACGTCGCGTAAGCCTATGGCGACTGTCGATGTTGTTCTGGAAAACGGGGCTTCTCGACAAATCGTTGTTCCACTTCGTGCTGCAGCACTTCTTAAGTCCGAATCACTCGGTTTTCCTCTGCCTGAAGATGATGCATTTGATGCGATTCATGAGATTGAATACCGTGCTTGTCTTCAGGCAATAACCGATATGCTCTCCCGTCGCGAGTATGCTTCGGGAGAGCTGTGTGACAAATTGTCTCGCTATGGATATCGCGACCAGGAGATTGAAAGAGCTCTTACTACCTCTCGAGAGCGTCGCTATCTTGACGATAATCGATTTACTTCTTTTTTTATTGAAGAACGTATTCGCCGTGGTTGGGGCAGGAGAAGGATTGAGTCTGAGCTCTACAAAAAAGGTATTCGAACGGATGAAATAGAAGGGTATCCGGAACGTTATTTTTCTGATGACGAGGATCTTTCGCGCGCGCTTGATGTTCTCCGCAGAAAGCCTTGTTCTGATACTCATCCTCGAGATAAATTTATTCGTTTTCTCGTATCACGTGGATACTCTTACTCGATTGCTCAACAGGCAGCACGTGCTCGTATTGAAGAGCTTGAAGAAGGTTCGGAGTCGTTCCGATAATTGACATAATGCCCTCGTCAACGTAGGATTAATGCGTCATTTGTTATGTGATACTCGCTCATCGCGGATGAGATTGAATAAACAGTTTTCATATCAGACTGGGTGATTAATCCCTAGCAAATGTTCGATACTGCCTGGATACAGGGGGTATCGATTTTTATGCGTTGATAAACATTAAGGAGAAACAATGGGCATGGAGATTGTCGTTGGTGTCGTTTGCCTTGTACTGGGTGCAGCGATTGCCGCGATTGCCATGCGCAGCGCCAAGAACGGTAGCCTTCGTGAGGCTGATTCTAAGATTCAGTCTGCACATGAGGAGGCTCAGGGTGTTATTGATGACGCTAAGCGCAAGGCAGAGACACTAAAGAAGGAAGCTCTATTAGAGGCTAAAGAGCAGATTATTCAGAATAAGCAGGCTGCAGAGGCTGAAGAAAAACAGCGTAAACAGGAGATTCGAAGCATGGAGAATCGCGTGCTTCAGCGCGAGGAGTCTCTTGATCGTCGTAATGATGCGCTTGATAAGCGTGAGCATCAGCTTTCTAGTCAAGCTGGTCAGATTGAGAAGCGTTCTCGTGAACTGGATGAGCTGGTAGCTAAGCAGACGAGCGAACTTGAGCGTATCTCTGAGCTCACTCGCGATGACGCTCATCGTGAACTGCTTGATAAGGTTCGCGGAGAAGTGACACATGAGGCTGCTACTATCATTCGCGAATCTGAGCAGCAGGTTAAGGCTGAATGCCATAAAACTGCGCAGGAGATTATTTCTCTGGCCATTCAGCGCTGCGCTGCTGATCACACTGCAGAGGTAACGGTTACATCCGTTCACATTCCTTCCGATGATCTTAAGGGTCGTATTATTGGCCGCGAGGGTCGAAATATTCGTACCTTCGAGCAAATTTCTGGTGTAAATCTTGTTATTGATGACACGCCGGAGACCGTTGTTCTCTCGAGCTTTGATCCTGTTCGCCGCGAGACTGCTCGTGTTGCCCTTGAGAACCTCATTGCTGATGGTCGAATCCATCCTGCTCGTATTGAAGAGATGTATCAGAAGGCCTCTGATCTTGTTCAGCAGCGTGTTCAAGAGGCTGGCGAGCAAGCTGCGTTTGATACGGGCATTCATGACCTGCATCCAGAAATTGTTAAGACCTTGGGCTCTCTTCGCTATCGCACCTCTTTTGGCCAGAATGTCCTTCAGCATTCTCTCGAGGTTTCTGATTTGTGCGCGATTATGGCTGCCGAGCTTGGTGTAGATACGTATGCTGCTAAGCGCGCAGGTCTTCTTCATGACCTTGGTAAGGCTATCGATCATGAGGTAGAAGGTCCCCACGCTGTTATTGGTGCAGATCTTGCTCGTCGCTATGGTGAGAAGCCTGCAATTGTTCACGCCATTGAGGCTCACCATGGTGATGTAGATCCTAATTCGGTTCTTGCTGTTCTTGTTCAGGCTGCAGATGCAGTATCTGCGTCTCGTCCTGGTGCACGTCGCGAGTCTGCTGAGAATTACATTAAGCGTCTTGAGAAGCTTGAAGAGATTGCAAACTCCTATGAGGGCGTTGAGCGTACCTATGCCATGCAGGCTGGTCGTGAGGTGCATGTAATGGTGCAGCCGGATAAGGTCTCGGATGCTCAATCTACGGTGCTTGCACACGATATTGCCCACCAAATTGAAGAGGAAATGGAATATCCCGGTCAGGTTCGCGTTGTTGTAATTCGCGAGAGCCGTGCGATGGATATTGCCAAATAGCTATGAGCGATTCGAACGAACTCATCTCATTTATTGCCTCAATGTCGGGCGAAGGTTCTCTTCGTGTAGAAGAGAACCTTGGAGAGGGGTTCGTTCGACTTCGTGTATCTGAGGCTGAGAGGCGCCAGGCTAAACACGATATTCAGCATGTTGAAGATATCGTTATTGAGATGCTTCGTAATGCTCGCGATGCGGGAGCTACGAAAATCTACCTTGCTACTTCCAAGGAAGAATCCGTTCGTACCCTTGTTTTTTTAGACAATGGATGTGGTGTACCAGAAGATATGCGTGAGCGCATTTTTGATGCTCGTGTAACGTCAAAACTGGAGACCATGCATGTGGATCGTTGGGGAGTTCATGGTAGGGGCATGGCGTTGTTTTCAATTCGCCAAAATGTCTCAAGCGCTTATGTTGTTGCTTCTGGACAAGACAGAGGCTCATCGTTCAAGGTAACTGTTGATTCTAATTTACTTTCTGAGCGCGCAGACCAGTCTACCTGGCCCGTTGCTTCACGAGATGATGATGGCCAATTCGCTTGTACTAAAGGTCCTCACAACATCATTCGTGCTACCTGTGAGTTTGCATTAGAAGAATTGCATAGTTGCGACGTTTTCTTTGGTACTCCAACTGAAATTGCTGCAACCATGTACTCTCATGCAAATGGCGAGCTTGATGCATCACGTCTGCTTTTTATTGATGATGAAGCTACACTTCCAGTAGTTTCACGCTTGGGTTTTGCCTCTGATGCATCTGATTTTATTCGTATTGCCTCAGAGCTTGGTATCGACATTTCTGAGCGTACGGCCCATCGCATTCTTTCTGGTGCTATTCAGCCACTACGCAGCGTTTCTGCTCGTCTACTTCGAGAGCGCGAAACATCTCCGCGCCGTAATCAAGAGATTGATCTTTCGCGAGATAGAAGAGGACTCAAAATCTCAAAGAGTGACCTCGATGATTTTTCTCGAGCTGTCGAACGGGATTTTCAAGATCTTGCTGAGCGTTATTATCTAACTTCTTCTGGAGAACCAAAGGTTCGCGTTGGAAAAGATCGTATTACGATCTCCATTCCAATCGTTAAAGAGGAGTAGACCTTGTGGCTCATCTATTGCTGATGTAAAGTTTCAACGTAACAAACACGCTTTAAACGCAGGTAAATCGCAGGAGAAACATATTCATGGAATTCTTAAAAGTCTCTAGCAAGTCTTCTCCAGCTTCGGTAGCTGGAGCTATTGCCGGAATGGTTAAAGATGGTGTTCCGGTTAATATGCAGTGCGTTGGTGCTGGCGCCGTTAATCAAGCTATAAAGGCAATTGCTATTGCACGCGGCTTTCTGATTCCTACGGGTTTTGATATCTCCTGTGCTCCTGTTTTTTCCGATATTCTCATCAATGGAGAATCTCGCACTGCCATTCGTCTTTCTGTTTATGTTCACCATGTCTCTATGCACGCGTCTGATCTGTCCGACGCTTTCGATGACGTCGAGCAGGTTGGGTAGGGTATGACCACATCAAATCTTTCTGGTAAAAACTATATTATTCGTACCTTTGGCTGTCAGATGAATCTGCACGATTCTGAGCGTGTAAGTGGACTTTTGGATTCATGTGGATGCCTTGAAGTAGCTTCTCCCGAAGAAGCGGACATTGTGGTCTTCATGACCTGCTGTGTTCGTGAGGCGGCGGATACGCGGCTTTATGGTCAATGTCTGTCCTGTAAAAGCTTGCCTCCTGCTCCGAGTGGTAAGCGTGTTATTGCTGTTGGTGGCTGTATTGCCCAGCGCGATGGCAAAAATCTTCTCAAAAATCTTGATAATGTAGATGTCATTTTTGGTACGCATAGCATTGCTCATGTTGGCGAGCTTATTGCTGAAGCATTTGCTGAGGGCGGTTCGCACGTTCGTTGCGAAGAGAACGAAGATTCAGCTGCTACGAGCATGCCATGGCATCGCGCTAATTCCTACCATGCCTGGGTGCCCATTATGACCGGCTGCAATAATTTTTGTTCATACTGCATCGTTCCTTATGTGCGTGGAAGAGAGAAGAGTCGTTCGTTCGAGGAGATTCTCGATGAGGTAACTGCTTTATCACGTACCGGAGTACGAGAAGTTACCCTTTTGGGCCAGAATGTTAATTCGTATGGTCGCGATTTGTTTGGAAAGCCACGATTTGCTGAGTTGCTTCGTCGCGTGGGAGATACAGGTATTGAGCGTATTTTCTTTACCTCGTCACATCCAAAGGATTTGCTTCCTGAGACCATTGATGCCATGGCTGAGGTTCCTGCAGTGATGCCACAGCTTCATCTTGCCGTTCAATCTGGTTCCTCGCGCATTCTTAAGCTCATGAATCGTCGCTATACTCGTGAGTCTTATCTCAATCTCATCGATAGCATTCGAGATAGGATTCCCGATATTGCACTCTCCACCGACATCATTGTTGGTTTTCCGGGTGAAACCGAAGAGGATTTTGAGCAGACGCTTTCTCTTGCCGAAACGGTTCGATACGCCCAGGCCTATACCTTCATCTATTCCAAGCGTGAAGGTACTCCTGCTGCAAAAATTGATGATCCTACTCCGCGAGAAGTTATTCTTGAGCGCTTTGATCGCCTGGTAAAAGTAATAGAAACTACTGCTCATGAATATAACCAGCATGAGCTTAATACTGTTGTTCCTGCTCTTATTGAAGGTACTTCCAAGAAGGATGCTTCGATATTGATGGGTAAAAGCCCCAAGAATCAAACTGTACACGCTCCGATACCTGCTGGCTATTCTGTTGATGACCTTGTAGGAAAGATTGTTGACGTCGACGTTGACCTTGCGCGTACGTGGTATTTATCCGGCAAGGTGGTCGGTGAACCTCGATGAGAGAGGGTCTTTTAGGTCCGGTATTTGTAATTGCCGGACCTACTGCTGTTGGTAAAAGCGAAGTAGCTGATTTACTGGCTAAAACCCTTGATGGAGCGGTTGTTTCAGCTGATTCCATGCAGGTTTACCAGGGCATGGATATTGGAACTGCTAAAGTTCCGGTAGGGGAGCGAAAAACAACGCTCTATATGGTTGACGTGGTTGAGCCTTCAGTTTCTTACTCGGCAGCCTTGTACCAACATGATGCTCGACCCATCATCAACGAGCTTCTTGACCGCGGTAAGCCTCCAATTCTTTGCGGAGGAACTGGGCTTTATATCGATGCAGCATTGGATGACATGCATTTTCCTTCTGGCGATATAGAGGCAAAATCTCGTTCGAAGTACCAAAAGCTTGCAGAGGAACTTGGGGCCGAGGGGCTTCATTCTTTACTGGCTGAACGAGATTCTGAGAGTGCGCGTGTTATTCACCCTAATAATGTTCGTCGGGTTATTCGTGCACTTGAAATGCTTGATGAAGGCGTTTCTTATGCGGAGCAACGTAAAGGTTTTGCTTCTCCGCGCTCCGTATATTCCGCCCATCGTTTTGCTCTTACTATGCCTCGAGACCTGTTATATGAGCGTATTAACCAGCGTGTCGACCGTATGTTTGATCAAGGTCTTCTCGAAGAAGTTAAGAGTCTTGTAGATGCTGGTGCACATGATGCGCTAACTTCACGTCAGGCAATTGGTTATAAAGAACTTATTGAGTATCTGGACGGCGCCTTAACGCTTTCTGAAGCACAGGAGCTTATTAAACTGCGATCGCGCCGCTATGCTAAGCGTCAGCTTTCTTGGTTTAAGCGTGATAAGCGGTTTACCTGGATGGATATGAGCGAGCTTGCATCCTCTGAGGCTGTTCAGTTGATTTTAAATTCCTCTCGGGGTGCACATTGAGTCGATTTTCATTTCTCTCCACCGATATAGAACCAGAACGTGCTCTTCTTGTTGGAGTGGAATGGCGCGATTCCCGTTGGCCTGTTGAGCGCTCTCTTGATGAGCTCGAACGCCTTGTGCATACCGCAGGTGCTATTCCTGTTGGTCGTGTTGTTCAAAAACTCGACCATCCTATTCCAAAATCATTTATTGGTTCTGGTAAGGTCCAAGAAGTTTGCGATCTTGTTCATGCCTTGAATGTGCAGGTTGTTATCTTTGATGATGACCTTACCCCTGCTCAGCAGAGCCATCTTGAGCGAACATTAGGGGAGCCAACAAAGATTATCGATCGCACTGCTCTCATTTTGGATATCTTTGGTTTGCATGCACAAACGCGTGAGGGTCGTATTCAGGTTCAGCTGGCTCAGTTGCAGTATTTGCTTCCTCGTTTAAGAGGCATGTGGTCTCACCTTGCTAAGGAGCAAACGCGTGGAGGTATCGGAAGCCGTTTTGGACAGGGCGAAAGCCAGCTGGAAGTTGATAGACGTCTAATTAGGAACAAGATTTCTGGCTTGCGTAAAGAGCTTGCTCAGCTTGAGAGGCGACGTGGTGTTCAATCTAAAGACCGTGTGGCTTCAAATACATTCCGCATTGCACTTGCTGGCTATACCAATGCAGGTAAGTCTACTCTGCTCAATGCTCTAACAGATGCAGGAGTGCTTTCGGAGGATAAGCTATTTGCAACACTAGATCCAACTACCCGTTCTTTTGCTTTGCCTGGTGGTCGTATAGTTACCATCACGGATACGGTAGGGTTTATTCAAAAGTTGCCTCATGGACTTGTTGAGGCGTTTAAGTCTACGCTTGCCGAAGTTCTTGAAGCTGATCTTATCCTTAAGATTGTTGATTGCTCGGACGAAGATGCTGATCTTCAGCTCGAGGCCGTTGAACGCGTTCTTGAGGAAATTGGTGCATCTGAACGTCCATCCATTACGGTTAACAACAAAGTCGATTTATTGTCTATACAGTATGTACATAGCCTTGAATCGCGCTTTCCTAGCCAGCTTTTTTGTTCTGCGGCTACAGGGTATGGCATTGATACACTTGTTGACCGTATTTCCGAAGAATCAGCTGCTCAGGATATAAAAATGTCTATTGAGTTGCCATATAGCGAAGGTGCTCTTCTCTGCCGCCTTCGTGAACAAGGCGTAGTCCTTCGCGAAGAGTATGGAGAGACGGGTGTGCTTTTGTCATTAAGCGCTCCCAAATCTCTTGCAGGTCGTCTTCGTGCTTTTCAGACGAATTAACCTATCGCTGCATGACCATCATAAGTATGAGTAGCACGACTGGCTGATGCAAGATATAGACAGCAAGGCTATGTTTTCCAATTATCGCAAGCGGTGCTACGTGAGTTTTGAACATCCAACTTGGATATATGTGTTTGGATTTACGAAACCACCGTGCCATTGAAGCACCAGCCAGATACATAAAAAAGAACGGTATGAGTGGATAATAATCTCCCGAGATAAATGCCGGCGATGGAAATCCAAGCCACGCGAGATATTTGATGGGATATATTGCGTGCGGAATCTCTCTCGTTAGAAAGAATGCAATTAACGCTACAAGAAAGACAGTAATCGGATTTGTCTTTTCGAGAGGCTTTTCTAGAACCGTGAAAAGTAGTGTGCATGCTGCCATGCAATAGATAATGCCAAAGGAAATGGGAGTGTCTACTGCTGCAATTGTTGTAACAAGCCATACTACAATTGCCACCGCGGCATACTGAGACCCGCGCTTAACATTATTCCGCGAGTGAGTTGTCATCCAACCTGCTAGAAGCAAGAAAACCCAGCTTATAGAGCAACGCCAAATTTCTTGAAAAGGTGAGTTGGTAAACCATGGCATGTTGAGGCCATAGATATACGCTAGGTCATAACAGGTGTGAAAGGCAACCATTGAAACAATGGTGAATCCCCGTACCTCATCTAAGAGTATTACTCGATTGCTTGTAAGCTCGGTTTTCTCGCTCAACTACAGACGCCTCATTAGTGCAACAACCTTGCCAAGAATAGTGGGGTTATCTGCATAAATGGGTTCCATGGCGTCATTTTCAGGCTGGAGTCGTACACGCCCACGTTCCTTATAGAAGGTTTTTACCGTGGCTTCGCCATCTATCATGGCAACAACAATCTCACCATTCATGGCACTTTTTTGCTCTTTAACAATAATGTAGTCGCCATTGTAGATGCCTACATTAATCATTGAGCTCCCATGAACCTCCAGAATGAAGGAACTGGCATCGGAAGCAATTTCAGTAGGAACGGTGAGAGTGTCTTCTATATTTTGCTCAGCAAGAATCGGCATTCCTGCAGCTACACGACCAACTAATGGCAGAGAGACTGTATTGCGCTCATCTGTATGCTTGGCAGCTAACCTATCGGGAATGGTTTCAGAATCCGTTTCAGATTGCTTAAAAACTTCAAGGGCGCGTGGCTTTGTTTTATCTCGCTTAATGTAGCCATGCTCCTCAAGTGAGGCGAGATGTGCATGTACGGTAGAAGGGGAGGAAAGGCCAACCGCAGCAGCCATCTCGCGCACACTGGGTGGATAGCCTTTTTCGGCTTGATAGGCACGAATGTAATCGTAAATCTGCAGTTGGCGTTTAGTGACTTTACGAGTCATAAAAACCTCCTCTATCAAACAAATGTTCGAAAATTCATTGACAGGAACAGCTGTTCGTTGATAATCATATACGAACATTCGTTCTCGCGCTAGTAGTTTTGTCCGGACGTGGGCGTATAACTATCTCGTTTGATATGAGAGGGGTAGATACAGACATGAGCGCTATGACATATGGGAATCTTGCACTAGATTCTTCATTTGAAAGTGAACGGCCTTATTTTCAGGTTATTGATGGCTCAAAGAAAGCTCAGGTATTCACGAGCACTTCTAAAAGTATTGATGCCGATCATGGATCTCATTTCGCCGTGCTTCTTGGTATTTTTACGCTTGTTATTGTTCTCGCTCTGCCTGTTATTGCAAAAGAAGTATCCGCTCAAAATGCATATATAGTTGCACTTGCATCTACACCACAGGAAAGCATTGTCGTTCAAATGGACGATACGCTTTGGATAATTGCAGAGCGCTATCCCGTTTCTGGTTTAAGTACCTCTGATACGGTGCATTTGATTCGTGAATGGAATGATTTGGATTCTGGGCTTTTAAGCATTGGCGAACATCTTTTAGTTCCAGCTGCTTCTCATTCGAAGTAAACATGCGTGGTATCCTTGCTTTCGTACATACTGAACAAGGAGGCACCTGTGAGATGTCCTAAATGCGGTGGAAGCGGTACACGGGTCGCGGATTCTCGTATGCAGGATGCTACTAATGCGATAAAGCGTCGGCGTGAATGTCTGTCGTGCGGCTATCGTTTTACTACGTTTGAGCGCTGCGAAGATCCAATTGAAGTAATCAAGAGCG
This sequence comes from Roseburia sp. CAG:303, assembly GCA_963653375.1. Classification (GTDB taxonomy): domain Bacteria; phylum Actinomycetota; class Coriobacteriia; order Coriobacteriales; family Coriobacteriaceae; genus Collinsella. Next base: position 80,702 of record CAVJWJ010000002.1, read on the forward strand.
ATGGCAGTGTTCAGTCGTTCGACAGAAATAAACTGCTTGTTGGTCTAATGCGAGCTACTTCTAAAAGAGATATAGATGTTTCTACGCTTAATTCCTTGATTGACGATATTGAAAGAGAGCTTCGTGGTCGAACTCTTACAGCTGTTAGTTCTCATGATATCGGCGATATGGTTCTCAAACGTCTTGAGAAGATTGATAAGGTTGCCTACATACGCTTCGCTTCCGTGTATCGAGATTTCAAAGACGTTGATGAGTTTATCAACGAACTTAATAAGTTGAGGTAGGTCTTATGTCTAATATTGATCTTCGTATCAAGCGCCTTGATCCTACAGTTTTGCTGCCTTCTTATGCATATTCTGGTGATGCTGGTCTTGATTTGCGTGCTAATGAGTCTGTAGATATTCAGCCCTATCATCGTGTTCTTATTTCTACGGGTTTGGCCATTGCAATTCCTGATGGATATGCCGGATTTGTACAGCCTCGTAGTGGACTTGCGCTCAAGAAGGGCTTAACCATTGCCAATACGCCAGGTCTTATTGATGCGCATTACCGTGGTGAGCTTAAGGTTATTGCTGTCAATCTTGATTCGGAGAACCCCATTCATATTGAGCGTGGAGAGCGTATCGCTCAGCTCGTTATTCAAGAGGTGCCAATAGTTCATCTTGTTGAGGTCGACGAGCTGGACGAAACCGATAGGGGAACGGGCGGCTTTGGCTCAAGTGGTGTCCAATAATTCTTTAGAATAGCTGTTGGTACCTAAAACCGTTCTTTTGGTTAGCGTGTGTGAGCAGGTTTATCTCCAAAATAGAATTCGGCGAAGTGCTTTTGACGTTTTACCGGTGTTCCAACTCGTGACATAGTTTCTCTCACAATGTCACGAGCAGCATTTGGTTTACGCAGTGCATTTGCATTGATTAGCAGTGCTTCGAGAGTTGCTGGATTACGGTGTATGTGATCGAGCGTACTTACGAGCTCTCTTGAGGTTGTCGCATGGAGGCTCGCGCCAAACGAGGTCAACATCGTTGTGTTGGCCTTTTCTTGTCCGTACGACTTTCCCAAGAGCAACATAGGCAGTTCGGCACAGAGACATTCTGTTACAGCTAGTCCTCCGGATTTAAGTACTGCAATATCGGATACACGCATTAATGATGCCATATCCTCGACATAGTCCATTACACTAACGTTTTCGAGTTTCATGCCGTTAAAGACAGAAGTGAGATGCGTAGAGTACTCGATGTCTTTGCCGGGCAGAAAGACGAAGTGCATGTTTTCAAATCTGCGCAAGAATGGAATCGTTTGCTCTATTGCAGCGCGAAAACGGACATATGGTTGAGGGAGCGAAGCTCCAGCCATTACTAAAACGATGGTTTTATCGCTTGGAAGGCCAAACTCATGCCTTGCTTCTGCGTCATCAATCTTCTTGCTAAAGCCCTGTCGTACAGGAATGCCAGTGATTTTAATATTGGATTCTTTAACGTAACGAGGCCTAAGAGTTTCAGCCATGAACTCTGTTGCAACACAGAATAAATCAGCCTCTTTATGGGGCCACCAGCCCTCAATTTCGTAGTCAGTTGGTATGCAGGCTATAGGATATTCAATACCTGTGAGCATACGTGTGCCCACTGCAACATTGGCTGCCGTGATATGAGTGGCAATAATAGCGATAGGCTTTTTTTCTTGCACATACGAATTGAAAGAGGGGAACATCACGCGAGACCAACCTGTGCCACCACCCCAAAGAAGTCGCCCGGTTAAGACATATCTCCAGGTGATGTCGTAAATTGGTCTTGTAGCTCCCGTGAAAGATGCAGCGGTTTTATTACCGTCAAATTTAATGCGTCCAAAATCAAGAATGTCAAGAACATCAATCTCAACATCCTCCGGTACACCATCAGTTCCACGCATGGCATCGATAGCCTGGGCAATAGCGTTTGCAGCCGCCTTATGACCAGAACCAACCGAAGCATGCATTACGGTGATTACGGGGCGTTTTGAAGGTTGTACGGTCGAAGCAGAGTCCTGCTTAGGCGACATGCGTTCTCCCATCTGTGAGTCCCATATATTCTACGTTCTATTCCGATGTCTGCACAGTAGTCTTCGATTCTCCCGAATATGGGTATTATCTTGCAGAAAATAGCGTGTGGCTGGAGGTGCAATATGGAAGCGTCGAGCTTTGATCTTGTTGTGGTTGGTGGTGGACCTGCTGGTTCTTCAGCAGCTCTATATGGAGCTCGAGCTGGGTTATCCGTTGCCTGTGTAGAACCATATATTCCTTGCGGACAAATCTCACAGAGTGATCTGGTTGATAACTACCCTGGTTTACCTGATATTTCTGGTAGCGAGCTCTCTGTTAGACTTTTTGATCATGCAATTTCCGCGGGGGTAACTCACGTTTCTCAATCCGTTGAGTCTATTGAAAAACTTTCGGATGGAGGTTTTTCTATTCAGCTTGGTAAAGGCAGTTTGCATGCGCAAAGTGTAGTTTGCGCGTTAGGTGCATCTCCTCGTAAAGCGGGTTTTACCGGAGAAGAGACATTCATTGGCAGGGGAGTGTCGTACTGTGCGACGTGCGATGCAATGTTTTTCAAGAATAAGACGGTTTACGTTGTTGGCGGTGGAAAGACTGCCTGTGAGGAAGCGCTTTACCTTGCTCGCTTTGCGCGCGAGGTAATCATGTTGGTTCGTAGGGAAGCCTTTAGAGCTCCAAAAGGTATTACAAATCGTATTGCTGAGGTACCTAATATTACCGTTCGTTTTTCAACGATTATTAAGGAACTGTCTGGTGCTCGCATGCCGGAAAAATTGGTTCTTCAGCATGTGAAAACTGGAGGGCTTGAGACAATCGAATACCAGCCAGGAGCCTTCGGAGTCTTTGTTTTTGTAGGGTTTGATCCTCAAGTTAATTTGCTTAAGGACCTGGTCGAATTAGACTCAAACTCTGGCGGTGTTATCACTGACGAAGACATGTCTACTAAAACGCCTGGTCTGTTTTGCGCTGGTGATATGAGATCAAAATATCTCAGACAGGTGGTTACTGCGGTGTCTGACGGAGCTATTGCAGCTACGGCAGCAAGTCGTTACCTAGAGAGTCTTGTATAGTACAAATATCCTTTAGAGCTTCCTCCTGCTTTTAAAGAATGATAAAACGTAGATAATATATCTTATGTAAAGTTGATATTTGGAATACAAAAGCCCTGCTGGACACCAGAACCAGCAGGGCTAAATAGGCTTACGTCCCTTACGCCCAAGTGTAGCCAATAATTAGGCCCTCTCGTTCTGCGTAGTACGAACAAAGTGCTCCACAAGGCAGAATGAATACCTCAGCTTCTGGCCAGCGTTCAAGAATGGTTTGCTTGAGCTGCTCAGCGGCTGGTTCATTTTCTACGTGGTCGATGTACACCATGCCTCCGGTATATCCATCGTTTTCCATGACACTGATGATCTTCTTGGCCATCTTTTTCTCGCCGCGTGCAGGGCCAACAATTTTGATTGTTCCCTCTGTACTAGCGGTTCCGAGCACACGAATATTTAGTTTGCTGGCAATGGTTCCAGCGAGACGTGGCATACGGCCATTCTTCATGAGGTTCTCGTAGCTCGAAAGCGAATATAGAACCTGAGAGCGCTCTTCTACATCTTCTATGTATGAAACAGCCTGTTCAAAGGTGGGATTAGTTTCAGTTAGGTACCTATTTAATAGTGTAACCAGGAGTTCAAGCTTTCCGCCTGCAGCGCGCGAATTAAGTACAAAGATGTTCTTACCTGAAATAATGCCATCGTGTTCACGAGCATATTCATCCAGTACGATGTTTCGTGCCATACTGGCTGCCTCAAAGCTCCCCGAGAGATTTGAGGAGATGCAAATAGCTATTACGTTGTTGGCAGCTCTAAATGCTTCTGCCCAAAGCCCTGCACTAGGGCAAGAACTCGAGGAAGCTTCGGATTCGGCAGCAATATGCTCATTAAGCGCATGCACATCAAGTGTATCGTCGTCAACATAATCAACTCCACCAACATGAATGGTAAGCGGAACTGATTTATAGATAATCTTGTCGTGTGCATCATTGAGAGTGCGAAGATTACAGCTTGAATCGGCAACTATCGCCCACGACATGACTAGCTCCTTAAGTGCGAGATAAAGGATTGTTTAGTTAAACTGTCTGCTAGTATACAAGACTAGATGAAAGTTTTGCACTCATCTGCCGCTTATTGAGAATAAACAGGGGGTTCTCATGTGTAGTCTTGCAAGCGTTATACCAATGGCCGAATCTTCAACTCCGCTTGATAAGAATCTCGTCTCCCCTACCTTGCTCCCTGATGCCTTTTTGAGTTCTGCAGAAGTTAGTCGGGTTAAAGGTTTTTGGCTTCCTACATATGCCGAACTGCCCCAGATGTATCTCTATCGTGACCAGGTAGTTTCGTATGTGCTTCAGCAGATACAGCCGCTTGTTTCTTCTTCGGAAGATCCATGGCTCACGCCGTCTATGATTAATAACTATGTAAAGATGCGGCTTATTCCCGCTCCTGTTAAGAAACAGTATGGCCCGGAACACCTATCACGTCTTCTTGTTATTTGCGTATTTAAGCAGTTCTTGAGCATGACATCTATTGGGCAGTTGCTTCATATTCAACAAATTACCTATCCGCTGGATATAGCCTACGATTACGTTGCATCTGAGGTTAATGAAGCGGTGTACCGTGCGTTTTCTGACGAAGACACTGTGGCTGTGAAACAAAATAACGCCTCTGCAATCACGCGAGAAACATTGCTTGTTCATGCGGCTGCAGAGGCGTTTGCCTCTAAGGCATATTTGATGGCGTACTTACGTTACGCTGGGTTTAACGAAGAGTAATCGCTATTCAACCTTAACAAGGCTAAAGAGTGGATGCTCGCCCGATGCATTGAGAGCTTCGCGGGGATTTAAGAAGCAAAGCTCCAGGATGCAAGCATAGCCAACGAGCTCAGCTCCCATGTCCTGTACAAGCTTGCCGGTGGCTGCGGCCGTGCCGCCTGTGGCAATCAAGTCATCGATGATAAGCACTTTATCACCCGGCTGAATGGCATCGGTGTGAATCTCAAGGGTATCAGTTCCGTACTCAAGCTCATAGCTTGCAGACATGGTCTCTCGTGGTAGTTTGCCAGGTTTACGTGCTGGAATAAATCCAGCCCCAAGTTCGAGTGCTACGGGAGTGCCAATCATAAAGCCGCGCGCTTCGGGCCCAACTACCTTTGTGATACCTTGATCGCGATAATGCTCAACAAATGCGCTAACAGTTTTGCGCAGGCCTTCAGGATCTGCAAAGAGTGGAGTGATGTCTTTAAAGATTACGCCCGGCTCGGGATAATCGGGAATGTCGATGATATAGGATTCAATCGTACGCTCTTCCATGGTTACTCCCCCGTCGGTTTTGAGCTGCTGTTTCGTTTGGTTTCTGCCTCGATAGCTTCTGCCTTTGAGAGCTCTTTATCTATCTGCTCTACATCGGCATCTTCTACCATGGCATTTAGGGACTCAAACACCCTATTCTTGAGCAGTGTAGTACGCACTCCATCGGTAAGGTCGTGCAATTTGCTAAATGCGCGATTTAGCTTTGCTTCACGGTCTTCGTCAGAATCATCCATGCCGAGCATGCCAATAAGCACCTGTTCAAACATTGTTGACTCTCGGTTGGCGGCGGTAACATATTGGCGAAGATTTCTAGGCTCGATATGGAAGCGATTGAGTTCAGAGCAATAACGGATTATTTCAAAATCTCGACCATCAATAAGTTCGCGGTTCTGCGGACTCTTGATGATGCGAATAAGATCGTTTTCGGCCAGCGAACGAATAAAGGAGATATCCACACCAAGAAGATCGGGGATGTTTTCGATGGGATGGAGCTTCTGCTTAGTTTCTTTTGGCTGCGTCTTCATGGGGAGGTCGGAAAGTAGACCCACCTCAAACGCAAGTGTGGAAAGATCTGAGGCACTATCAAGTTTTTGCTTAATAACATTGAGCGGCATATAGCGCGTCTTTTGGAGGTGCAGAATAACCTCCAGGCGATCGATGTCCTCTTTTGAGTACTGCCGATATCCCTTTGGGGTTCTGTGAGGCGTAATAAGACCTTCGTCCTCAAGGAAACGAATCTTTGAGTTTGAGAGATCCGGATAGGTGCTTCGAAGATAATTAACAACCTGGCCGATGCTGAGATAGGTGCGCTCGGCCAAACTACTCACCAGTCTCGATACGCTCCGGCTGGCTTTCGTGATAGATAAGGGTAAAGGTGCCAATCTGAACAGAGGAACCATCGTGAAGCGGCGCGGCATTGACGATGGCGCCATCAACCCATGTGCCGTTTAGAGAACCAAGGTCTTCAATATATGCGCCGGCAGAAGAACGGGTGAGCCTGGCATGCGCGCGAGATACTGTCATGTCGTTAAGAAAGATGCTATTAGCAGGATCGCGGCCGATGGTAATTTCTGACCCATCAAGCTCAAAAGTATTGCCCGTTTGCGGCCCTTTAATGATGGTAAAAACAGGCTTAGTGATTACCTGGGACTTCATGAGGTCCGGCGCCGTCATGTCGGTGCTGGGCATACGGAATACACAAGTGGAATCACTCGCGGGTACGGACTGAGCTGAAGTATCTGGTGTGGACATGCGAAACCCCCACATATGCTGACTCGTTATAACGGATTTATTTTACCCCAGTTGTGTATTAAGCAATATCGGCAACTGAGGTATCGTCTGTATCCTCAATTTCAGGATTGAGAAAATCCTCGTCCTCTTCTTCAGGATGCAACTGGGCGTGCCGTGCGGCAATGGTTCCTTTAATGGTGTAGATGACGGCAGTAAGAAGAGAGAATACAACGCCGGCATAGACAAAGAAAATGCCCATTGGTGCGGCTTGATCATTAAGCCCAGGAAATGCGGTGGCGTTGCTTGAGAACCACCCAAGACCATCAATAAGTGGAAGACCCAACAGCATGAGAGAAAAGCCGGACATCAAAAGAGCAGTGGCAATTTTGCCTGTGTATACAACGTCTATAGGACGCTTGTGGAAACGGCGGACAATGGCGTTACCGCAAGCAAGATAGACATCGCGACCAATGATGACGATGCAAACCCAAGTAGGAAGCTCTCCGCGAGCCACCAGTCCGAGAACTCCAGTAAAAAGAAGGGCGCGGTCAACAATGGGATCCATCATCTTGCCGAGCCAACTGACCGTTCTAGTCATGCGAGCAATTTGTCCGTCAAGCCAGTCGGTTGAAGCAGCAATTGCATAAATTACTAAAGCAACGTAGCGATTATCATTAGTGGTAAAGAGATAAAGAAAGACCAGGGTAAGAACAAGGCGAATCGCAGTAATGAAGTTCGAGATAGTGAAAATCTTGTTAGAGGGGTAATCGGATGTACCAATTAGCTCCTTTTTGATTTTCTTCTTGAGACCCACGTTGCTCCCTCATAGCTAGCCTAGACCGGAAGAATGATACCCGCGGAGTGGCTAGGTAACCATGGTAAATGAAAACAGTGCAGTTGGAAAGAAATGAACAAATCAATCCCGTAGACACCGAGGCTGGACATATAAAAAAAGCCGAGGCTAACCCCGGCTTAAAAATTCTGGTCGGGACGACTGGATTCGAACCAGCGACCCCTTGACCCCCAGTCAAGTGCGC
>CAVJWJ010000003.1:0-81620 GCA_963653375.1 Roseburia sp. CAG:303
ACTCCTGCATAAGGTGGGGGGGCAATTAAAAAGGTAAATAAAATTGTGGAAAATCGTGGAGCGTCTTACGGAAATACCAGGAAGCAGAAGGTAATTCCCAGCCAAATGCATATGCTTTTCGAAAATGAAAAGGTCAGAGCATATGCCCTGACCTGCGAAAACGATGGTGGGCCCAGTAGGATTCGAACCTACAACCCAGGGATTATGAGTCCCCTGCGCTAACCATTGCGCCATGAGCCCGATAATAAAACAGCCTCTGGAAACCAGAGGCTGCGAAGTTGCGATGGTGGAGACAAGGGGGATCGAACCCCTGACCTCTTGACTGCCAGTCAAGCGCTCTCCCAGCTGAGCTATGCCCCCAATCGGTGCTTGAACACTATACGAAATGAAGCAATGGAATGCAAGATTAATCTTGTGCAATTACACTGAAATGCAAAAAACGTTGAAAGAAGTGAAGATTAATCCACATTACGGCCGGCTTCGACAAGCTTGCAAACCTCAGCAACAATCTCGTCGATGGCAACGTCTGTACGCTCACCTGTTGCGCGATCTTTAAGTTCGACCGTGCCATTCTTAAGGCCGCGGTTGCCAAGAATAATCTGATACGGGAAGCCCATCAGATCGTTATCGGCAAACTTAACGCCGGGGCGCTCCTTGCGGTCATCGACAATAACCTCAATGCCAGCTTCTTCAAGTGCAGAGACAATGGATTCACACGCCTCAGCGCACTCTTCTTTCTTAGGATCGAGCGGAATTACAGACACCTCGTAGGGTGCAACAGAGACGGGCCAAATAATGCCATTCTCATCATTGTGCTGCTCAACAATGGCTGCAAGCGTACGAGAAACGCCTACGCCGTAGCAGCCCATAAGGAGGGGCTTCTCGCGGCCATCTTCGTCCATGAAGGTGGCGCCCATGGCCTCGGAGTACTTGGTGCCGAGCTGGAAAACCTGGGACACTTCGATTCCTCGAGCAGAAGCAAGCGGCTTGCCGCAGTGGGGGCACGGGTCGCCAGCTACGACGGTTACGAGGTCGGCCCACTCATCCACCTCAAAGTTGCGGCCAGGGCAGGCACCGGTGAAGTGGTAGTCAACCTCGTTAGCGCCCACAGCCCAGCTCTTGGACGCGCGTAGGCTCTCGTCACAAACCAGACGTAGGCCTTCCGGCAGGTTTACTGGTCCAATAAAGCCCTTGTGCAGGCCGTTTGCCTCGAGTTCTTCGTCGGTCATGAGGCGGTAGCCCTTACCAAAGACGTGCTCAGCCTTGCATTCGTTGAGTTCGTGGTCGCCAGGAACGATAGCTACGACGGGGTTGCCATCAGCGTCGATGAGGGCAAGGGACTTACGGGTGCCATTCTCAGGGAAGCCAAAGAACTCAGCCACCTTAGCGATGGTGCCCATATCGGGCGTGTAGACCTTCTCAAGTGTGCCGTCGCCCGGCCCTTCAGTCACAGCAACCTTAGTGGATGCAGCCTCATCATCGGCAGCAAATCCGCAGTCATCGCAGTAGACCAGGCTGGCCTCGCCGGCGTCTGCTAGTGCCATGTACTCTACAGAGGTATCGCCACCGATCTCGCCGGAATCAGCAACAACGGGAAGGGCCTTAACGCCACAACGCACACAGATGTTGGCGTAGGCCTCCTTCATCTTGTCGTACTCTTCCTGCAAGCTTTCCTGCGTAGCGGAGAAGCTGTAGGCATCCTTCATGATGAACTCGCGGCCGCGCATAAGGCCATAGCGAGGACGGAACTCATCACGGAACTTGTCCTGGATGTGGTACAGGTTAACGGGAAGCTGCTTGTAGCTCTTGAGTTCATTGCGCACGAGCGCAGTTACCGTTTCCTCGTGGGTAGGACCAAGCACAAATTCACGGTCGTGGCGGTCGTTAAAGCGCACGAGCTCCTTGCCATAAGCATCAATGCGACCCGATTGACGCCAAAGCTCTGCATCGACCATGATGGGCATCATAAGCTCTTGAGCATCATGAGAATCCATCTCGTCACGAACGATGTTCTCAATCTTCATAATGGAGCGCCAAGCAAGTGGCAAATAGGTATAAAGACCTGCGGCTTCTTTACGAATCATGCCTGCACGAAGTAGCAAGCGATGGCTCGCAAGCTCAGCCTCTGCAGGATCTTCCTTGAGGGTGGGCGCATAGAGCTTCGACATCTTCATAGCGCGTTTAGCTTTGGACACGGTATCTCCTCACGATAAGGCTAATTATCAGCAAATAATCAAGTACAGAATCTTAACGCATAGAGCGCGCTAGAGGTTCTCAACTTCTGTCATGAGCTCTTCAATGATGTTGGATTCAGGAATCTTGCGGATAACTTCTCCGTGCTTGAAGAGCAGGGCACATTCGCGTCCACAAGCCACGCCAAGGTCTGCATCCGCAGCTTCTCCTGGCCCGTTTACAGCGCATCCCATAACAGCAACCGAGATGGGTTTTGAGCAGGTTTCAAGGCGTTTCTCAACTTCGGATGCAATATCAATCAGATGCACCTGACAGCGCGCGCAAGTAGGGCACGAAATCATTTCTGGTCCGCGGCGGCGAATTCCCAAGGCAGAAAGAATGCCCCAAGCTACTGGAACTTCTTCTACGGGGTCTGCTGTGAGAGATACGCGCATGGTGTCGCCAATGCCTTCGGCCAGAAGGGTTCCCAGTGCAATGGAGCTCTTAATGGTGCCTTGCCTTACACCGCCAGCTTCGGTTACGCCAAGATGTAGTGGTACCTGTGGAAGCTCCGCGGAGAGACGGCGATAGGTTTCAATGGTGGTGCGCACACTGTGCGCCTTGGCAGAAAGCACGAGGTTAGTAAAGCCGCGTTGCTCAAAGTGCTCTACAAACTTGGCCGCAGAGGCAACAAGCTTATCGGCTTGGCTTAGGTCATCACGTTCGGCAAGGTCCTTCTCTATGGAACCAGCGTTTACTCCAATACGGATGGCGGCGCCGTACTCCCCTGCTGCATCTATGACAGCGTCAACCTTTTCCCAAGAGCCAATGTTGCCAGGATTAATACGTAGCTTAGAGGCACCACGGCGGACAGCCTCAATAGCAAGTTTATGATCAAAGTGGATATCTGCCACGATAGGCACGGGACTTTCCTGACAGATATGCTCGAAGCTATCCAGTGCGGCAGCTGTGGGAACAGAAACGCGCACTAAGTCACACCCTGCTTGCGTAAGGGCACGGACCTGCTCCAAGGTGGCATGAGCATCTGTGGTGGGCGTGCATGTCATTGATTGCACAGCGACAGGAGCACCGCCGCCAATTACTACATTGCCAACGTGGACCGCGCGTGTGTGATTGTGAGGAAGACTGTTTTCCATTGATTACCTCTTATAGAAAACGAATGATGTCGGATCTGAGCATGTAGAGAAAAAGCAGAGCAAAGAGGGCAATTCCTACATAGGTAATAATCGTTTGGGCTTTTGCGGAAATATGCTTACGTCTTACGAGTTGGATAATTTCTATAAGGACGCGCCCGCCGTCAAGTGGAGGGATGGGCAAGAGATTCATAAAGCCAAGCGATAGCGAAATGAGTGCTGCAAACGTGAGGAATGTAGCTGGTCCTGCTGCAGCTGCCTGTGCTGACATAACAGAGATGCCAACAATTGAGGTTGACTGGTCAAGAACCTCCATGGTTTTGGATGGATTTAAAAGACTAGCAACGCCAGTAGCTGTTTGAACAATATAGCTAACGGAAAGTCGAGCAGAATCTATGGGGCTAAAGCGAATGTGCTCGCTGTATACCTGAATGCCAATTTTGCCCTCACTGTTGGGTGTGATGGTCGTTTCGTGCTCTGTGCCTTCGTGTGTGTAGACAATGGGAAACTCGGTTAGTCCTTCATTCTCAGCAATATCGAGCGCCTGGACAATATCGGTCCAGGTATCTGTCTGAGTACCATTGATTTTGATAATTGAATCCCCAGTCTGTATGCCAGCAGCTTCTGCAGGCGAAGACTCGCTTACTGCTCCAATCGTATTAACGTCTTGCGGTACCACAAATCCAATGATTGAATACACGCTCATGAGGAGCAGTACGCCACAAATAATGTTGACAACAATGCCTGCTACGAGCATGAAAATACGCTTCCAAAACCCAACACCGTCGTAGGTTCGCGCGTGTTCATGCTCTAAAAATTCTGTATCACTGCTAAAGGACGAAACCCAAGGATTGCCTTCTGAGGTTGACTCAGCTTCGCAAAATATGCTGCCATCGAGTGTAGTGTTGCCATTCTTGTCACGTGGCACAGAAGCGTATTCTTCTGGATAGTAGGAATGGCTTTTTGGATCTGACTCATCGTATACCGGGGCGACAGAACCCCACCCCATGAGCATGATGCAGCAGTCAAGTACATCTTGTTCTGGCATATTGATTTTGCTTGCAAGCTCAGGAACGGTGATTCTTCCGGCTTTATGTACTTCTGCAAGGACTTTATCCGCACCTTGCAACTCAAAATGCTCCATGCCACAAATGGCTGCATAACCACCAAGGAGAAGTGGCGTCACGCCAAACGTGGTCCCTGAGCGCTTTAAACGCCGGGAGATCCGATACCGACAAGGGAGACCCAGGAAAAACTCGCTTACACGTACACCGCATGCACGAGCTGCAAGAAAATGCCCACCTTCGTGAACAAAAACAAGAACTGAGAGAAGAAGAAGACCCCAGAAGATGGGAGAAACAACGTTAAGGACTGCCTGCATATCTACTCCGGAAAACCTGGACCTACGAAAGCTTCGCAATAACGGCACGTGATTCGTTTCGTGCCCAGCTATCTACCTCGCCAAGCTGATCGAGAGAATATACCGAAGAATTCACATGCTTATCCATAACGGCTTCTGCAATGTGGTCGATATCGGTAAAGCTACAAGCTCCTGCAAGAAACGCTTCAACAGCAATTTCGTTTGCTGCGTTAAGGACGCATGGCAGCGTTCCGCCCTCTTTGCCAGCAATATCTGCAAGAGCAAGGCAACGGAATGTATCGGTATCAGGAGCATCGAAAGAAAGCCCTGCGAGGGTGCGGAAATCAATACGCTCTGCTGGGGTTTCCCACCTATTTGGAAACGAGAAAGCATATTGAATGGGAATGCGCATGTCCGAAGCGCCAAGATGCGCCATTACAGAGCCATCGTTGTACTCCACCATGGAATGAATCTTTGATTCACGATGTACAAGCACGCGGATAAAGTCCATGTCCACATGAAAGAGGTGCATGGCTTCAATGCGCTCAAGGCCCTTGTTCATGAGTGTGGCGGAATCAATAGTGATTTTTGCTCCCATACTCCATGTGGGATGAGCGAGCGCATCGGCAACGGTAACGCTTTCGAGCTCTTGACGCGTTTTGCCTAAGAAGGGTCCGCCTGAGCACGTAAGCCAAATAGCATGAGCTTCTTTAGGATGTTCTCCCCTGTAGCATTGGAAAATGGCAGAGTGCTCAGAGTCTACTGGTAAGAGCTGCCCCGGGCGCGCCATGGGCATGAGCAAATCGCCACCGACAACAAGAGATTCCTTATTGGCAAGCGCAAGCTGTTTTCCGCTTGCAAGAACAGCTGCACTTGCAGAGAGACCAGCTGCTCCCACAATGGAAACCAGTACCTCGTCGATATCATCTGCAAGACAAATATCAACAGCAGCATGGGATCCACAAGAAAGTGAACATGTCTGAGGCAGTTCACTCAAAATGGGATCTTGAGCGTGGGCTTCATTGGTCACAGCTACGCGGCGCACGTTAAACTCTCGTGCTGCAGCTACAAGAGTTTTGGTATTGCTATGAGCCGAAAGAGCAACAACCTGAAGCTTATCTGCATGCTGACGACAAACATCGAGAGCCTGTGAGCCTACTGAGCCGGTGCAGCCAAGGATAGCCACACGTTTTCTTTCATATTGTGGAGTCGTGCCGAGGCTCGACGTCATTACAGAACGCCTCCGACCATAAGGAGAAGATACGCGGTAATGCAACCAAATATGAGCGAATCAGAACGATCGAGCATGCCGCCATGGCCTGGAATGAGATTTCCAGAATCTTTGACGCCTACGCCGCGCTTAATACGAGATTCAATGAGGTCACCAAAGACACCCAAAACAGAAACAATAACTGCGCACAAAAGGGCGTAAGGCAGCTCAAGCGCATAGTAATTTGTGCACCAAAGAATCAGCCAAATGATGACGGAACCTATAATGCCGCCAATAAAACCCTCCCAGCTTTTGTTGGGAGAGATTTTGGGCACCATTTTATGCTTTCCGATGCGGCTGCCAATCATGTAGGCAAAAGAATCACTTACCCAAAGCGATGCGCATACGCCAACGGAGAGCAAAGCGCCTTCAAAGCCCACTACGTGCTCGCGAAGAAGAACAATGGCAGAGAGCATGAAGCCGGTATAAATGGGGCCAAATGCAGTGACAGAGACGTCGGCAATGCGCGTGCGTGGATAGTAGACATACCACAGACCAAGGCTCAGGATAAGCAGGGCAAAGACGACAGTGACCCAAAGGTCATCAAACATTGAGGCTAGGGGGAAAAGCACTGCAGCGGTAAGACCAATGAATTCGTTAGGAACTTTGCCGTCTAAACGCATCATACGGAAGAACTCAAAGCAACAAAGCCAGCTCATGGCCGCAACAAAAATTGCGGTAGTAAGCGTGCCAAAATACAGGCAAGCTATAAAAGCTGCTGCATAAATAAGGCCAGACGCAGCGCGTACAACAAAACTCTTGAGCTTTGAGTTGCTTGAGGTTTTGTTTGCGGATGCATCTTTGCTTGGCTGTTGCGTTGATTCCATAGATAAACTCATCAATTTCTAAATGGTTAGCGTTTCTTATTTGGCTTAAGTATTCAGGCCGCCAAAACGACGGTCTCTGTTCTGGTAACCCATAATGGCACGTACAAGCTCCCAACGATCAAAATCTGGCCAGTACGTGTCTGTAATGTAGAACTCTGAATAAGCTATTTGCCAGAGCAGGTAATTTGAGACACGCATTTCGCCTGATGTGCGAATGACCAACTCGGGATCTGGAAGATCGGCGGTGTAAAGCTCATGCGCTAAAGTCTTTTCATCAATGTTGCTGACGTCTAGTGTGCCCGTAAGTGCTTGCTTTGCAAGAGATTGAGCAGCACGTACGATTTCGGCCCTTCCGCCATAGTTAACAGCTAGTGCTAAAACCATGCCGGTATGAGCAGAACACTCCTTAAGGCCAAACTCAAAAACATCGCGGGTCTTTTTAGGAAGCGCACTAATGTCACCCAAAAAGACAACGCGCACGTTTTCGCGCTTAAGCAATGGAAGCTCGTCAATAAATGTTTTAGCAAAGAGATGCATTAAGACATTTACTTCGTGTTGAGGACGATTCCAGTTCTCTGTTGAAAAGGCATAAGCGGAGAGAACGTCTACGCCCAGTCGGACACAAGAGCGAATAATCTCACGAAGCGAAACAATACCAGCCTTGTGTCCCTCAGTGCGAGCAAGGCCGCGGGATGTTGCCCAGCGGCCATTGCCGTCCATAATGCACGAGATATGGTGTGGAATACGCGACATGTCGAGTTGAGACATGTCGATATCCGACGGAGCTTCTTTGAAGTACTCTGCAAACTTAATCTGATCGTACTGCAAAACTAAATCTCCATGACCTCGGCCTCTTTGGCCTTCAGGACATCTTCTACCTTTGCAACATACTCATCAGTGAGTTTTTGAATCTTGGCCTGCTCGCGGCGAACATCGTCTTCGGTGAGTTCCTCATCGCGCTCAAGCTTGTTATTAGCATCGCGACGAATATTGCGAATGGCAACACGGCACTGCTCGGCATACTCACGACACTCTTTGACGAGCTCGCGACGGCGCTCCTCAGTGGGAGCCGGGAACGGTAGACGTACAACACTGCCGTCACTGTTGGGGGTAATGCCCAAATCAGAAGCGCCAACAGCCTTAACGATTGCGTTGACAAGAGCCTTGTCCCACGGTTCAATCATGAGCATGTGTGCCTCAGGGGTCTTAACAGCTGCTACCTGCGTAATAGGGGTAGCAACACCGTAGTAGTCAACCGTAATGTCAGAGAGAATGTTAGCGTTAGCGCGTCCCGTGCGCACCTTGCTGAAATTGTGCTTGAGAGACTCGATGGCTTTGTCCATCTTCTCGCGTGTATCAGACATGACTAATCCTCCTGAACCACGATGGTGCCCACGGAGTCACCCGCAAGCGCGCGCTTGATATTGTCTTCGCCTTCAATATTAAGAACCATGATAGGCATGCGATTATCCTGGCAAAGTGCTGCAGCAGTGGAATCCATGACCTGGAGCCCCCGAACCAAAACTTCATGGTACGAGATGCGGTTAAAGCGAACTGCGTCGGCATTCTTGACGGGATCCTTGTCATAGATGCCGTCGACCTTCGTTGCCTTAATAAGGCAATCTGCTCCGATTTCGCAGGCACGCAGAGCTGCTGCGGTATCGGTAGTGAAGTACGGGTTACCCGAGCCGGCTGCAAAGATAACGATGTCGCCCTTTTCGAGGTGTCGCATAGCACGACGGCGAATATACGGCTCGCAAACCTCGTTCATCTGGATAGCGCTCATAACGCGGCACTTGCAGTCTGCACGCTCAAAAGCATCTTGCAGGGCAAGAGCATTCATTACGGTAGCAAGCATGCCCATGTAATCAGCCTGGGCGCGATCCATGCCACCTGCAGCGCCTGCCAGACCACGGAAGATGTTTCCGCCGCCAACAACGATGCCAACCTCAATTCCTTCTTCGTGAAGCTGCTTGACCTGAACGGCCAGGCGTTCAGTTACCGAGGGATCGATACCGTAACCAGCATTGCCCATAAGAGCCTCGCCAGACAGTTTGAGCAAAACTCGTTTATACAGATACTCAGACAAAAGGTCCTCCTTACCGTTCAACCTGATTCATTCTATCAGGAATAGACTGACGACCTATAAAAAAGCAGGCTGCGGGCAAAACCCACAGCCTGCCAAGTTAGGCATATGTCAGATAGACTAGTTAGCCTCGCCGCGTACCAGGCGATCGAAGTCAACGACTGCGATGGTGTCGCCAAGCTCCTTGGAAACCTGCTCTGCATACTTCTTGATGGTGAGGTTGGAATCCTTGATGAACTCCTGCTCGTTCAGAACAGACTGCTTGTAGAACTTCTCGAGGCGGCCAATAGCCATCTTCTCCTGGATAGCCTCAGGCTTACCAGACTCGGCAGCCTGAGCCATGTAGATGGACTTCTCGTGCTCGATGGTCTCGGCAGGAACCTGCTCACGAACAGCGCAGATAGGAGCAGCTGCGGCAACCTGGAGAGCAACATCGTGAGCGAAGGCCTTGAAGGCCTCGGCAGAAGCGGTCTCGGGCTTCTCGAAGGAGAACTCTACGAGTACGCCAATCTTGCCACCCATGTGGATGTAAGAAGAAAGAGCGCCGTTCTCTACCTTGCGAGCAGCAAAGCGAGCGATCTTCATGTTCTCGCCCATGATGTGAATCATCTCAGTAAGCTCATCGGAGACAGTGTTGCCAGCCATAGGAGCAGCAAGCAGAGTGTCAACATCAGAAGGCTCGGCGGTAGCTACAACCTCAGCAACGTTCTTGGCAAAGCCGGTGAACTTTGCGTTGGAGCCAACGAAGTCGGTCTCGCAAGAAAGCTCGAGAAGAGCACCGGTCTTAGAATCCTCAGAAACAAAGGCTGCAACGGCGCCCTCATTGGTCTCACGGCCAGCCTTCTTGGCAGCCTTGGCAAGACCATTCTTGCGGAGTACGTCAACAGCGGCATCCATATCGCCGTCGGCCTCAACGAGAGCCTTCTTGCACTCCATCATAGGAGAGTCGGTCATCTCGCGAAGCTGCTTGACCATAGCGGCAGTAATCTGAGCCATGATGGGTCCTTTCCTATTGAAAACTTCTAACTTGTAAGGTGTGGACTACTCGGCGTCGGCGGCCTTCTCGACAGCCTCCTCGGCTGCAGGAGCGGTCATCTCAGCCTCAGTAATCTGCTCCTTGCCGGTGCCAGCCAAGCAAGCATCAGCAAACAGGTCGCACATCAGAGCAACGGCAGAAATAGCATCGTCGTTGCAGGGCACGCCGTAATCGACCTCGTCGGGATCGGAGTTGGTGTCGATGAGAGCAACAACGGGAATGTGCAGACGCTGAGCCTCTTTGATGGCGTTCTCTTCACGCTTGGTGTCGATAACAAAGAGAGCCTGCGGAAGAGCCTTCATGTCGCGAGCACCACCGAGGTTGGTCTGGAGCTTGGCAAGCTCCTTGCCCAGAACAGCCTGCTCCTTCTTGGGCAGAACAGCCATGCGGCCGTCCTCAACCATGGCCTCAAGCTCCTCCATGCGGTTCATACGAGAACGGATGGTGACAAAGTTGGTGAGCATACCGCCCAACCAACGCTGGTTAATGTAAGGCATGTTAGCGCGCTCAGCGGCCTCCTTGACGGCGTCCTGAGCCTGCTTCTTGGTGCCAACAAACAGAACCTTGCCGCCGTGAGCGCAGGTGTTCTTGAGGAACGTATAAGCGGAGTCGGCCTCCATGATGGTCTGCTTGAGGTCGAGGATGTAGATACCAGAGCGCTCGCCAAAGATGTAGGGCTTCATCTTGGGGTTCCAACGACGGGTCTGGTGACCGAAGTGGCAGCCGGCCTCGAGAAGAGTACGGATATTAATCTTGGTAGCCATGATTACCTCCTGGTTTGCCTCCGTACGGGGTCAACCCAACATGCCACTTGTCCCTGTGCTACCGTAGGACAAGCACCACGGCATGTTAGTAGCCGTACGTGTGTGATAGTTACTGTTGCGCACGCGCAACCTGCAGAATAGTAGCAGGTTCGAAGGCAAATTCCAAGATTCGTTTTTGTACACTTCCCCATTCTTTCACGGAGTATCCATTCATCCTCGCGGATGAGCCTGACGCAGCGTCTCTTTTAATCGTTCGGGCGTTAGATGCGTATAAATTTGCGTGGTAGAAAGAGATGAATGACCCAGGAGCTCTTGAACACTTCTTAAATCAGCGCCGCCTTCTAATAGCTCCGTTGCAAAGGTATGGCGCATTGTATGAGGCGTAATGTTAGAAGGTAATCCCGCCAGTCGACATAGCCGCTCAAAGCGTCGCCTTAGTGCAGCTGCATCCATGGGTCGGCCTCGATCAGAAATAAAGAGACGCTGCGTTGACTCTGCATCTTCATGCGTGTTTAGTGCTAAAAGCTCTGCTCGAGCAGAGCTGGTGTATACACGTACTGCTTCGATAGCTTTTGTATATAGGGGGACAATGCGCTCTTTTGAGCCCTTGCCGTACAATCTTACCGTTCGTTCATGACTATCGATATCCAATAGGTTTACATGGGTAAGCTCAGAGATACGTGCACCCGTTGCAATAAATAGTTCAAGCATTGCATTATCTCGACTACCTGCAGCGCTGTTTGTATCAATTACAGAAAAGAGCTTCTGTACCTGCGAATCAGTAAGTACGGAAGGCAGTGTTGCTGGAAGCTTAGGTGTCATCAACGCATCTGCGGGATTGGTTTGAATAACCCCCTCCAGATTTAACCAGCGATAGAATGATTTGAGAGCAGACAAGTGCGCCGCGAGCGTGCGAGGAGATGCTCCTTTCTCATGCATCTCACCTAAGTAACGCCTTAATTCTCGAACCGTTACGGTAAGCCCGTCAACCTTGGAACTTTCACACCATGCTGCATAGGCAACTAAATGGGATGAATATGCTCGCACTGTCTCGGGAGAAAGACCACTTACCCGTTCGATATAAGAGATAAAACGTTCAATGTTATTAAGCAGCGCAGACATTAAATAAATCCGGTCTAGATTCAAGATAAGCATCAAGGTCGCGCTTCCCTCGCGCCGAGTAGGCGGCATAGCGATCACGCTTTGAGCGACGCACTCCATCTTCAAGAGGTGGAATGATGCCAAAATTAACATGCATAGGCTGATAATCGACGGTGTCAGGGTTTGTTGCATATGAGACTAATGCACCAAAGACGCTCGTTTGGGGCAGCGAGACTGCTTCCATTCCTTGTAGCTCGCACACGGTATTAAGAGCAGCAAGAAGGCCTGATGCAATGGCTTCGGTATACCCCTCAGTGCCTGTAATTTGGCCTGCTAAACGAATCGTCTGGCCAGGAATTGCAAACGTTTTATCCAAAACATGCGGGGCGTCAACAAAGGTATTGCGGTGCATGACTCCATAACGGAAAAATTCTGCGTTCTCAAGGCCTGGAATCATGCGAAACACGCGCTTTTGTTCACCAAAAGTCAGATTTGTTTGGAAACCAACGAGGTTATAGGCTGTTCGCTCGGCATTTTCGGCTCGTAATTGAACAGCTGCCCACGGACGGCGTCCAGTTCGGGGGTCAATAAGTCCCACGGGTTTCATGGCGCCAAACCTAATAGCATCAATTCCTTTACGTGCTACTTCTTCCGCTGGCTGGCAAGCTTGGAAGAGATCACCAGTCTCAAAGTCTTTAAGCACAACACGCTCTGCGCCCGTGAGCTCATGAATAAAGGAGGTGTATTCATCTTTTGTAAAAGGAGCATTGAGGTAATCGCCTGCCTCCGTGTCTTCGTAACGGGACTGAGAGAACAGAATGTCAAAATCAAGCGTGGAGGCATCAACAATAGGGGCTGCTGCATCAAAGAATGAAAGCGCATTACCACCCACACGCTTAAGAACGTCCTGCGCGAGTGATTCAGAGCAAAGCGGGCCTGTAGCAATTACAACATGTCCTTCTGGAATGCTCGTAACCTCTTCACGAATCACGGTAATGTTTTTACGTGCTGCAATTTCGTTTTCCACGAGCTGAGAAAAGATACTGCGATCTACTGCAAGTGCACCACCTGCGGGTACTGCGGCCTTTTTCGCGCACGCTAGTAGAACTGACCCCATACTTTCTAACTCACGCTTAAGCATTCCAGCAGCCGAGTCTTCACGCAATGATTTAAGCGAATTGGAGCAAACGAGTTCTGCTAAATGATCTGTATGGTGTGCTGCGGAACTATTGATAGGCCTCATTTCATACAGGCGAACATCAATTCCTCGATCAGCCAGTTGGCATGCACATTCGCAACCAGCTAGACCGCCTCCTACAACATGCACCATAAATGCCATGTCTGCTCCTTATACCTGTTCTTTACACCTATTTTTTACTGGTTCATTGTGAACGATAGTTGAGCATTCGTGAAGAATCTCCATCGAGGGAGCGAATCGTCCATCAAGCAATCGTTCTACTAAACCGCGCATCATAAAGGTGCTCATAGTTTGTAGGGTGCTCATGGTATCCAGTTCAAGGAAAAGCGCAAGTTCATTCAGACTCATCGGAGAAGCAATAAGTGCGTGAAGGACGTTTTGTTCCAATGGTGTTAGATGGCTTAGGTCTGTTTTTGCTTCACGTGTATACCGCAAGCGCCCATAGATGCGAGAGATAGCCATTTCAAGAGCATCTTCGTCCACAATACAGCAGGCGCCATTTGCGATGAGATAATTTGTACCACGCGATTCGGGTGACAGAATTGATCCAGGAACAGCAAGTACCTCACGTCTTATTTCTATAGCAGCTTCTGCAGTACTAAAGGTGCCTGAAGGTTTTCCTGCTTCAGTAATGCAGAGCGCTTCTGACAGCGCTGCAATTACACGATTTCTGCGCGGGAAAGCATACTTACGGGGTGGAGTCCCCCATGGGTCTAATGAAATAATTGCTCCACCACTTGTGAGTGTTTGATCAATAAGGCTATGTGAGGATCGGGGATATATAACATCTGCGCCGCAGCCCAACACAACTACATGGGTTCCGTGAGCTGCTAGCGCTGCTCGTCCCGCTGCTTGGTCACAGCCCTTTGCGCCGCCAGAAACTACCACCACATGAGATTGAGCAGCAATGGTGGCTGCGATTCCTGCCACAGTTAAGCCATAAGGTGAGGCGCTTCTAGCGCCGATAATGGAAAGGGAGGGTTTATGTAGTACTTCTACATTGCCGCGCACGTATAACTTACGAGGTGGATCAGGTAAATCTTTGACAGAAGGCGGATAAAGCTCACTATCTAAAGTAAGCTCAAATCTTGCATCAGACATTGCCACCAAGCTCCCTTCCTTGGAACATGGCAGCTTCGAGTACATGTCCTGACTGCACGTATTCTGATTCTGCAAGGTCTGCCACGGTACGTGCAACTCGCGCTAATCGAACAATTCCACGAGCAGTGAGGGCATTGCGCTTGGCATACTCTAGGAGCGTTGATTGCCCCTCTCCATCAAGCGATAGAATTTGAATGGCAGATTCCGCAGATGACGACGTAGATTCATTACCGTGACGACGCGCCCGCTCTAAACGCTCTGCACGAAACGCACGACCTGCTTGAACGGCTTGTTGCATCTCGCTTGTTGACTTTCCTTGCGCACCCTTAACAATAAGCTCAGGAGCCGGCCTCATGACGTCAATGGAAATATCAATGCGGTCAGCAAGTGGCCCTGATAGCTTTGTGCGATACCGCTCAATTGCAAGTGGTGTGCATCGGCACTCAACCTCTGCGTCACCCAAATATCCACATGGACAAGGATTACTTGCAGCCAGAAGCTGAAAACGCGCTGGAAAGAGATAGGCACCATTGGCTCTTACAATCCTAATGATTCCTTCTTCAATAGGTTGTCTTAGCATTTGCAGCAGATGAGACGACCACTCCCCCATCTCTTCTAGATAAAGCACTCCGCCATGTGCCAGGCTTGCCTCTCCCGGCATAACAGGCCTGCCACCGCCAAGTAAGCCCGCAGCTGAAATACTGTGATGAGGGCTTCTAAATGGTCGCTTTCCGTTCAGAAGCTCATCTATAGGCTCTCCGGCAACAGAGTGAATACAGAGTGACTCTTGTAGTTCATCTTCTGAAATGGGCGGAAGTATTCCGCACATGCGCTGTGCCAGCATGGTTTTTCCTGCACCAGGTGTGCCAATCATAATGAGGCCATGTTCGCCTGCGGCTGCAATTACCAGGGCGCGCTTGGCAATTTCTTGCCCAACTACATCTTCGTAGTCTAAAACAGGCGCAATTTTGCTTTCGATGTCGCGCTCTGATGAAATATGAACACGGCAACCTTCATCTACGCCTAAGCGCAAGGCAGAGACACTGTCCATCTCAAGGCGAGTTACTCCACCCAAAGCTAGTGGTTCGTTTGTGTGCCCACCTATAAGCGTTAGATTGGAATCGCGCGCAAGAATCTGATAGGCAACTGCTCCCTTTACGGGCAAAACCGAGCCATCAAGAGCTAGCTCCCCAATAAAGAGAGCATCATCAATTCCATTCGTTGGAATTTGACCTGATAATGCAAGGATAGCAACCGCTATTGGCAGGTCGAGCCCCGATCCCGTCTTTCTCACATCTCCGGGGGCCAGGTTGATAGTGATGCTTTTACGTGGAACTTCAAACCCTGTCGATCTAAGCGCACATCTTATGCGACTCCGTGCCTCGAGAACGGTTGAATCTGCCATGCCTACAATTGAAATTCCGGGGAGCCCGGCAGACATTGAGACCTCTACGGTAACGGCAAAGGCCTCAACGCCCCGTAAACATGCGGTGTGTACCGCAAATACACTCTTCTCGCTCATGACTATGCATCCAGTTCAAACGCGTCTTGGATATGTTCAACTTGGGCGCATAAGCCGGAGAAGAATGTAATGGCTATTACATCAAAGCGTATAGAGCGTACTTCTCGATGTTCAAGGGCATAGCAAGCAGCAATACGCGAATACCGCAACTGTTTATTAGTGTCCACCGCCTCTTCAGGGAAAAAGCTGCCAGGAGATTCTTTAGTACGTCTTGATTTAACCTCAATCAGCACGACTTCCTTTGAGTCGAGGTCAACAGCAACGATATCTGCCTCTCCTGCACGGCATCGGTAGTTTCGTTCTACCACCTCCATGTCGTGTTCTTCAAGATGAGCGATTGCAAGAGACTCACCCAGATATCCAAGTTCTTTGGTTGTAAGAAGTTCTAATAGCTCAGGATTTTCGTCGCATTGCTGCAGATAGTCTTGAGCCTCGTGCTTGTTCTCATCAAATCGGGTTCGGCAATGGTTAACTTGCTCTGACATAGGATCCTCCTTATGACGTTATGGCCTGGAGTATCCAATGTGGGATGTCTCAATAATTCCCTACGTGCTTACAAACCTAAATCCGGATGCTTATTCAATTCCAACAAGAAGCTAACACGCCTGGTAGATGACATGTATTTACGGGGACAGATGGCAACGTAAAGCTAATCGAGCTAGAAAAGCGTAGCTGTTTCCAAAAAATTGCCACAGAAGCTCACGCGATGAATGGGTGAAAGCCCTTTTTCTTTGATAGCTTTAATATGTTCCGCCGATGCATAGCCTTTTGACTGAGCAAAATGATAACCGGGATATTCTGCATCGAGTTCAACCATCATCTCGTCACGCGTTACCTTGGCAACAATTGAAGCGGCTGCTATGCAGGCAACGGTAGCATCGCCATGAACTACATCCTTCTCGTGCGGAACGGCACCTAAAGGATTGCCGTCCATCAATACACAGTCTGGTGTAAGGCTGGTGTCAGCAACTGCTCCGGCAACTGCTTTTCGCAAGGCACGTGCCATGCCAAATTCATCAATTTCTGCGGGAGGAATATGGCAGATACCGATCGCTGTAGCTACCTCCGCAATGCGAACTGAGAGCATTTCACGTTTTGCAGCTGTGAGCTGCTTACTATCATTTATGCCCAGTATGCGAGGCTCCATGGGCAGACAAACTGCACAAACGGTAAGAGGACCAGCAACCGATCCGCGTCCAACTTCATCAACGCCTATAACTACGCCATTACCACCAAGCTCTCGCATTTGCTCATACATAGCGTCCACGCGTTCATGTTCTGCAGTGAGTTTCTCTAGACGACGTTCTGCACGTTCACATGCCTTTTTAACCTGCTGCCGTGGATCTTCGCGATAACGCACAAGTAATGCCGGAAGCTCCTGCTCCTCAGCGCTTGCGAGTTCAGCTGCAACTTGAGCTGCCGAAGCAGATGATGTGAGGTTAGCCATATTTCCCCTAAAAAGAAAAAAGCCGCCGCCCAAAGGACGACGGCCAGTAAGAACTAGCACAACGGCTTGTTGCCTTAGCGCTTCTCCGGAATGCGAGCAGCCTTGCCCACCTTATCACGCAGGTAGTAGAGCTTAGCACGGCGGATGCGACCGTGACGAACAACCTCGAGCTTACCAATCTTGGGGCTGTGAAGCGGGAAGGTACGCTCAACACCAATACCGAAGGAAATCTTGCGGACAGTGAAGGTCTCACGTGCGCCAGCACCGCTCATGCGGATAACGTCGCCCTGGAAGACCTGAATACGCTCGCGATCGCCTTCTTTAATGCGATAGTGCACCTTGACGTTGTCACCAACGCGGACCTGCGGGATGTCCTCGCGGATCTGCTGGCGCTCAATTGCGCGGATGTAATCCATGATGAGTCCTTACTCTTCTAGAGGTGCCGCACACGTATGCCGACACGTAGTTGAACAAACGTTGAAAATTATACACAAGCGCTGTTTGCATGCAAGAGGGAAAATCGCGTATTTCCTGTGGTGAAGGCACCTGCGCCGCCCTAGCACTATGTCACCTTAAAGCAGTTTAAAACATAGGAAGGAGCCTTCGCAAACCGAAGACTCCTTCCTAAAAAGGGGCAAATACTGCTATTTAAAAATACTACTTATCTGCAAGCTTTGCCTGAGCTGCTGCCAGACGTGCGATAGGCACACGATAAGGAGAGCAAGATACGTAGTGAACACCAGCCTCGTAGAACTTCTTAATAGAACGCGGGTCACCGCCGTGCTCGCCGCATACACCAAGGTCAAGGGCTGCATTCGTGGAGAGACCGCGATCAACAGCCATCTTGACCAAGCTGACAACACCATCATCAATGGTTTCAAACGGGTTAGCAGGCAGAATGTGGCGGTGCAGATAGATAGGAATGAACTTAGACTCTGCATCGTCGCGTGAGAAACCAAAGCTGGTCTGCGTTAGGTCATTGGTGCCAAAGCAGAAGAAGTCTGCGTGGCGTGCAATGTCGTCGGCCACAACGCATGCGCGAGGCAGCTCAATCATGGTACCAATGGGAATATCAAGCTGAACGGTCTTATCGCGCTCAACATCCTCAATGACGCGCTCAATTACTGTTCGCATCTCCTCAAGCTCCGAGGTCAAAGAAACCAACGGAACCATGATTTCGGGCTTGGGGTTCAGGCCCTCAGCCTTTAGCGTGGCTGCCGCAGAAGCAATAGCCTTTACCTGCATAAGCGGCAGGTCGGGGAATACGATGGAGAGACGTACGCCACGCAGACCAAGCATGGGGTTGGACTCTACCATGCCATCGATTCGACGCAGAAGCGCGCGTTTACGAGCAATCTCATCTGGATCCACGCCTGCAGCTTCGTCACGAGCAATGGAAACCTCAAGAGCGCGAGGATCATCCAGGAACTCATGCAGTGGCGGATCGAGAAGGCGAACTACTACATTACGTCCATCCATCTCACGGAACATCGCAAGGAAGTCCTTGGTCTGCACCGAAAGAAGATCTGCTAGAGCGTGCTGACGTACATCCTCCTCGTCAGAGAGAATGAAGGTCTGAATAATCTGCTTACGCTCGCCTAGGAACATATGCTCGGTGCGGCACAGACCAATGGCCTCGGCACCCAGCTCGCGAGAAAGCTTAGCGTCCTCCGGGTTATCGGCATTAGCGCGAACACCAATTACATGACCATAGCTGGTGTCTTCGCGAATCTCATCTGCCCAAGTAAGAATGGTCTCAAGATCGCCAGAGAGCTCAGCAGAAACCAGCGGTACAGCTCCGAGTACCACAATGCCCTGTGCACCATCAATGGAAATCATGTCGCCCTCGTGCAGCACAATGTCGGTGCCGTTAACACGGACCTCCTTCTTGGCTGCATCAATACGGAACGATTCAACACCGCACACGCAAGGCGTACCCATACCACGTGCAATAACAGCTGCGTGGCTCGTCTTACCACCATGGCTGGTAAGAATGCCTTCGGCAGCAACCATGCCCTTGAGGTCATCAGGGTTGGTCTCCCAGCGCACCAGTACACACGGCACGCCCTCGGCAGCCTTGGCAACGGCATCGTCGGAAGAGAAGACAATCTGGCCAACAGCAGCACCGGGGCTGGCGTTCAGGCCACGTGCAAGAACTTCTACCTTAGCTTTGGTGTCAAACTGCGGGTGCAGAAGCTGATCGAGCTGAGCAGGGTCAATGCGAGAGACAGCCTCGTCGCGCGTAATAAGACCCTCACTAACCATCTCGATGGCAATCTTGAGTGCAGCAGTTGCCGTGCGCTTACCCACACGCGTCTGAAGCATCCACAACTTGCCCTGCTCAATAGTGAACTCAATGTCGCACATATCGCGATAATGATTCTCGAGCGTAACAAAGACCTGCTCAAGTTCGCGTCCAGCACTCTCCAAGCCTTCAGTGTTCTTAAGGTCGGTGATGGGCTCAGTATTACGAATACCGGCAACAACGTCTTCGCCCTGAGCATTTACCAAGAAGTCACCATAAAACTCGCGTGTACCATCAGCCGGGTTACGCGTAAAGGCAACGCCTGTGGCAGAGGTATTACCCTTGTTGCCAAAGACCATAACCTGTACGTTAACCGCGGTACCAAGATCATCAGAGATAGCATGCTGCTTGCGATACAGGATGGCGCGCTCATTCATCCAACTGCCAAAGACGGCCTGGATGGCAAGACGAAGCTGCAGGCTCGGGTCAGATGGGAAGCGAACCTCGCCATCAACAACAAGCTCAGGATGTGTATCAGCCAAAACGTGCTCAGAGAAAATCTGCTTAAACTCGCCTACGAGTTCCTCAAGATCTTCGGCAGTAAGATCAGAGTCGTTGCGAACGCCCGCAACTACCTTCTTTTGCGTAATGGCATTCTCAAACAAGTCGGAGTCAACGCCAAGTACAACGTTTGAGAACATCTGGATAAAGCGACGATAGGAGTCCCATGCAAAGCGAGGATTTTCTGTCTGCTTAATAAGACCCTGAACAGACTGGTCATTCAAACCAAGGTTTAAAACGGTGTCCATCATGCCGGGCATGGAGAACGGAGCACCAGAGCGTACCGAGACGAGAAGCGGATCATCCGCATCGCCCAGACGCTTGCCCATGCGGCGCTCAAGATCGTCCTCTGCGGCAGCAATCTCATCTAGTGCGCCTTCAGGCCAAACATTGCCCGCGCCGGAATACTCAACGCAGGTCTGGCAAGTGATGGTGAATCCCGGAGGAACCGGAAGACCAATGCGTGCCATTTCGGCCAAGTTTGCGCCTTTGCCGCCCAGCATAAAGTTCATGCTGGCTGCGCCTTCGGTTACGTCCGAGCCGTGCTCGTCGACACCAAAGCGATAGACGCGCTGCTGTGTGCTCACGATAATCCCCTTTCATTGCGCTCCTTTTTGAACGCACTATCGTGGTACGAAAACCCCGGATCTCGAATTGAAATCCGGGGGTGAAAACATCATAGATAAATAGCTACGTTTTCTTTCGTATTGGCCAAAATGACCCGTGACCGTAACGAAAGTTTCCGTAAACGGCAAGAGCTATGGTCACTTAGTGTAGATACCACTAGCTTGTCTGCTTGGATTTTCGTGCTAAACGCGCAGCTTGAATGGTTTCGAGATGTTCAATAATCTCTGCAGCAGACTCTTCGATTGCCTTTCGGTCGGTGCGAATAATAAAGCAGCCGAGACGTTTCATAAGAGCGTGAGCCTGCTCCATTTCGCAGGTAATAGCCTCAGGATCGGAATATGATGCAGCCCATGCGCGCGAATAATCGTCTCCCAGACGCCTGTCTCGAATACCAGCAATTACATCTGTTGTTGATAGCAAACCAAAGAGTCGCATGGGATCTACTTTAAAAATAGATTCGGGCGGATCAATGCCTGGTGCAAGTGGAATATTTGCTACGCGATAGCCCTGAAATGCCAGGTACATGGATAAAGGAGTCTTTGAGGTACGAGAGATTCCCAGCAGAACAATGTCTGCATTCGAAAGGTCGTCCGCTCCCCTTCCATCATCATGCTCTACGAAATACTCCATAGCATCAATGCGGTTGAAATAGCGTTCATCGGTTCTATGAATTGTGCCTGGTATGCCATGGGGTTCTTTTCCGGTAATGACCGAAAGCACGCCTGTTGTTGGTCCCATGATATCCATTGAAGGAATTTGGAGGGCGGCGCAGGTGTCGCACACCTGGGCGCGAAGTACAGGGTCAGCAATGGTATGAAATACTGCATGTCTTCCACCACAGGCTACACGTGGTGCAAGATAGGTTTCTACCTGGTCGATATTTGAAACTTTAGGTAAGCGAGCAATACGAATTGACCCCTCATCAAATTGACCTGCAGCAGCAAGTACTACCTCGCAGGCTGTGTCTCCTAGGGAGTCGGATATAACATGAACCGTGGGAGTCGACGGATCAAACGTGTCTGGCATGGCTACTCCTCTCTAACACTGCTCGCAGATGCTACGGTACGAGAAGCTCGTTACCCACGACAATTCGCTCAACGGTGCCTTTTTCGTAAGAAAAGAAAAGTGGAAGGATAAAACGATTATCCTTCCACTTACGAAACAAAGATTTTCAAAAGAAACCGATGATTTACTTCTTTTTGGCAAACTCACTAATGTCTGCAATGCCAGAGAAAACAGACTCAAATCGATTCAAAAGACGTAGACGGTTGTTCTTGAGGTTCTCGTCTTCGTCCATAACTAAAACATCGTCAAAGAAACGGTCGATAGGAAGGCGAAGCTCGGCTAGAGCAGAAATAACGTCTCCGTAAGCCTTGCTATCAAGGGCAGTTTTCACCTTAGAGCTGGCTGAATCTGTAGCTGCAAGAAGAGCCTTCTCAGTATCTCCCAGCAGAGATTCGTCCACCTCAGCACCCAAAGAGAAATCAGAAAGATGACTTGCACGTGCATAGGCAACAGCAAGATTCTCAAAGGTTTCTGCATCGTGAGTACGAGCATCCTCGAGTGCGTGGGCAAGAGCAAAGAAGTCGACTGGCGCAGTAATGCTGCCAGCAGAAACAGCAGCCACGGTATCCGAGGCAACCTTCTCGTCACGAACCATCTGCTCCATGCGACCCTTAATAAAGGCACAAACTGCTGCTACTACGGTTTTCTTATCAAAGGAAAGGCCTTGCTCAAGGTAGAGGTCAAGAGCTGTATCGACCAGAGCAACATAGTCACAGTGCAAACGCTCACGCAGAATATTTAGGACGCCAATAGCGCTGCGACGCAGAGCGAAGGGGTCTTTTGAGCCGGTAGGAGGCTCATCAATAGCAAACATGCCTACGATGGTATCAAGCTTGTCTGCGGCAGCCACAATGCAACCTGCAACGCCAGAGGGAAGCTCGTCGCCAGCAAAGCGAGGACGATAGTGATCGCGAATAGCCTGCGCAACCTCATCGCTCTCCCCTGCTGCGGCGGCATAGTAGCCACCCATAACACCCTGCTGGCTGGTAAATTCAATAACCGCAGAAGATACAAGGTCTGCCTTAGCAAAATGAGCAGCACGCTGAGCATCGGAAGCTGCTTGAGCACCAATGCGCGCTTCGCGAGCAATAGCCAAGCTTAAAGACTCAATACGCTCAGATTTCTGCAAAACGCTACCGAGCTTCTCTTGGAAGGCTACGCGCGCAAGACGTGAACGGAACTCCTCGAGCGAAACCTTAAGGTCTTCGTCATAGAAGAACTTTGCATCGTAGAGACGCGCACGAACAACGCGCTCATTACCGTCAATAACTCGAGCGTTGTTCTCGGGCAACGAGTTTGAAACGATTACAAACTCACGAGTCAGATTTCCATCTGCGCCGTAGATGGGGAAATAGCGCTGGTTGGAAAGCATGGACTCGCAGATAATCTCGTGCGGAACATCCAAGAACTCAGCATCAAAGGTGCCAACAAGAACGGTAGGCCACTCACAAAGGTTTACAACCTCGTCAAAGACCTTTGCAGGCATGTCTACATGAGAACCGGGACGTGCTTTTTCGATCGCAGCAACACCATCAAGAATTGCCTGACGTCGACGCTCTGCAGAAAGTACACCATTTTCTTCCAAGATCTGCTCATATACAGCAGGGCAAGAAACGGTATGGTTGCCAGGGCCGATAAGCCTATGACCACGTGTAAAGTTGGAGCTCTCCACATCCGCATAGTGGACAGGCACAACAGTCTCGCCAAGCAATGCACAAATCCAGCGGACCGGACGAACAAACGTAGCGGATTGATCTGCCCAACGCTGAGAACGATAGTTAGGCCATTCAAGAGATGCGATGACATTTTCGGAGAGTGCAGAAAGGATGGGCTCAGCAGCCGCAGAGGGAATATTCTGCTCGGCAAAGACATACTCTCGACCATCTGTATCTTCACGGCGAACGAGCTGGGTTGCGTCAATTCCACACTTACGTGCAAAACCGCAGGCGGCCTTAGTAGGATTGCCATCAGCATCAAATGCAATGTTGGCTGCAGGGCCGCGTTTTACATCGTTAATCTCTTCGGTAGCACAGGCAACATCCTTGACGAGAATTGCCAGACGACGGGGCGAAGAAATAACGCGAGCATCACCATGAGAAAGCCCGGCCTGGTCTAGACCCTTTATCACAAGCTCGTGATACTGCTTAGAAGCATGAATGAGCGGAGCCGAAGGCATCTCTTCGGTACCAATTTCAAGAAGGAAGTCCTTTGTTTCAGCCATGGCCTACGCCACCTCCTGGTTATTGGATTCAGATTTGGACGAGGCGGCTACCTCTGAGAGATACGACTCGCAGCAGGCTTTGGCTACAGAGCGCACGCGCAAAATGTAATTGGCACGCTCAACAGCAGAAAGAGCACCGCGAGCATCAAGAATATTAAAGGCGTGGCTGCACTTCATAACGCAGTCATAGGCAGGAAGCGGAAGATTGCTCTCAAGGCAAGAGTGACATTCAGCTTCATAGTCATCGAACTTCTGACGCATCATATCGACATTGGCAACTTCAAAGTTATATGCAGAGAATTCACGCTCGTTCTCAAGGAATACGTTGCCATATGTCATGGGCGTACCATCAGGCAAGTAGCTCCACACAATGTCATAGACCGAATTAACGCCCTGAACATACATGGCAATACGCTCTAGACCATAGGTAATCTCTACGGGAACAGGATTGACCTCGATGCCGCCTACCTGCTGGAAGTACGTAAACTGCGTAACCTCCATGCCGTTAAGCCAAACTTCCCAGCCAAGACCCCATGCACCAAGCGTTGGGCTCTCCCAGTCATCCTCAACAAAGCGAACATCGTGCTCACGAGGATCAAGACCAATAGCAGCCAGAGAGTCCAGATAGAGTTCCTGACTGTTGGCTGGCGAAGGCTTAATAAGAACCTGGAACTGGTAATAATGCTGCATGCGGTTGGGATTTTCGCCATAACGACCGTCTGCAGGACGACGACAAGGCTGAGCATAGCAGGTACGCCATGCGTCTTTACCGAGCGAGCGCAGTAACGTGGCGGTATGAAACGTACCCGCTCCAACTTCTGAGTCGTATGGCTGCATGATGACGCAACCCTGCTTACCCCAGTATTGCTGAAGGCGCAGGATGATTTCTTGGAATGTGAGAGCAGTCTTTTCCATGCTCTAAATCCCCTCGATTCGCTGTTGATTCATACGGTGGCAATGGTAGCCCAATGCAGCACAAGCTGCGCGCTGGGAACTTGATTCTTTGTGATGTGCGCGAGAACTACAGGGTGCCAAAACGATTAAGCGGCCAGTAACGCATAAAGACAACTCCAATGACGTTCTCCGTTTTAACGGCTCCGAAGTAGCGAGAGTCTGCGGAGTTCTCTCGGTTATCGCCCATAACCCAGATGCAGCCATCTGGAATGGTATACGGATAAGAGAGCTGGACGCCGTCCGCCTGAGAAGAGAGCGGATAGGATTTACCAGAGGTGTAATCTTCGCTCAGCGCTTCCCCATCAACATAGACAACGCCGTCTTTCATGTCTACGGTCTGACCAGCTGTGGCAATCACACGCTTAACTAGGACATCGTGATCACTTGTAGCATCAGGGTTATGGAAGACAACGATATCGCCTACAGAGACACCTTTTCCAAGCTCAACCGATACCTTTTGTGCAAGGACCTGATCGCCAATCTCGATGGTTGACTCCATAGAGCCTGTGGGAACTACATAGGGCTCCACAATAAAGGAACGAATTGCAAATGTGGCCACGCAGGCAATAGCAATGACTATCACCCATTCTAGAAGGCCTTTAAAAAATGAGCTGTTATGCGCAACCACCGTTGTCTCCTTGGTCGTCAGAATTTGATGATTCATGATACCGCTCGATGAGCTCCTCGGCATATATACGCTCTTGTGGCGTAATGTCTGCAGAAGCTATTAAATCAGGGCGCCATAAACAGGTGCGTTCAAGCGCACTCTTTCTTCGCCATGCGTCAACCTCTGCATGATTACCCGAAAGCAGCACATCGGGTACGCGCATACCGTTGTATTCAGCGGGCTGAGTGTACTGAGCGTATTCAAGTAGACCGCCACCAACACCTGCAGCAAATGATTCATCAACGTTGGAGTTTTCGTCACCCAAGGCTCCAGGAAGCAGGCGCACCACAGCGTCGGCGACAACCATGGCAGGAAGTTCTCCACCGGTAAGAACGTAATCTCCAATGCAGAGACGCTCATCGGCATACTCGTAAGCGCGCTCATCAACACCTTCGTATCGGCTACAAACAAGCAGCAAGCGCTCCTTAGATGCAAGGCGTTCTGCTACTCTCTGGTCAAACCGCTTGGCACACGGTGTAAAGAAAATCACATAGGGTTTTGGTCCAATGGATGAAAGATCTTCTATGGCCTCAGCAATGGTTTGCACCTTCATGAGGAGGCCTGGACCCCCTCCACAGGGCTTGTGATCTACTTTACGATGCCTACCATGTGCCCAGTCGCGCAGGTCGTAAGCATTAAATTCAAACAGTCCGGCTTTGCGTGCACGACCCAAAATTGAGGTCGACATCGTGGGTTCAAACATCTCGGGAACAACCGAGAGCGCCTCGATGAGCATGAGACCTCCTATTTAGCTAAAGAGTCGCTAATAATACCGTCCATCACTTGAACAAAGATGGGACCTTCGTCTGGAATTGAAGGAACCACTGCTTCAATTACGGGAATCAAGAGTTCCCCGTAAGCCTCGCTTGTAACGGACCACACATCGTTTGCTGGCGTACAGATAACCTCATCTATCGTGCCAAGATTTCCATATCGCTTGTCAATAACCATGCGACCAAGCAGGTCCTCTACGGGTTCAATAAGCGGATCAAGATCAAGGTCATCTTCTCTTGCTAATACATAGCATCCAGTTATCGACTCTGCAGCGTCTAAGCTTTCGATACCGCTAAAGGAGACCAGCATTTCGCTGCCTCCCTCACTAACCTTCCGCACCGTGCAAAATCGGTCGCGATTAAGAGCGGGCGGAGTAAGAGCGCAAACGAGTCCAGTTTGCAAAAGAAAAGGGAGTCCCCGCAGCGGAGCTACGAGAACTTCCCCTTTAGACCCGTGCGTGCGTACGACACGGGCGATATTTCGATATCGAACCGTCAAGGTCTAACCCAAGACTTCAACCTCAACCGACGTACCAAGACGTGCGGCAAGGGCGCGGGCAAGGGTTCGAACAGCCTTGATGGTACGACCGTGACGGCCGATCACCTTGGCGACGTCGTCAGCAGCAACAGAGACCTCAATGGTCGAGGAATCTGTACCATCGATAACTTCCAGGCTCACGGCATCTGCATCATCAACGATGCAGACAACAAGATACTCAACAAGATCGGCAATGCGATCGGAGACAACCTCCAGCTCAGAGCCTTCCTCGAGTTCCTCGTTATCAATTGCGTCGAGCTCTTCGGACACCGTTACTCCTCGGTGGCCTCAGCCTCAGCCTCGGCGGCAGCCTTAGCAGCCTCGGCCTCCTTGGCAAGCTGCTTCTTGGACTTCTTGGGAGCGTCATCAACCTTGGCACCCTCGTTAGCAGCCTTTACCAGAGCGGCAACGGCATCGGTGAGCTGAGCGCCCTTGGTCTGCCAATCGGCAATCTTCTCAAGGTCGAGATTAATGGTCTTGGGGTTGGTCAGCGGATTGTAGCGGCCGACCTCCTCGATCAGACGACCATCACGCGGGCTGCGCGAATCGGCGACGACTACGCGATAATACGGACGCTTCTTAGAGCCATGACGAGCGAGGCGGATCTTTACTGCCACTGAAAACTCCTCCAATTAAGCAGCTAGGCTGCAACAACAAACAAACGATTTGAAATGATACGCCAAGTTCGGGAGCAGGTGAAGCCGTGAGAGAAACTTCTTCGATATGAACGTTGGCGTTTCCATATCTTACCCACGAATTGACAAAATGCAAGGCTTTGCAGGCAATCACGTTATACTGAATTCATGAAACGCGAACATACATACGAGACTTCAGATGCCATGCGCGCCCTCTTTGGAGCATGGACAGGGCCCGCTATTGGCCTTTTGGACCTTGATGCTTTCTTTGCAAGCGTTGAAATGCTCGATCACCCCGACTGGCGCGGAAAGCCAGTAATCGTTGGTGGTTCTGCCGAACGACGCGGCGTGGTTTCCACCGCTTCTTACGAGGCACGCGCCTATGGCGTTCGTTCCGCTATGTCGTCTGCGCAAGCGCAACGTTTGTGTTCCAACGCAATTTGGACACCCGGTAATTTCCAACGGTATCGCGAAGTCAGCTCACAGGTTATGGCCATACTTGCAGACGAAACTCCCTTTGTTGAACAGGTTTCGATTGACGAAGCGTTTTTTGATGTAACACCAGGACGCTTTGCAGAGGAAGATCCGGCTAGCATTTGTAGGCGTATAGCGCAGCGCGTGTCTGAACTCGGAGTGTCCTGTTCCATTGGCCTTGGTTCTAATAAAACGATTGCAAAAATAGCGAGTGAGCGAGACAAGCCACGCGGGCTTACCGTCATAGCTCCTGGTACTGAGCCCTCCTTTCTAAGCCCGCTACCTGTTCGTGCAATGAGTGGTATTGGATCTGCAGTAGAAACTCAGCTGAAGCGTTGTGGCATATACACCTTAGGACAGCTCGCACAAGCATCAGACTCAATACTCAAGCCTATATTTGGTTGCAATAGCGAACTCATGCGCTTACGGGCTCAAGGGCAAGAGGAAAGTAGTGTCTCCCCTATCGACGTCGAACGCGAGATTAAATCGGTTAGCAACGAACGGACATTCCCGCAGGATTTAACTAATATCTCAGATGTTAAAGCAGCTTTACAACTCCTTGGCGAGTCCATAGGAGCTCGCCTGCGCAAGAAAGGGCTTGCTGGAAGAACAGTTACTTTGAAGCTAAAGTACTCATGGGGGTCATCAAAAACTGCTCAAAGAAAGCTTGCTCACCCAACGGATGATGAAAATATTTTTGTTCCCATAGCCATTGAGCTGCTTGAAGGCTTGTGGGGAAAGGATACCCACGTGCGATTGGCGGGACTTGCCCTCAGTGATTTTGATCTGAAAGAGGGTGTCCAAACTGATTTGTTCTGCGAGCTAGATGAACGCGGCGCCCAGGCAAGTGAGCGCCGCAATTTATCGGTCACAATGGACAAGGTACGAGAGCGATTTGGACACGATGCTGTCACGTTTGGTCGTGCAGCGCGCTTTGACGAAGACGTTGTTCGTCAAGATAAGTATCCGGATAGAGATACGCCAGAAAGTTTGTAAAACCTCTTACACAAGGTCGAGTTCGAGCTGAGGAGCATCTCCCCAAAGCTTCTCAAGGCGATAAAAATCGCGCGTCTCGGGCGTAAAAACATGCACAATGACCGAACCGTAATCCATGAGAATCCAGTTCTTTTCATCACGGCCTTCAATAGAAAATGGATGCTCACCACAGGTTTTAGCAACCTTTTCTTCAACTTCATCGACAACAGCGTCGCAAAGTCGATTGTTGGAGCCACTCGTGATTACAAAGTAGTCACAAACGTCAGAAAGCTCAGAAAGATCTAGAACACAGACATCCTCTGCCTTCTTGTCGTAGGCAGCCTGTGCAGCAACGCGTGCAACGACAGCTGCATCAACTCCGTTTGTGGAGAGAGATGCTGCGGTGCGCTCGGACGTAGCCATAAAAGTCTGAGCATCAGCAATGGATGCGCTTTCGTTAGTGAGTTCGGTCATGCGATTCCTTTCTGAGAATTACGCAGTGGCATATGAGTTATAGATAGTAAGTGCCGTCGGATATAAATATCTACCAGCAGAAATAACATAGGTAAGCCCTTGAGAAAAACACTTGAAGAACAAATCTTTCAAAGAGACTTCACCTACCAGAGCACGCAATTCATCGGCGTAGTCACCCTGACGCATAGGCTCAATGGCATCAGCAATAAAAACAACCATGTCGAGTGGCGTCATGTCTGTTGCACCTACGGTATGGCGCGCAACAGCCTGCCAGACCTCTTGCGGAAGCTCGGGAAAGATATGCGGTAGTTCAACAGCTGCTACGGGACCATGCAAAAGCGGAGTGCTAAGCGTAGGAGATCCGGCAATGCGAATCTTGTATTGAGCTGCACGCGTCAAGAGCTCCGCATCATCCAGAACTTTATCCCAATCATGCACAAGACCAGCAGTTTCGGCTTGGAATGAATCCACTCCGTATACATTCGCAAGTTCAGATGCTGTGCGGGCAACCCCAAGTGAATGACGATAGCGCCGGGGTTTTTGCTCTTCCATACGTACGCGTAGCAACTCACGCATGTGCTGGAGATATGCGGCTTTTTGTTCGTCAGTGTCCAAGGATTGTACAGACACGCAAAACCTCCTAGTTACCTTGCGGATTAGAATCGACACGTTCAAGCGCGTTGGTATTGTAGAGCCGATTCTTAGTGATGTATCCAATCACAGACTCAGAAGTTAGGTAACGCACGCTTTTGCCATCTCGAATTCGTTCACGAATATTGGTGGAGCTAATGGCTAGAGCAGGAATCTCGATATATCGAACGTCGAATGAAATACCACTGCGCTCCACGCGCTCGCATGCTTGATTAATGTCGTATCCAGGACGTGTAGCAGCAATAAAGGTAGCCAGCTCAGCCATGCGCTCTGCATGATGCCAAGTCATGATATCCAAGATGGCATCTGCGCCGGTAATAAAGTACAGCTTAACATTGGTGGGATAAAACGCCCGCAAGGCTTCGAGTGTATCAATGGTGTAGGTAATGCCTGCGCGATCAATCTCAAACCTACTAGCATCAAAAGCGCGGTTAGCTGCCGTAGCAAGAAGCGTCATGGCGTAGCGGTGTTCAGCATCTGTTACATCGCTCACCTGCTTAAATGCAGGAGATCCGGCCGGCATAAACAGTACTAAGTCGAGCCCTAATGCCTCACGAGCCTGCTCTGCAGTAACCAGGTGTCCATAGTGAATGGGATCAAAGGTTCCACCCATGATGCCAAGCCTATACTCACGATTTGGGTCTACACCGAGCTCCGGCAGATGAGGGCGTCCGTCCACGTTATTCATCCTCTACAGGATTCTCGAGGTCGGTTTCGTCAAGCTCGTCAAAATCGTCCTCTGCACCTTCATAAGCAAAGGAATAGCCTGTAATGCGAACTTCGTCTCCAGCACGGCAGCCAGCCTTTTCAAGGGCTTCGTCTACACCAATGCGAGAGAGACGATGCTGTAAGTAGATAACCGCTTCCTCGTTTTCCCAATCAGTCTGAACGCACATGCGCTCGATACCACGACCCAAAACACGCCAAATGCCAGCGCCTTCGGGTACCACGGTAAAGCGACGGTCGCGCTCCTTACGAGCACGCTCCCATTGCTCGATGTCTACATTCTCATCGGCAGAAGAATCGGCGAGCTCCTGTCGAAGCTTAGAAACCTGTTCGCCTACTGCAAGCATCAAAGAGTTG
Organism: Roseburia sp. CAG:303; assembly: GCA_963653375.1. Classification (GTDB taxonomy): domain Bacteria; phylum Actinomycetota; class Coriobacteriia; order Coriobacteriales; family Coriobacteriaceae; genus Collinsella. The sequence goes on from CAVJWJ010000003.1 coordinate 30,982, forward strand.
AGGCCAGCTCCGGTGAGTGCGGATACGGCAAAAAACGCATGGCCATCTTCGGTTGCAAGCTTACGAAGCTCAGCCAAACGATCTGCCATACCACTTGCATCACACTTGTTGGCAACCACAATCTGTGGACGATCAGCAAGCTCAGAAGCATAGGCTCGCAGCTCTTCATTAATGACGCGATAGTCCTCGAGAGGATCTCTATCCTCAAAGCCACCAGTAATATCAATAACATGCAAGATAAGAGCTGTGCGCTCGATATGACGCAAGAATTGATGACCCAAGCCACGACCGTCGCTTGCACCCTCAATAAGACCAGGAACGTCTGCAACTACATACGAGTAGTCACCAGCACGAACCATACCCAAGTTGGGAATCAAGGTCGTAAACGGATAGTCCGCGATCTTGGGACGAGCGGCTGACATACGAGCAATCAGAGAAGATTTACCAACACTTGGCATACCAACTAAAGCAGCATCAGCCATAAGCTTCATCTCAAGCTCAATCCAATGCTCTTCTGCAGGCTCTCCCTTTTCAGCAAAAGCAGGAGCCCTTCTAGTTGATGTTACAAAATGCGTATTGCCTCGGCCGCCCGTGCCACCCGGAGCAACTACAACATGTTCACCGTCGTGCGTAAGATCGGCAATGTCGTAAAGAACTTCCTGGGTCTCGGCATCAAGCTCGCGTACTACGGTACCCATGGGAACTTTAAGGATTAGATCCTCACCGCATTTACCATCACGGCGAGCACCCTGCCCATGCGTGCCTCGTTCGGCACGGAAATGATGCTTAAAGCGGTAGTCGACCAAAGAAGAAAGCTGCGCGGTGGCCTGAATGACGACGTTTCCACCGTGTCCACCATCTCCGCCATCTGGACCACCCTTGGGCACATATGCCTCGCGGCGAAATGACATGCAGCCTGCGCCGCCATCTCCACCTTTTACGTTGATGCGGCAGATATCGGTGAACTGGGACATCGACATACCTTTCATAAAAGAGAGACCCTAAGCCAAAGGTGGCCAAGGGTCTCTCGAAGATGCTTGAATGAAGGGGCTTTAAGCGTTGGCAAGCGGAAGTACGTTTACGCGATGCTTTGTGCCATGCGTGTACTCAACAGTGCCGTCAACGAGAGCAAACAGCGTATCATCCTTGCCACGACCAACGTTGACACCCGGGTGAATGTGCGTGCCACGCTGACGAACGAGGATAGTACCGGTGGTTACGGTCTGACCACCAAAGCGCTTGCAGCCCAGACGCTGAGCGTGAGAGTCACGGCCGTTACGAGACGAGCCAAGACCTTTTTTGTGTGCCATGTCTATTACCTACTTTCTACAGTTCTCGGTGCGATGTTACTCAGCTGCAGGAGCCTCAACGGCGTCCTCAGTGGTGGCAGCCTTACGAGCGCGCGAAGTAGCCTGAATCTTAGTAATCTTCAGACGGGTAAGCTGCTGACGGTGACCCTTGAGACGACGATAGCGCTTACGCTTGTGGAACTTGAAGACGAGCTGCTTCTCGCCCTTGAACTGCTCGACGATCTCAGCAGTGACCTTAGCCTTCTCAAGCTTGGCAGGATCAGTGATGATCTTCTTACCATCGTTGAGGAAGAGAACCGGGAGGGTGACCTTAGCGCCAACCTCGCCGTCGATCTTCTCGACGTTCAGAATATCATCGGTGGCGACCTTATACTGCTTGCCGCCGGTTGAAACGATTGCGTACATTATCTTGCCCTTCATGCATCAGTTAGTGCAACAGCCGAATATGGTAACAGGTGCGTATGCACCCGTCAACGAATCAGAAGAAAGTTTTCCCTGCTAATTCACAAGTACGGCACACTCGTTGCCGTGACGGGTCTGGACGAAACATCAGCAACCTCTAAAACGGGTAACAGTGTAGCGTTTTCGTCCTCGCCGTGCTGCGAAATGCGACAAACTGCATAACGCTCAAGAGAAATCAAATCTTGCACACCAGTAGATACAATAGGTGAAGCAGCATAGGTGCCACCCACAAGTTTACGATCAAGCGCAGCAAGAAGAATCTCAGGGCGCAGGGCGCCATCGTTTGAAATACGAGTATCAAGCTCTAAGCGGACACCATGTCCTGGAATATCCCGGGCTTCAAACGATACTAACGTTGATGCCAAATCGAGAGATTTATGCTTGCGTCCGCGCTCGTATTCGATAACTTGAGCATCCATAAGCTCTCGAATTACTACAGAAACAGAATGGGCCGTAACGTCAAAATCAACACGAGGTGTCAAATCGATGCCATAACCATTACGCGTGATTTGAGCCGTAAGAGCGGGAGCCTTTACATCAATATAGGAACAAAGAGTAGGAGCCAAATCTGTAGGAGAAGCTGCTTTCAAGCGCTCAAAAGCAAGAGCGGCTGGAACGAGCTCGGTAAGAAATAGGTCATACCACTCGCAAATAGAACTTGTTCCTACCGGCAGTGCAGACGTAACGCCTAGGCGCATATGCGGAGAAAATCCCTGTGTTACAGCAAACGGCAAGCCCGCACGGCGCACGATGCGCTCTATGGTTTGAAGTACCTCCAAATGGCCTAAGTAGGCAAGCCTTCCCTGCTTTACATAGCGGACACGTAAGCGAAAGAGAGCTTGTGCATTGGGATCACTCATCCACGCTCACCTACCAATACATTCTTAGCATGAATTGTGGGACAGATTCCACATCCCGTACACGAAGCGCGCGTGCAATCGGGTGTGGTCTCCCCTGCCAACGATTTACGATACTCACGCAAGAGGTAGCCGCGTGAAATACCAGGGCTAACATGCTCCCAGGGCAAGCGCGCATCAAGATCAAACGGTGTTGAGGCAACCATGCGAAGGTCTATTCCTAACTCTGCAGCCGCGTCTTCCCAGCGTTTAAGATCAAATTGCTCGGTCCAGGCATCAAAGCGTGCCCCACGCTTCCAGGCTCCGATAATCAACGGAGTAATATCGCGGCCACCACGAGAAAGCACGGCTTCAAGCAAGGATGTATCAGCATCGTGGTAGTGGACGCGCACAGCACGATTGCGAACACTAGACAGCAGTAGATGCTGGCGGCGTTTAACTTCTTCGTCAGGAGTTTGCGCACACCACTGGAATGGCGTTTGAGCCTTAGGAATAAATACCGAGCAAGAAATAGAAACGGAGACATTGCCTCGTTGTGATTTGGGAACAACCTCACGAGCAAGCTCATAGGTTTTGTCGGCAAGATTTGCAATGGCAACAATATCGCTGTCTTGCTCTCCTGGCAGGCCCATCATGAAATACAACTTTACGCGCCGCCAGCCAGCCTCAAAGGCAGCACGAGTGGCACGCTCAAGATCTTCCTCGGTTACATTCTTGTTGATGACGTCACGCATGCGCTGGCTTCCGGCCTCAGGCGCAAACGTCAGACCACCCTTCTTTTCGCCTGCGACCTGCAGAGCCATGTCTACACCAAACGAATCAAGGCGCTGCGAAGGAATAGAAACTCTAATACCAGTGTCCGCAAGGCGTCTATTGAGACGCGAAAGAATTTGCGAGCAGCACGAGTGATCTGTTGTAGACAGCGATGTGAGTGAGACTTCGTTGTAGCCGGTAGTCTCAAGTCCACTAACAACAGCAGAGACAATCTGGTCTGGTGTACGCTCACGCACAGGGCGATACGTTATGCCAGCTTGGCAAAAACGACACCCGCGAGCGCAGCCACGTAAAATTTCGACAGAGAGACGATCGTGCACAAGCTGTGCATAGGGAATTACAGACTGTGGGACAGGGTTAGTTGCAGAAAAGTCTTCGATTACGCGCTTATATACAACAGGAGGCACATCCTCCCCTGCTTTAGGCACGGTATATCCATGCTCGGTACAGGCCTCGTCAAAGGAGACTTCGTATAAAGACGGAACGTAGGTGCCGGGAACCTTGGCAAGCGCACGTAAAATTTCTAAACGAGAAGCACCTGCATCACGCATATGTTGATGCGTGCGACAGACCTCAACAATTGATTCCTCACCCTCACCAATAAGAATTGCATCAAAAAAGGCTGCAACTGGTTCTGGATTGTAGACCGAAGGGCCGCCTGCAATAACGATGGGGTCATCTTCGCCACGCTCCTCTGAAAGCAAAGGAATTCCCGCAAGATCTAAGGCCTCAGGATAGTTGGTACAGGCCATCTCGTGGGGGATATGAAATCCCACAACATCAAACGAAGCGAGCGGAGCTGCCCCTTCGAGAGATAGAAGCGGCACGCCTGCCTCGCGCATAGCATCAGCCATGTCGATCCACGGAAGATAGGCGCGCTCACAAGAAATGCCCTCTTGTTTATTCAGAATTGAATAGAGAATGGCTAGTCCCTGGTTAGGAAGTCCAACCTCATAAACATCGGGATAGATTAGACAGGCGCGATAATCTGCATTGGGCGAACTAAGCGTTCCCCATTCATGATTGATATAGCGGCTCGGCTTTTCTACGCGTGCGAGCAGCGGCTCAAGTTCGCGAAAACGATCTTCGTATACAGGACGCACGAAACTCCTTACGCAGCAGGACGAACAGCATCAACAGCTGAAGCAACTTGTGTGGCTGCACCGCGCGCAGCTGAGGCTACCGTAGCTACCACTTCATTAGCACGGCCATAATCGACATCGTGCTCGTAGAGCGCACAGAGAGCTCGGCCCATAGCAAATGTACCGCCCGCACCCATTAAAGCCTTAACAGCAAAGCCCCATTTACCTGCTCCTTTACAGGCAAGTCGCGTGATTGAACGCAAGGCAAGGCCAGAAGCCAGAACACCAGCCACCTCATAACCACGCTCTGGACGCATTGGTTTGCCATACATAGAGGCAAGCTCGATCATCATTCCTACCTGGGCTGCCGCCATAACGGGATAGTCGGCTCCAGGAATAAATACCAAAGCGCCTGTTGCCATGTTTGCAAATGACGTCTGAACAATGGTTCGATTTGCTGTAGCCGTGCGCATAAATGGGAAATTAGCCGCAAAGGCAGTCTCTTTCTCCGTTCTATCAAGAATCCAACGAGCAAGTGACTCAAGTAGATTGGTGGCATCGGTTGATGCAATAAGACCCAGCATACGAGTGTCCGCGGTAATAAAAGGCACCTCAACGCTCGACTCTGCTAGTACCACCGTTGGCGCACCAGCAATAACGACCTGCTGAACCGATTCTTGAAGATTGTCCGAACCACAAGAAAGAACAATTGAGACATCGGTCTCTTTAGCAAAGACATCTTGTGCATCTTTTAAGTGGACAACGCGAACAATGGCAGATGTGGTCTGAGGAACCAAAGCATCGCGAAGAGTTTGAATCAAAAACGGCGTGGCGGAATCGTCAACGAACACAGAGATACGCACCGGCTCGTCAGACTGTCTCAAGGTTGCCGCCCCAAGCTTCGCGGTATCTGCAATCTTATTCAGCGGAATACGCATGAGTGCCTCTTTCTACATTGCTTTAGAACGATGTCTCCATACGGATTGTACGATACCCACATTAGCCATCTGCATGAGCATTGAACTTGAGCCAAAGCTAATAAACGGCAGTGGAATACCCGTAATGGGCATGAGTCCAATACACATGCCAACGTTTTCTAGTACCTGAAATGTCCAAATACCAACAATGCCCACTGTTACCAGTCTTAAGAACAGTGAATCACTCTTGTAAGCAACTCGTATGGTAGAAAAAATCAGCAAAGCAAAGCAGGCAAGCAGCACCGCAGCACCCGCAAAGCCAAACTCTTCGGACATCAAAGCAAATACAAAGTCGGTATGAGCTTCAGGCAAAAAGCCCGATGCAGACTGCGTAGCATTACCGATGCCTTTGCCAAAAAATCCACCTGAACCAACAGCAATCATAGACTGCATAAGGTTGTAGCCAGAGCCCGTAGTATCAGATGAAGGGTCCAAAAACACCAGGAGGCGCTTCATCTGGTAGTCCTTGATCAGAACATCGCGCCCCAACAAACCATCTATCAATGAATCTGCGGCAAGCAGAATGGCTACAAAGGCAATAAGAATGGCAATGGTTGATAAAACCCATTCTCGACGTGCACCACTCATCATAATTATGATGGCACCAGCAATAAAAACAACAAGACCGCTACCCAAGTCGCCTGCAATAACAATGCAGGTAAAGGGTAAGGCAAGCATCGCGCAAAGCTTTACATAATTACGCACCGTATCAATGCGGCCATTGTATTGGGCACCTAACGCAGCGATGACAAAAACGGTCAGAATTTTTGCAAGCTCAACAGGCTGAAAGGTTAGATTGATGAGCGGAATCTGAATCCATCCCGTCATACCTTTTGCGTTGTAAGAAAGAAACGGCACGTACGGGAGAAAAATCACCGCAACGTCAATCACCATAAGCGCTGTGGTGAAATTAGTTAGGAAGCGAAAATCACAACGCCAGCAAAAGAACGCAAGAATCGTGCCAAGGCCAATGCCTAGCAGATGACGTGGGAAAGAAGCAGCAGAAATAGAAAGCGATGCCGTCCAGATAATGAGCACGCCAAAACAAATAAGAGCTGCAGCCGCCAACAACACAGGGAGATTAACGCGCTGACGCAAAGATCCACGAGCCTGCCCCAAGCGCTTGTTAACACGCTTAAGTGCATCAGCGGTGGTTGTTGTTTGAGCCATGGGTCTCCCCTCCTATCTGCTTGCTTCGCCTTCGGTTGTCTCGGCAGTGTCCTCGTCGCCATAGATTGCACCAAGTACATCTCGCACGGCATACAAGGAAGCTGTGGAACCATAACCGCCTTGCTCTACCAGAGATACAACAACATACTTGGGATCATCTGCGGGCGCATAAACCACAAACCACGAATAATCATCCTCGCCAGACTTTTGGCCTGTACCAGATTTGCCTGCAACGTTAACGCTAAGATTTGTAAAGTGAGCCGCTTGACTGGCTGATTCTTCGTAAATAACGCCATGAAGGGCGCTATGTATCAGGTCAATATCCGAGTCCTTGCTAAAGTCGCCCGTTAGGCGCTCCTTAGGCTCAAAGGTGACCGCATCTCCCTCTCCATCACGAGAAACAGCAGAGAGAAACACATGCGGAACAAACTCCTTGCCTCCGTTTGCAAGGCCGGCATAACCGCAAGCTATCTGCAGAGGAGTAACGAGGATATCACCCTGTCCAATGGCGATATTGGTCATATCGCCACCATTCCATGTACGATCGCTCTCGCTCCAGCTAGAGAAATACTCCTCTTTCCAGGCAGCATCGGGCACACGTCCAGATGCCTCACCTACCAGGTCGATGCCCGTCTTAGAGCCAAAGCCCCAACTTCTAAACATCTCCTGTAGACCTTCGGGGTTATCTTTGCTGGAATAAAAAGCCTTGCCCACGTCATAAAAAACCGGGTCACAGGAGTTAACAATACCGGAGCGCAGATTCATAACGCCATGACCACTGTGGTACCAGCACCATTTACCATCTGTCTCGCCAAAGCCTGTCCACCAACCCGTACAGTTGGTAGTCTGATTCTCTGAATAAACTCCGTAACGTATACCAGCAAGAGCAGAAAACGGCTTGATGGTAGAAGCAGACATATACTGACCGCCTATCGCGCGGTTAACCATAGGACTGCCATTATCTTCACTATTCAGCTGATTCCACATATCGGTAGAAATGCCGCCGATAAATACCGAGGGATCATACTTGGGGGCACTCGCCATACCTAAAATTTCGCCATTCGTGCAGTCCAAACAAATACAGGCGCCCTTGGTAGCCTTTGTATGCCCATACTGCTTGGCCACGTTCATGGCGTGTTGTAGACCATCTTCGCATGCCTGCTGAATCGTAAGATCAAGCGTGAGTTTGATATCACTGCCTGGCTCCGCAGGAACAGCATCTGCTCGACTGGTAACAGTGCCCGCGGCATTAACTTGAACGGTCTGCTCTCCGCGAATGCCTTGCAATAGATGCTCGTATTGCAATTCAACACCCGTCTGGCCAACGATATCGCCCGATTGATAATCGATGGTTCCCGCAGTGCTTGATGTATCAGAATCGTCTTCGTCGTCGGAACTACTTTGTGCCTGGAGCTGTTCTGAGGTAATAGTGCCGGTATATCCAAGAATGTGGGCAGCTAGCTCCCCATAAGGATAGACGCGTTCGGTGCGCTCAAGAACTTCAACACCATCAAACAAAGCAGCGTGCTCTTGAAGATATGCGACTGTAGAAAGACGAACATCGGTAGCAACACTGTGCAGGCTCTGAGCGCTCTGATTGTAATCTTGAATGTTGCGACGAACAGCAACGTAGGGCATGCCTAGGACATTGGCGAGATGGCGCACGGTCAGGGTGTCATCCGCAAGGCTTCTATACGCAGAAACAGTGAGGCAACCACGATTAGTCACAAGTGGCGTGCCATTACGGTCAAGAATTCGACCACGAGGAGCCGGAGTGGTAACTGTCCTGGTTTGGTTATTAACCGAAAGCTGCTCATAGTAGTCCGAAGACACCATCTGCATGCTCCATAGCTTTGCAAAAATCGCAGCAAAAACAGCTCCAACACCAGCAGTAAGCAAGGTGAAACGAGTCTTGAAAGCAAGTTGAGGCGTATTGCCTTCGCCTTCGGTAGCACGCGGACGGGTACCATCTACTGTGTCAAAAATAAAGCGATTGGGGTTTCGGCGCATCAAAATCAAGGCCACCACAATGGCCACAACAAGAATCGCGCCGGCGACTATAACAATAAGCTTGGCGTCCATAGAGAGAGCGCCCTATCGAAGCGACTTATACCGCGTGCCCTTCGAACGCGCGGTAAATGTTGTTTGCGGTGTAGCAGTGGACGAAATAAACAAGAAAACCAAGGTAATAAGAAGGGTCAAGACCGAAGTAGAGACTCCATGGCCAAAAACCGCCCAGAAAAAATCGGTTTGAACACCCATGAAAAAGAGCAAGATGCCATAAACAACATTAACTGCAAAAATCATGATTGCAGCGCAACGAACAGCTGCAGTGTTTAAGCCAATCTGCACCCCATGAAAGAAACTGCTTCCAAAAAATCCCGTAATGGTTAGTAAGAGAGCCATCAGGCCAACCGGGACGGCAGCAGTTAAGTCGTATGCAAGACCACAAAGAAAACCAGCGACAGTGGCGCGGTGCGTATCGCCCGAGAGAGCATAAAGTACAGCTAGAGCGAGCGTAAAGTTAATCCGACCGCCACAGATTTCAATTTGCGGAGCAAGGGCAATCTGAAGAACAAGGGCAACGATACTGATAATGCCGGCAACCTTGTTTGAACGGCTACTGTCCTTAATTTTCATGTGTCGCCCCCTTTAATCAGTAGAGTCAGAAGAATCGGATGAGTCATCAGAAGAATCAGAGGAAGATGAGTCATCCGAGGAGTTCTTTGAGGATGAATTACTCGTAGAAGAACTAGACGTGTTGGTAGACGACGACTGAGAAGCTGCATTGGCAGAAGCAACGTCATCATCACTTGCAATCTGATCTGAGTTCAACGATGTAATCACAAGGACTTCCTCGTTATTCTCGGCCGTAGATTGAGCGCGAACAACAATGGTATAGTACACATCGTTGTCAGACTTCTCTACCGAGGAAACCGTCCCCAGCGGCAAGCCCTTGGGAAATACGCCGCCAATACCAGATGTAATTACAATATCGCCCACTGCAACGTCATAATCGGTGGAAACATAGGAAAGCCGCAGTGTTCCATCTGCTTGACCACGAAGCATTCCTTGCGCGCGAGTGCTCTGAACCATGGCGGAAATGCCAGATCCCTCGTCGGTTGCGAGCTGAACCGTTGATGTTGTTGCAGATACCTCAACAATTTGTCCAATAACGCCGTCAGAGTTGCACACTGCCATGCCAACAGCAAAACCCGAAGCAGAACCCTTGTCGATAGTAACTGTACGAGACCAGGCATCCGAAGAGCTACCGATGATGCGAGCTGCCGTGGAGGTAAGGTTGTAGGTTGATTGAAGACCAACCAGGGACTCTAAGCGCTCGGCCGTCTTTTTTGCCTCAGAGAGCTCAGCCACCTGAGCAGTCAAATCAGCGTTTTCCTGTTTAAGCTCAGAGAGAGTCTCCTGCGAGGTTGTAAGGTTGCCCACAACGTTACCCAAAGCATTAAAAGGAGTAACTACAAGCGCACCAGCCATTCGGATTGGTGTAGCAACAATGGATACACCTGAACGAATGCTGTGGACAGGGCCTTCCTCGCCTTCGCGAATATAGAAGGTAAGGAGTAGAAGCGAAATCAGGCAGAAAACAATCAACGGGCGAATCCCCGTTGATTGTTTTTTCGTATTCAGATGTGGCGAAAACCCATTAGAGCGCGGCAACAGAGACCTCACAAAAGGATTGGTTATGCGTTGCTCTGAACGAAGCCGCCATCAAAGGCGTTAGCCTCAAGAACACGAGCACAGCCATTTACCACGTTATCAAGAGCTGTTGGGCTCACATTAACAGCAACGCCTGTTTCGTCGCGCAGACGCACATCGAGCCCGCGCAGCATGGCGCCACCACCAGTAAGCAGAATGCCGTAATACATCAAGTCGCTCGAAAGATCGGGCGGCGTAGCATCAAGGGCATCCTTAACGGCCTTGGTCATCTCATCGAGCGGCCTGTTAAGAGCACGACGAATCTCTTCGCTCTCAATACGCACCGTCTTAGGCAGACCGCTAAGGACGTCTCGGCCGTTAACCTCAACGTCAAGCTCATCCTTTAGGGGGACTGCAGAGCCCACCTTAATCTTGATGTCCTCAGCTGTGCGCTCACCAATTGCTAGGTTATACGCATCACGAACGTGGTTAAGAATTGCCTGGTCAAATTCATCACCAGCAATGCGAATAGACTGGGAGACCACAATGCCGCCCATGGCAATAACAGCAACCTCGGTCGTGCCACCACCAATATCTACAACCATCGAACCGGTAGGCTCTTCAACAGGCAAATCTGCACCAATGGCTGCAGCCATTGGCTCCTCAATAAGGTATGCCTGACGAGCACCAGCAGAAATGGTTGCTTCAAAAACAGCACGCTTCTCAACGCTGGTAACGCCAGAAGGAACACAAACGACAACACGAGGACGCGGAGTCCAGGGATAACGCTTTTCGCTGGCCTTATCGATGAAGTACCGAAGCATGGCCTCGGTTACATCAAAGTCTGCGATAACACCATCTTTCAGAGGGCGTACAGCAACGATATTGCCTGGGGTTCGTCCAAGCATACGCTTAGCTTCGATACCCACAGCCAAAATACGCTCATCATTTTTATCGATAGCAACAACAGAAGGCTCGCGAATTACGATACCTTTTCCGCGCACGGAAACCAGAGTATTGGCCGTGCCTAGGTCGATGGCGAGGTCTCCCCCATACTGGCCAAAGAACATGTCCATGAAAGAAAACAAATCGGCTCCAAAGGTAATCGCCGGAGTGGCATAAGCAAATGAGGTATGTCAGAAGTTTACGCCACAAGGAACAAAACGGAGGCGCCGAGGCACCTCCGTCGAAAAGAACATATTGACTCGACTACTGAGCAGAGTCAGAAGAAGTGTCCTCGGTTGTTCCGTCAGCACTTCCATCTGTTGCAGATTGGTCGGAGTCGCTCTGATCGGAAGTCGTATCTGTTGCCGTATCAGCCGACGCATCGTCCGTTGATGCATCTGCGCTAGCAGCAGCAGAATCATCAGTAGAAACCGTGCTCTCACCCGTTGCGGATGCACCGGTACCAGCAGTGCCATAATCGCCAGCAATAGACTTGACGGTCCAACCAATGTGGTTAGAAGAACGATCAAACTCAACGCGATAGGTAACAGTGCCGCCCATGGAAAGCTGAACAGAAACTTCTGCCGTGGAAGAAGTCATGTTCTGATCCATAGAGGTAATGGAAGGCGTGGCGCCCGTAGGAAGCGAAGACAGAATTGCAGACTTAGCATCCTCAGAAAGCGAAGCAGAAAGGTATGCGGAAGCATCAGAGCCATCGGTTACAGCCTGAAACAAACCCGTAATAGCAGACTCCTGCGAGGGGAAACCAAGACCACGCGTATAAGCAAAGCCAACGCCACCAACAGCGAGAAGCAGCAGAATCAAGATAATAATGAACACCTTACGACCCGTATGGCGCTTCTTACGACGAACCTTCTTTTCCTGGCGATCCTGCTGAATCATCTCAGACTCACTCAGTGTAAAGAAGCCTGTATCAGAAGGATCGGGCATAAAGGCACCGGACTTGCCCAGAGGATCCAGCGGGTCATCAACAGACATGGCTGCCGTACCAGCGGGAGTCATGGAATTTTGTGCAGACAGAGCATCCTGAACACGGTCATAAGCAGCCTGCTGATCTGCAGTTAGCTGATAAAGGCCATCAGACACGGCACTCTGGAAAGCATCGGCAGCGTCAGAAATCTTACCATTTGCAGCCAGAGCCTCGCCAAGACCAGCATTGAAGACGCGCTCATCATCGTGAGGACCAGCGTAATCAAGAGCTGTGCGATACGCCTCAACTGCGTCTGCGGGACGACCAAGCTTTAAGAAGCAAGAACCGAGGCTTGCCAAAGCGCCTGCAGGAGCGGGGTTAGTGCCATCTATGGCGGCAGAACGGAACGCCACGCCAGCATCCGTTACATTACCAAGCGCAAGAAGAGCATTGCCAAGGCCAAGATATGCCTTATACGGCGTGCCGTACGACGCATCGCGGGTAGCCGCAGAGAAAGCCTGAGCAGCACCATTGCAGTCGCCAGAAGCTGCGAGAGCCTTACCCTGGTTGGTGAGAATTGCACCTTGCTTACCATAGGCGGTGTCGGCAAGTGCAGCAGCATACGCATTGGCAGCATCTGCATATAAGCCAAGCCTCATAAGGCAGTTGCCACGCAGGTGATCAGCCTCGCCACAGACCTCACCAGGCTCCTTGGCTGCAAGGAACATACTTGATGCGACAGAAAAATCGCCGGCGCGATATGCAGCACGCGCCTGATCCATATACTGAGGATTCACTACTGCTCCTTATGAACGATATCCACGTGAACGATCTCGTCGCCCGCGCGAAGCTGTGCAATAACATCTTTGCCCTCGATGGTTTGACCAAAAACGGTATAACCAGAATCGAGGCTATGCTGAGGACCAAGGCAGAAATAGAACTGCGAACCAGCAGAATCAGGGTTCATAGAACGAGCCATGGCAAGAGCACCATCCTCGTGGCTGTTGTTAGGGTTGGTGTTGAACTCGCCCTTGATGTGATAGCCAGGACCGCCGGTACCAGGAACGCCATCTGGGCCCTCAAGACCACGCGCAACATCAGCTCCGCTCATATTGCGCGTATTAGGATCTCCACCCTGAATAACAAAACCAGGAACATAGCGGTGAAACTTCAAACCATCATAGAAGCCCATGGTAGAAAGCTCGCAGAAGTTAGCAACGTGAATGGGAGCACCTGCGGCATCCAACTCAACAGTAATCGTGCCACGCGAGGTCTCAATAACTGCAACCTCGTCGCCTGCCAGCTTGTACTCGGGCGTATACAAATCTATTCCGAACATACCAGCTCCCCAATACGGAAGAAAATCGTAGAATCCTAAACAGTTTAGCAATAACCCCGCGGGTTCACGAATTCGGCATGCTCAAAAAGCTTATTTTTGCTGCGGTTCCCAAACATCAATGTACGCTTTATAGGAATCGTAATCGTTGGTACCAGCATCGCGCATGGGGGTCAATATTTCGTCTTGATGCTGGTTGGGATATTCGCCATCCTGATAGGACAGCGACGCATCCCAAGACTTACAGATGGCGTCAATCCTGCCATACATCCAGCCTGCAAGCTGGCTCATATGGTCAACGTCCTCGGTATAGGCGCTGCCAACCGGCACACGCAGGCTCAAAGCGGTAATCTCATCAATAGTCTGCTGAATGGAATCCCTTAGTGCATAAGCAGAAGCCGAAGCGCTTACTCGATCATCATAAGAAGATGCAATGCAAAAAGCGTTGAACGCATCGACACACTCGCCAAAGTGATCACCGTCACCATAATCGACAATCTGCTGATAAATCGTAGTGAGCTTAGTGAACAGTTCTTCGTCAGTCAGCGGAGAAGTATTAGAAGTATCGGCAGAATCATCCTCAGTAGAATCAGTCTGTTGTGTATCGGTGGTATCTGAGGATTGTTCTGCAACCTGACGACTGGGGAACATCTCCTTGGCAGATTGCTCAAAGGAAGCTATAAAGCCTGGCATTACATTAAGCGGATCCTTGACGACAAAATAGGCAAATCCACCAACAAGAGCTACGAGAACAAGGGCAATAATGACGCCCTTATATGAGCGGCGCTCCTTATGATAGGGATCACCCTCAAACGACTGCGCAGACGTCTGACGTGCGCGCTTCTCAATATCGGAAGCACGCAGGACAGAGGTGACAGCAGGGTCAAAGGAGTCGTTGATTACCTGTGCAACGGAAGCCTGTTGTGCAGGCTGTTCTGTCCCCGCATCCTGAGCAAGCCGCGGAAAACTTGCCGTACGACCTGCAGCAAGATCTGAAGAAGCGGATTGCGTAGAAAGAATGCCTGGGGCAGGACGTCCGCACTTGGGGCACGTACGATCACGCATAGAAAGTCGTGCGCCACATCCGTCGCAAAATACAAACTCCCCTGCCGATCCAGACACCGAACTTCCCACGTAGGCATGGCAGTGAGGGCAGAACGTTGAATTGTCCTCAATTGTCTTTAAGCAGTTCGGGCAGATCACGCAATACCTCGAATTCGGGGATAACGACGAACCTAGGACATAAGCCCGTCAAGGACATACGGCAGAATTCCGCCAGCGGTGAAGTACTCCCCCTCCGTTGGCGTGTCAACGCGCACCTCGCACTCAAACGACACAGTAGTGCCATCTTGGCGATGAGCAACAACCTGAGCATACGCCGGATTAGGCAAACCCTGCGAAAAATCCACGGGAGCAATGTCAAAGACCTCATGACCAGTAAGCCCTAAGGTCTCGGCGTTATCGCCATCGTGGAACTGAAGCGGCAGGATTCCCATACCAACGAGATTAGAACGATGGATACGCTCAAAGCTCTGCGCAATTACAGCGCGCACGCCCAAGAGCTGCGGAGCTTTAGCAGCCCAGTCACGTGAAGAGCCGGATCCATACATCTTTCCGGCAAGAATAACCAGCGGCACCTTATGCGTGACAGCCTGCTGCGAGACCTCAAAAATAGTAGAGACACTGTCACTCCAGTGATCCCAGGTATAGCCGCCAACCTTACCTTCGGCGAGCTTATTGACGAGCTTCACATTAGCAAGACATCCACGCATCATGACCTCATGATTACCGCGACGGCTGCCATACGTGTTGAAATCACACTCAGAAATTCCGTGCTCATTGAGGTAGCAAGCGGCAGGTGAGTCATCAGCAATGGCGCCCGCAGGAGAAAGGTGATCGGTGGTAACAAAGTCACCAAGATTAGCCAAGGCACGCGCACCAGACAGTGAGAAGGTCTTACCCGGGCAATCGGCTTCAAAGTACGGAGGACGGCGCACATACGTAGAAGATGCATCCCATGCAAACGTAGAAGCAGGAGTGGCCTCAAGAGCACGCCAGTATTCGTCTCCGGAGAAGAGGTCACGCCCCGTCTTTTCAAACACATCAGCGGAGACTACCTGCTGAAGCAAAGCATGTACTTCAGATTCCTCGGGCAAAAGGTCAGACAAATAGACCGGACCTGTGGCAGTGATGCAGAGAGGCTGTGTGGAAAGGTCGATATCAAGCGTACCTGCGAGTGAATAGGCAACCACAAAGGCTGGAGATGCAAGGTAGTTTTGAGCAACATCAGGGCTAATACGACCATCAAAGTTGCGATTACCTGACAGGATGCTGGTAAGTTCAAGATCGCCAGCAATATCGTGCATAGCGTCAAAAAGCGGACCAGAGTTGCCAATGCAGCTCATGCATCCCCAGCCACACACAGAAAAACCCATGTCAGCAAGAGGCTCAAGCAAACCCGCGCGCTCAAGAATCTCCGTTGTGCTGTGGGAACCAGGAGCCAAAACCTTTTTCACGTATGGTAAGGGCGTACAGCCTAGCTCGCGAGCGCGTTGAGCAACAAGACCAGCAGCGATCATCATGGCTGGATCTGTTGCCGTTGTGCAGCTTGTAACAGCAGCAATGGCAAGCGCACCATGTGTGAGATTGAACTCAGTGTCACCAAACGTAACGCAGCGATACTCACTCTCAGGAGCACGACCATGGCCGGAAAGAGCTTCACGGAATCGATTGCGCAGCTCAGAAACAACTACACGGTTGTGTGGACGAGAGGGGCCAGCAAGAGATGGTTCGATCTGCGAAAGATCAATCTCAACAACATCAGAGTAGATAATGCCCTCATTGTTAGAGGCTGAGCTAATTGCCATGCCTTGCGCATCAAGATAAGCACGTACGAGATCAATCTCAGCGGCATCATGCCCAGAAAGCTCAAGTTGTGCGAGCGTCTTCCCATCAACAGGGAACAGCGTAGAGGTACAACCATACTCCGGCGTCATGTTGGCAATAGTGGCGCGCTGTGTGGCTGAAAGCGTAGAGACACCCTCACCAAAGCACTCAACAAGCTTACCCACAACACCAAGCTTGCGCAGGCGCTCAGCAAAAGTCAGGGCCAGATCCATGGCGCAAACGCCCGGACGCAGCTTTCCAGTTAAATGCACGCCTACAACAGTTGGAACAAGCATTGTGATGGGCTGGCCCAATGCGGCGGCCTCAGCCTCAATACCACCAACGCCCCAGCCAAGCACACCCATGCCATTGGCGGTGGTGGTGTGAGAATCGGTGCCAACAAGCGTATCAAAATAAACAACAGGGGCATCATGCTCGCCCGTAGTGCAAACGACCGTGCAAAAACGCTCGATATTAAGCTGATGGCAAATGCCAGCCCCAGGCGGAACAATCTGTACGTTGTCAAAGCTCTCGGCACTCCACTTAAGGAAGGCAAAGCGCTCTGCATTACGTTCAGCTTCAATACGAGCATTTTCACGAGCAGCAGCAGAACAGGAAACAACGTCGGCAGCAACCGAGTGGTCAACAACGAGCGTACAGGGAATCTGAGGATTGATGCACTGTGGATCTCCGCCTCGATCAGCAGCTGCATCTCGCATGGCAGCGAAATCAACAAATACAGGGACACCGGTAAAGTCTTGAAAGAGAACGCGCGCAGGCATGAACTCGATCTCTCCACCGGCGGCACCAGCAAGACCAGCCTCGACAATACGCTGTGCAGCAAGACGAGCGGAGGCTTCGTCCTTAGAACGACGCAGAACGTTTTCGAGCAGGACGCGTAAGCAAACAGGAAGCTTTTCTGCCTGCGGAATATCGAGCACACGAGCAAAACGATAGGTAGACCCATTGCACTCAAACTCATGTTGTGCATATCCAATGGTTTGCTTGATATCAGTCATTGGTCGTCCCCTTTTTATTGCCTACGTTGCACGCCTGATGGTACGCACCCTTTGTTACCGTTTAGTATCCGGCTGGGAAGATTGCTTGGAACCCATAGAAACTCGAATACCGCCAGAAGCCTTACTCACACGTTTTTTAGATGCGCTATTGCTATCAATCACTTTACGAGCGGAGGCTTGCGTGCGGGCCAATTCGCGGCGCTCTCGTTTTTTACCAACGGCCTTCATAAGATTAGAAACCGAGCGCCGAGCTGCAGAACCTGTTGCACCTACTTTACGTGCTCCCCCGCGTAAAGAAACCTGCACGCCACGGCCAAAGCCTGTTGCTCGATGTGTAACACGCTCAGCGTTTTTCTCGATAACACCAGCCAGGGCAAAAAACAGTGCCGAACCAATCGCCGCAACAACAATTGCCGTGGTGAACTGCGAAAGCGTAAGTCTCGCCACGGAGAAGAAGCCGGGGAAAAGCGCGATTCCCAGAACTATTCCGCATACCACAAAGACAAAGACCGCAAGGCGCAAAGGAGAAAACGGGAACGAGATGCGCCAGATTAAGCTGCACCCAATGGCGCAGGTAGAGATAAGGCACATGGTTGAAAGCACCGTTTGATCATACGAAAAGAGTGAGGATGTAAACATACAGATGCTGCAAGCCAGAAGCACTGCAAAAGATGCGGGACACGCACGCCGGAGCACATTAACCAAGAAGCTACCCTGTACGCGAGACTTATTGGGCTCAAGCGCAAGAACAAAGCTCGGAAAACCAATGCAAAAGAAATTGATGAGCGTCATGGTAATTGGCTCAAAGGGATACGGCGGGAAGAAAATACACAAGGCTGCCAAGCCCATAGAAAACAGGGTCTTAGTGAGAAACAGTGCTGCAGAGCGTTGGAGGTTGTTAATCGAACGTCGACCCTCAGCAACCACCGCAGGCATGGAGGCAAAATCATTGTCAATAAGTACGATTTCAGCAACATTGCGTGCAGCCTCGGAGCCAGCTGCCATAGCCACTGAGCAGTCAGCCTCTTTCAGCGCCAAAACATCATTGACACCATCGCCTGTCATAGCAACCGTGTGACCACGCGACTTTAGAGCACAGACGAGTTCGCGCTTTTGCTGGGGTGTCACGCGACCAAACACATGGTAGCGATCAACCGCGGCATCAATCTTTCCAGGCGTGTCGAGCGTAGTAGCGTCAACAAATGCTTCGGCTCCTGGAATTCCAACAACCTTTGCAATGGAAGAAACCGTGCGTGGGTCGTCACCAGAAATGACATTGAGGGTAACACCCTGCTCGCGGAAGTATGCAATGGTGTCGGTTGCAGAAGAGCGAATCTCGTCACGAATGGTAACAAAGCCCAAAGGTGTGGCTTGACCCACCATGTCACCCTCGTCAGTAAAGCCCTCGACACGCGCAATTACCAATACACGGCAGGTATCCGCAAGCTCATTAACCGCAGGTTCAAGGCGCTCAAACTCAGCGTGCGGCAGTACAAATTGAGCCGCGCCCATAATGTAGGAACCTTGCTCAAAAGATGCACCACTCCACTTTTTGGCCGAAGAAAACGGAACGATGGTTCGAGCTTCCGTTAATGCAATGTCCAAACCAACATAGTGAGCAATAATTGCCTGGCAGGTCTCATTCGCATCAGCTGATGTTGCCTTAGCAATGTTTGCAAGAGCGAAGTCGAGCTCTGCAGCATCAGTTCCCGCGCTTTGAGCAATATCAACCGCTCTCCCCTGCTCATCTACGGTATAAAGACCTGCAACTTCCATTTTTCCAGAAGTAATAGTGCCGGTCTTATCGAGGCACAATACGTCAACACGAGCGAGTGTCTCGATGCAATACAGCTGCTGCGCCAAAACACGACGTCGAGCCAGACGAATAGTAGCAATGGCAAGCACAGACGAGGTAAGAAGCACCAGTCCTTGCGGAATCATACCTAGAAGTGCGCCTACAGTAGACAGAATTGAGGCAGATACCTGTGTCCATGCCTGCGACCCAGAAAAAGCCCAGGTAAAGAAGTCCATACTTCCCGCAGCGCGCTCGTAGGCCAGATGCACGCTTGAGTAAAACAACGCGATGCCAAGTGGCAACATAATGACACTCGCAAAACGCACGATGGCGTTAAGCGCATTCATAATCTCTGAGTTGACCTTTTTAACGTATTTGGCCTCGTTATTAATCTTGGCTACATAGTTGTCAGCACCTACGTGTATCACGCGCGCGTGAATCAAGCCGGAATCAACAAAGCTACCGCTCATAAGCTCTGAACCAGGGCGTTTGCGAATAAGATCACTCTCGCCCGTCAGAAGACTCTCGTTTACATTGGCCTCACCGGCCACTACGACAGCATCGGCGGGAATTTGATCACCTCGGCCCAAGCGAACAAGGTCATCAAGGACAATCTGGTCCAGATCAACCTCAGTCTCGCCGCCATCGCGCACAACAATTGCACGCTTACTTGCAAGCAGCGTAAGTTTGTCGACCATGCGCTTAGAGCGCCACGACTGTACGATACCAATGCCGGTATTCAGAACAACAATGCCAAGGAAGCTGAGATTTTTTATTGACCCCGTAAGCAAAATGAGAATCGCAAGTACCAGGTTGATGAGGTTAAAGAGCGTACAGAGGTTTTCGATAACCAGCTCACGAATCGACTTAGACTTGAGGTCGGTGTTGACATTCACCTTACCCTCGGCAATTCGCTGCTCAACCTCCTGTGAGGTCAAGCCCTCCAGAGCGCAAGCCGCTCCACACTCAAGATCGTCTGCCATATAGACCGTCCATCTCAGAGGAACATCTAGAAAAAAGGACCGACGGGTGCAACCCGGCGGTCCCACGCATGCACTTGGTGCCCCATGTTGGGTTCGAACCAACGACCTTCTGCTCCGGAGGCAGACGCTCTAATCCCCTGAGCTAATGGGGCACAACGAGAAGTGAGTATACAACAGCCCAACGCAGTTTGCGTGACTTGAGGGTGAACCCCCTACATATGCTCATATTGGTATACACTCCATTGACACAAATGCACGAATCACTATTGATTAGCTCTTGATTAATTGGAGGCCCTATGATCGCAATTCTTCGAAAAGAAGCGAGCGAAGAATCCATCTCTCACCTTGTCAGCTGGATTCATAAGAAGGGCCTTGATACTCATATCAGTCACGGCAGCGAAGAAACCATCATTGGTATTGTGGGTGACACCACACGCATTGACCCCTTCCTGCTTGAGTCTATGGACATCGTTGAGCAGGTTAAACGCGTGTCCGAGCCCTTCAAGAAGGCTAATCGTAAGTTTCATCCGCAAGACAGCTACGTTGACTGTGGACATGGTGTAAAGATTGGTGCCGGCAACTTCCAGGTTATTGCAGGACCTTGCTCCGTTGAAGGCGAAAATCTTGTGCGCATTGCACGCCGTGTAAAGGCCGCAGGTGCCACTATGCTCCGTGGCGGAGCGTACAAACCTCGCACCTCGCCTTACGCCTATCAAGGCATGGGAGAACACGGTCTTGATTTGCTTCGTGAGGCTGCAGACGAGCTCGACATGCCCATCGTGACCGAAATTATGGACCCTCGTGATGTCCAGCTGTTTTTAGACAAACACATTGAGGTCATGCAGATTGGCGCTCGCAATGCCCAGAATTTCCCTCTGCTCAAAGAGGTGGGCAAAACCAACACGCCCGCCCTTCTTAAGCGCAGCATGTCGGGTACCTTAGATGAACTGCTCATGGCTGCCGAGTACATCATGAGCGAGGGTAACGAGAACGTCATTCTATGCGAGCGCGGCATCCGTACCTTTGAGACACGCACCCGCAACACCTTTGACCTCAACGCAGTGCCCGTTTTGCATCATCTCTCACACCTACCCGTTGTGGCAGATCCCAGCCATGCAACGGGATACACGCGATATGTTGAACCCATGGCTCTTGCAGCCACTGCAGCAGGTGCAGATGGTCTGGAAATTGAGGTTCACGACGATCCGAGCCATGCCTGGTCTGATGGTGCCCAGGCACTCACGCCAGATCAGTTTGACGACACCATGCGTCGAATCCGCGCGATTCGCGATGTTATCTGCGCCACGGAGTAACTATGACACCGTTACATACACAAGCTGAACAACCGGCATGCATTGGCATAGTTGGATTGGGTCTCATTGGAGGAAGCTTTGCGCGCGCATACCGCAAGGCAGGCGTTTCGGTATTGGCATATGACCCCAACACCGAAACAATGGACGCAGCATACGTGGATACCATCTCTGGCGAGCTTAACGATACAACCATTGCTAGCTGCGATCTTATTATCCTTGCTACATACCCAAACGCATGTCTTGACTGGCTTGAAACTCATGCCTCAGCAATTGCAGCTGCTCAAAGTGAAACCAATCCCGGGCCTGTTGTTATCGACACTGCAGGTGTTAAAAAAGCCGTGTGCGAACGAGCTTTTGCCATTGCCCAAGAGTACGGATTTTCTTTTGTGGGTGCGCACCCCATGGCCGGCACCGAAAACTCCGGCTTTGCCTTTGCGCGCGCAGATTTATTCTGTGGGGCGCCCATGGTACTTGTGCCACCAGTATGCTCAGACTCGGAACGCTTGGAGCTTCTCGACCGTGTTCACATGTTGCTAGCCCCTGTAGGTTTTGGTCAATTTTCCGTCACAACACCTGAAGTGCACGACCGCGTAATAGGCTACACGAGTCAGCTTTGCCACATTGTGTCCAATGCGTTTATTAAAAGCCCCACAGCACTTGAACATCACGGTTTTTCTGCAGGCAGCTACAGAGACCTTACTCGCGTCGCACATCTGAATGCTCCCATGTGGGCCGAACTCATGCTTGATAATCGCGAGAATTTAGCTCAAGAGTTAGACGTATTAATTGCATCGCTCGATGCCTATCGCGAAGCTTTACGTGCAGGCGACCACGATTACCTGCAGCAACTTCTTGCCGATGGCGACCGTATTAAGCGTGGCCTTGATGCCAATACGCCTGATAACGACTAACCCGCAGAAAGGTACGTTATGCAGACCATTCCTGTTCATACAGAATCACGCTCCTATAACGTTCTTGTTGGAGAAGGCATACTCTCGCTTGTAGGCGAGCAAACGCGCACTTGCGCCGGTGGAACACGCGCCTTTATTGTGACTAACACGGATGTTGAGCCGCTTTACGCTCAAACGGTAAAAGACTCACTAGCAGCTGCTGGCTACCTTGTGGATATGCGTGTTGTTGGCTCAACTGAGGCCGTAAAGAACATGCATGAGTTAGCAGATTTGCTTGAACATATGGCAGAAGCTCAACTAACCCGTGACGACGTTGTTATAGCGCTTGGCGGAGGCGTTGTGGGCGACCTTGCAGGCTTTGCGGCCGCATCTTATATGCGCGGGTGCAAGGCTGTTCAAGTGCCCACAAGCTTGCTTGCCATGGTTGATTCTTCGGTAGGTGGAAAAACCGCAGTGGATCTTGCGCATGGCAAAAATTTAGCCGGCGCCTTTTTCCAACCCCGGTGTGTTGTTGCTAGCATCGACTGCTTGGACACTGTATCGAGAGACCTGTTTGCAGACAGCTGTGGCGAAGTTATTAAATATGGTGTGATGTGCGACGAAGCACTGTTTACAGATCTTGAAAGCACTCCCCTCACTGACTCTAAACACGACCATGCACGTCTTGAACATATTGTCTCCCGCTGCGTTGCTATCAAACGAGATGTAGTGAACGCGGACGAGAAAGAAAAGGGGCTTCGTCAGACGCTCAATCTAGGCCACACGATTGGTCACGCCGTAGAGAGCGCTAACGGCTATGCTCTTGGACACGGGTCTTGTGTAGCTGCAGGTATGTGCATCATGGCGCGCGCATGCGCTGCCAAGGGCTGGTGCTCAGAAGAAGATGCACAGCGCATTGCACAGACAGTTGCCGCACACGGTCTCCCCACAGGAAGCACCTTTAGCGTTGATGAACTGTACAGCCACGCACTATCGGACAAAAAACGTCACGGAGATACAATGAACATTGTTGTCATAGAAGGCATTGGACATGTCTCCGTACAAAACGTATCTCTAGAGCAATTTAAAGAACTGATTGCCCTCGGGCTCGAGAGCACAAGGTAGGAACATGAAAGCAATCATCAGCCCTAAAACACTTGCAGGAACGGTACCCGCCATTGCTTCAAAGTCTATGGCGCATCGTCTTATCATTGCTGCCGCATTGGCTTCGGGTCCTACGCAAGTTATTTGCAATACTACCTGCGCAGATATTGATGCAACGGTTCGTTGTCTTGAGGCGCTCGGCGCAAAAATTGAAACCACACTAGAGGGCTATCTGGTGCACCCCGTACCCAAAAGCACTGAGCAGGGACTTCTCAAGGCCTTGCACGGAGCCGAACTTGATTGCGGAGAATCCGGATCCACTCTGCGCTTCATGCTGCCCGTTGCCTGCGCGCTTGGAGCACACGCATCTTTTACGGGAGCTGGTCGCCTGGGCTCACGCCCTCTTGCTTCCCTGTCAGACGAAATTATCGCCGCAGGTTGTGATTTGGAAGGACTTGGTGGTTTTCCGCTCAAGACTTCTGGTCGCATGCGTCCGGGTCGTTTTATTTTGCCGGGCGATGTAAGCTCCCAGTACATCTCAGGCTTACTGCTTTCTTTCCCACTGCTCAATGGCCCGAGCGAAGTTGAAGTTCAAGGGCGCATCGAAAGCAGGCCTTACATTAACCTCACCATTCAGGCACTCAAGGCCTTTGGTGTTGAGGTAGAAGTTGAGCACGTTGAAGGCTCCCCCACTGCATACGAAGCCACTCGTTTTCGCGTTGCATCTCGGGGCTACAGAACACCTGGAACGGTATCTGTTGAAGGCGACTGGTCTAACGCAGCATTTTGGCTCTGCGCAGGCGCTCTTAGCAATCATCCCGTCACCGTGGCTGGTGTCTCGCTTAACTCCGCCCAGGGTGACAGAAATGTTATGGCCGCACTCTCGCGCTTTGGCGCAAAGATTCTGCGCGCACCAAACAAAGCCACTGCGCAACCCGATAACCTGCGCGGCTTCTCAATGAGTGCACAGGACATCCCTGACTTGGTCCCCGTAATCTCAGCGGTTGCGGCCTGCGCAGAAGGTACCACCATCATCCGAGATTGCGCCCGCCTGCGTATCAAAGAATCTGACCGCCTCACCACAACGGCGTCCGAGCTCAATGCTCTTGGTGCACACGTTGAGGTAGAAGGCGATAGTCTTGTTATTCACGGCACCCCTCGACTTTCGGGCGGCACTGTAGACTCCCACAATGATCATCGCATTGCCATGATGGCCGCTGTGGCGGCAACCCGCTGCGATGCTCCCGTAACAATCTGTGGTGCAGAAGCTGTCAATAAGTCTTATCCCGATTTCTTTAAGCACTACAGCATGCTCGGCGGAAACGTCCAACTGATTGAGGGGTAACCATGGCATCGACCTTTGGTCACAGCTTGCGTCTCAGCATTTTTGGCCAGTCTCATTCAGAGGCTATTGGTTGTTCACTTGATGGTCTACCAGCAGGAATACCGGTAGACCTTGAGGCATTGCAAGCGTTTTGCAATCGACGCGCCCCAGGCCATGACGAGACGTCAACCAAGCGACGCGAAGCAGATCGCGTACACGTACTTTGCGGCATAAGTAATGGCCATACCTGCGGTGCCCCCTTTGCTGCCGTAATAGAAAACACTAATACGCGCTCATCTGACTACAGCGAGCTCCGTCGTGTTCCTCGTCCTGGTCATGCTGACTGGCCTGCGTATGTACGCTATGGAAACTGGCACGATGTAGCAGGCGGAGGCCATTTCTCTGGACGTCTCACCGCTCCCCTTTGCGCTGCAGGAGGCGTAGCCATCCAGGCACTCGAGCAAAAAGGGATCCGTGTCTGCGCACATATGCAGCAGGTAGGCGTTGTGAAAGACACACAGCTTAATGATCTTGCTTACGACGAAAGCCAGCGTAGCGCCGTGCTTTCAAATAGCCTGCCTTGTATCGATGAGCAAGCGGCAGTTGCCATGCGTCAAACCATTCTTAATGCACGCGACAACCTTGATTCGGTTGGCGGCATTGTAGAATGCGGCGTATACGGTGTGCCTGCCGGCATCGGAGATCCAATGTTTGACGGCATTGAGAATCGTATCGGACAGATAGCGTTTGGCATTCCTGCAGTAAAAGGTGTTGAATTTGGCGCAGGGTTTGCCGTTGCTCACATGTATGGGAGCCAAAATAATGACCCCTATCGCATGCACGGTGATCAAGTGCTCCCCGAGTCAAACAACGCTGGTGGAGCACTGGGCGGTATTACAACGGGCGCTCCCATTGTGTTTAGACTTGCTTTTAAGCCCACACCATCTATAGGCTCAGAGCAGCTTAGTGTTGATCTACAAAACAAATGCGATACAGAACTCGCCATCCGTGGTCGCCATGACCCCTGCATTGTTGCACGCGCTGTTCCCGTTGTCGAAGCTGCGGCTGCACTTGCAGTACTTGATGCCATGCTCGACGATGGTCGCTTCTTTATTGACCCCCGTTCCTAACGCCAGCCAAACTACATCGGAGCTAGACATGGACCTGTCCGAAGTTCGTACAAACATAGATCGCATCGACAACCAACTGTTAGAGCTTTTTTGTCAACGCATGGACCTTGCTCGCAATGTTGCAGAAGCCAAGCGCGGCATGAAAAAGGCTGTATTTGATCCTGCGCGCGAGCGCGACAAACTTTCTGGCCTCATGAGCCAGGCTCCAGATGAGTACCAACCTCAAGTCCATTCTTTATTCTCACTGCTTATGAGCATGAATAAGGCAGAGCAGCAAAAGGTTCTTAATAGCGGCAACAACAACGCCACATCTGCTCAAGCACGCTCTGCAATGCTTCCCGTGGACAGTGTTTTTCCAGCGCTTGCCACAGTCGCCTGCCAGGGCGTAGAAGGCGCCTATAGCCAAATTGCAGCAAGCAAGCTCTTTGATGTGCCAACTATCAGCTATTTCACCAATTTTGAAGGCGTCTTCAAAGCAGTTCAAAGCGGCTTTTGCGAGTTTGGTGTCCTGCCTATTGAAAACTCGACCGCCGGCTCAGTGAACCAGGTTTATGACCTGCTTGCCAAGTATCGCTTCCACATTGTGCGTGGCTTACGTCTCAAGATTGATCACCAACTGCTCGCAAAACCAGGCACACGCATAGAAGACGTTCATGAGATTTGCTCGCACCAGCAAGCTATAGCTCAGTGCGGAGGCTATATTGAGCAGCTCGGCGCCCATGTGACCGTAATGGAAAATACTGCTATGGCAGCACAGGCAGTTGCTAACTCGGAGCGCACTGACATTGCAGCTCTTTCATCTCGCTCATGTGCCGAGCTTTATGGGCTCGACATTCTTGCTGAAGACGTACAGGACACAGACTCAAACTACACGCGCTTTGTAGTGATATCAGCAACACCTCAAATTTATCCTGGCGCTAATCGCACGTCACTTCTCATGACGCTTAAGCATGAACCTGGTTCACTCTATCGTGTACTTGAGCGCTTCTTTGCCCTGAATATCAATATGGTCAAACTTGAAAGCCGTCCAATCCCCGGGCGTGATTTTGAGTTCATGTTCTACTTTGACCTAGACGCTCCCGCAGGTTCCCCCGCGCTCAACGAGCTCCTCGATTCGCTCGAAGACATCTGCGATCGATATGTCTACTTTGGAACATACACGGAGGTGCTCTAATGGCAGCAAAAAGCTACGGACTCTTAGGCCGAAAGCTCGGACACTCCTATAGTCCCATCATCTACCAAGAACTTGCAGGGCTCGATTACCAAATGTACGAGCGTGAGCCCGAAGACATTGCCTCGTTTATGCGTGAGGGTACCTGGGCAGGTCTCAACGTCACCATGCCTTACAAACGCACTGTTGTTGAATACCTTGATGAGCTGAGCCCTGTGGCCCAACGTCTGGGAAACGTCAATACCATTGTTCGCAAGGAAGATGGAAGGCTCTTTGGCGACAATACAGACTACTACGGCTTTAAATGCCTGGTTGAATCGCTAGGAATTAATGTGGAAGGCATGCGCGCCGTGGTCTTTGGCGGTACGGGCGGCGCAGGCGCCACCGTACAAACGGTTTTGGCCGACATGGGTGTAGAAGCCTTGTCGATAAGCCGTTCTGGCAGCCTTACCTACGATGACCTTGCCAAGCTTGACTCTATTGACCTTGCCGTCAACTGCACGCCAGCTGGAATGTATCCCAACTGTCCGGATGTTCCGTGCTCACTCGATGTACTCCCCAATCTCAAAGCTGTGCTCGACATTGTCTACAATCCCGCCCGTACAGGCCTTATGCTGCAGGCAGAACAACTAGGTATTCCGCACGCTAGTGGCCTGTTGATGCTCGTTGGTCAGGCAGCAGCAGCTGTTGAGCTCTATACCGGACAAAAGGTTTCGTTCGAACGCACGCTCGAAGTTACCCAACGACTTTCTGCAACCAAGCAAAACATTGCCATCATTGGCATGCCAGGCTGTGGAAAAACGCGCGGCGGTCAGGCACTCGCTACGCTTCTTGGCCGCACACATGTCGACATCGATCATGAGCTTGAGAAGCGTCTAGGCTGCTCCTGTTCCGAATACATTAAGGAGCACGGCGAACATGCTTTTCGTAAACAAGAAACGTCTTGTCTACGAGATGTAGCGAAAAATGGTGAGCAGGTCATTTCTTGCGGAGGCGGCGTGGTAGTAAGCCCTCAAAACTATGGCCTCCTACATCAGAATAGTCTAATAGTTCATATCAATAGGCCGCTTACCGAGCTTGCGCGGAAAGATCGCCCCATTACTGCACGTGACGGTGTTGAAAAACTTGCTCAAGTGCGTATGCCGCTTTATCACACATGGGCCGATATTGAGGTAGACTCGCAGGCCAATCCCACCATGACAGCTCAATCGATTGCAGATAAGCTTCCACCCATGATCTAGGAGGAACCGTGAAGGCACTTGTCATTAACGGACCAAATATCAATATGCTCGGAATTCGCGAACCCGACATCTACGGTCGCGAAACATATGAAGACCTTGTCTCACTCTGCAAAGAAGCGGGCACCTCTCTTGGTTTTGAATCTGTCGAGGTCTTTCAGTCTAACCACGAAGGTGCAATTATCGACAAGATCCAGGAATCGTTAGGCAAGGTTGACGGCTTTGTACTTAACCCCGCTGCTTACACGCATACCAGCGTAGGCATCTTGGATGCCCTCAAGGCGGTGCGCATTCCTGCGGTTGAGGTACATATTTCAGAAGTAGAGGCTCGTGAGCAATTTAGACAGGTCTCATATGCCGGCATGGCGTGCTTTGCGCGCGTAACCGGAGAAGGGCTTGAGGGGTATCGCCATGCCCTTGAACTGCTCAAAGAGCATCTAGATGTCTCAACGTGCTAACCGTTAGCAAATAATCAGGTTAGATTTCCTGCTTCTGCAAGAAGAGCACGAGCGTGCTCAAGAGAAGTCTCCTCCGTATCGCCAGAAAGCATGCGGGAGATTTCTCTTACACGATCCTCACCTTCACAAGTAAGAATCGTGGTAACAGGAATATCCCCATCGTTTTTACTGACCAAGTAATGACGCTTAGCCGCTACCGCAATTTGCGCCGTGTGAGTTACCACAATCACTTGATGAGTTTGCGCAAGATCTGCTAGGACACTTGCAAGAGCGCGTGCTGTAGCCCCTCCAACCCCTGCATCAATCTCGTCAAAGACCATGGTGTCCACACCATCAGCTTGCCCAAGCACAACGCTACAAGCAAGCATAACGCGGGAGAGCTCACCGCCCGAAGCAACGCGTCGCAGTGGACGCGGCGTAAGCCCCACTCCGCCACGATAGAGCAGCTCGTAGCTAACAGAACCCGTCTCAGTCCATGCAGAACGCTCAAGGTCTCGAGCCTGCCAAATAAGCTCCGCACGCCCCATCTCAAGACGAGCCATCTGACGGCCCACTTCTCGGCAAAAACGAGGTCCAGCAGCTGCACGCTTTCGTGCTAAAACGTGAGCAGCCTCTTGCAGTGTAGCTTCCGCCTCATCGAGTATTTGCTTAGCCTTTGCCAGTTGAGCATCAGAATCATCAACAATAGCTAGAAGCTCGCGAGCCTCATCGCGGCGCGCAAACACGTCGTCCATAGTAGGACCAAACTGACGCATGAGGCCCTTTAGAGATACATGCCGTTCCTGCTTGGCAGCCAAATCAGCAGGATCAAAATCAACAGCATCGCGATAACGCCTTAGATCAGCAGCAACATCTTCTATGGTGATGGCAGCACCAGCTAACTCATCTGCAAATTGAGCCAAAGCTGTATCGACATTTCCCAGTCTTGAGAGCTCAGCAATAGCGCTATTCAAAGCATCAAGAGATCCCGACTCACCGGAGAGCATCTCTTGCGAATCGTTTGCACAAGTAGCCAAGCTCTCTGCATGCTCAGCACGAGACAGAAGCTCTTCAAGCTCTTCAAGTTCTCCGGGCTTAGGATTAACCTCATCAATGCGCTCAATACAAAAGCGCGCTTCTTCTACTCGTGAACCCTGTGTATGGGCAGCGCGCTGTAAGCTGGAGTAGGCTTTTTCCTGCAGTTTAACCTCGCGAAATGCCTGGCGATATGCCATAAGTGCAGGTTCAATAGCGGCGTTAGCCCATGCATCAACATATGATAGATGTGTGGCAGGATCAAGCAAGCGCTGATGTTCATGCTGAGCGCACAGGTCAATCGAGCTACCAATGCTGCTCGAAAGCTCGCTCACACTCGCTATATTGCCATCGATACGAACACGGCTTCTTCCATCCATAGACAAACGACGCTCGACAATTACGCCATCCGTGTCTGTCGAAGATAGATAGAAGCGCCCCTGAACCTCGGCAGATTCAGCACCTTCACGCACCATAGAAGAGTCTGCTCTTGCACCCATCAGAAGCTTTAATGCCGAAAGAAGAGCAGTCTTGCCCGCACCAGTCTCGCCGGTAAGCACCGTAAGACCAGGTGCAGGGCTCATTTGAGCATCAGCAATAAGGGCTAGATTTCGCACATGAATCTCATCGATCATTGCGAACTCCATAGAACACACGAGAGACAGAGTTATAGAAGCTCTCAGGGCCATAATCAAGTAAGAGCACATCAGCGTCGCCGCGACGGACTTCAACGCGCTCAATCTCACCATCAGGCACAACAAATTGACCATCAACGGCAATAGCAGGAATGGAGGGACGATCTTTAGACATAGTTACTTCAACCACATCAGAAGGTGAGGTCAGAAACGCACGAGCCTGAATGGTATGCGGAGCAATTGGCACGCAAACCATGCCTGAATAATCGGGGCTCACGATAGGACCACCTGCAGAAAGGGCATAGCCCGTAGAACCCGTTGCCGTAGAGACAACAACACCGTCACCACGCAGACGATCAATATGGTGTCCAGATACGCTAATGTCAAATTCAACCATATCCGAAAGCGGACCACGCGTCAGTGCAAGGTCGTTCAAAGCAAAGGCTTTAGTAATCACTTCCTCACCGTCGGAAGTTGAAGAAAAAATATCAGCCGCAAGCGTTGCGCGCCGACTTACATGCATCTCCCCTGCTAACGCATCCTGAAGGACCCTCAGAATGTCACTGTCTTGAGGGCTGGCCGCAGTAAGAAAGCCTAAGTGTCCGTATGAGAGACCAAGCACGGGAATCTCGCGCGAGCCTACAATGTGTACCGCTCGCAAAAGCGTTCCATCGCCACCGAGCGAAATGACCAAGCCACAGCCTTCTATGTCGGGCTCAACTTGAATTTGAGAACGCTGATCTTGCGCCCAGACAACCTCGTATCCTTGGCGCGTAAGCCACAGTTCAAGCGTAAGGCCACTCTGTACAGCCTCGTCCTTATAAAAATTTGGAACTAGAAGGACTTTCACAGCTCACCAGCCTTTTTCTTTAGAGCATCAAGATAGTGCGAAAACGCGTTCGAATCCAACTCACCTGCGCGGCCCTTATCACCATATAAGAAGAACTCGCGATTACCCTTGGCGCCATGTATGGGAGACACGCAAATATCTACGGGATAGATTTCAGACGCAGCAAATAGATCAATCACTTCACATAGCACGCGATGATGCACAGAAGGGTCTCTTACAATGCCGCCTTCACCAACGTCTGAAGCCGGAGCTTCAAACTGGGGTTTTACCAAAGTGATGAACACGCCGCTTGAGTTAAGCAGCTCCAACGTGGCTGGCAGAATAGTACGAATGCTCGTGAAAGAAACGTCACAAACCGCCAAATCAAAAACACCCTGCAAACCCAAAGCAGGAAGGTCAACAATATTGGTTCGCTCATGCAGATCGACGCGCTCATCACAGCGAAGTGCCCAGTCAAATTGAGCACGGCCCACATCGACAGAAGTGACATGGGCAGCACCACGCTTGAGCAAGCAATCGGTAAATCCGCCGGTAGAGCACCCAATATCCAAACAGTTTAAGCCAGTAGGAGAAAAGCCAAAAGCATCCAACGCGCCTTCAAGCTTAAGACCGCCACGGCTCACAAAAGGAATGCGGCCCTTAACGTGGATAGAGCACCCTGGCAACACCTTAAGCGCAGCAGAGGTGAGCCGCTCCCCTTCTGAAGAAACAAGACCCGCCATGCAAAGACGCAGGGCTTCGTCCCTTGTGGAACAAAAGCCCTGCGCAATAAGTTCATCATCCAAACGGACGCGTTTCATATGGACCCTAGTCGGATTCAGAGGAATCGGATGGTTTGTTAGATTCGTAAGCACCCTCAATTTGAGCAGCCTCACGGTCAGACAGCTCAAAGGAGTCAACCATCTCAACGGCCTTTGAGCCCAAAGCAATAGCCTCGTCAAAAAGGTCAAGACTGCGCTCTAGTGATGCGTCCTTAGCACGGACCGCATTCACAATGTCATCCATACGAGATAGAACATCATCAAAGCTATGAACAGTCGACTCTGCCATGGCTACTGATCAGACTCCTCGTCAATATCGGAAAGAACAACAGGCTCCTGACGCTCAAGCTCGGCAATGGATGCATTAAAAGCCTCATCAACAGGAAGATTTTCTTCGCGCGCGATACGACCCAAAATGCCGTTTACAAAGCGCGAGGATTCATCGGTACCATAGGCCTTAGCAATCTCGACTGCTTCGTTAATAACAACAGCAGTATCAATGGGATCATCGCCAGAAGAGCAACGCAGCTCATAGAGAGCAATGCGCAGCAGATTGCGGTCAGAAGCCGGCATGCGGTGCAAATCCCAATTCTTGGAGACAGCACACAGCGCCGAATCAATCTCATCAATATGGGCATATGCACCTTGAGCAAGCTCAACGGCATAGGGATTTAAGGGGCCCTTAGAGATGAGGTAGTCACCATTTAAAACATCATCAACAGGCATATCTAGCGCCTCGGCCTGAAACAGAATCTGAAGCGCCTGGCTACGGGCAAGCGTACGCCCGCGATCGACTTTAGAACTCAACATTACTCCTTGGGGAAAACCAAACCATCGATGCAAACATCAACCGCGGCAACATCAACGCCTACCTGAGCATCAATAGCCTTAACCACCGCGCTGCGAACAGACTCGGCAAGCTTCTTAAACGGATAGCCAAAAAACACCGTTAGGCGAACCGTGATATGAAGCGCGTCATTAACTACAGAAGCCTCAACAGGCGGCAAGGCGGATGCAGCATTCTTGGCAGAAAACATCGAAACAAGGTTGCTCGCCAAATCGTTGCAACCAACCGAGGCTACGCCTTCTACGGCATCAACAGCGCGAACAACAATGGCTGTCATAACGTCAGGCGCAATGGCAATGCCATCAATCTTAATCTCATCGGTCATATGACTCACCCACTTCTAGCACAGATACTCGGGCATATGTTCAGGGATGAAATCAGTGTACACGATTCCAGAAGCGAACTGAGCGTTTCGCACAACATCCCGATGGAACGGAAGCGTAGTAGCAATACCATCAATCTCGCACTCATCAAGCGCACGACGAGCACGGGCTAGCGCCTGGTTACGATCTGCTCCCCATACAATAATCTTTGCCACAAGCGAATCGTACGTAGGCGGAATCGTATAGCCCTCATATACGTGCGTTTCAACACGAACACCCGGGCCACCTGGCAAACGCAGGTGAGTAATGGGTCCAGGACAAGGACGGAAGCCGCAGGACGGATCCTCGGCATTGATGCGAAACTCAAACGCATGACCTGAGGGTGTGGTAATCCCACCATCCGGAACGCGCATAGGCTCACCAGAAGCAATGATGAGCTGCTCGCAGACAAGATCGGTGCGTGTAATCTCCTCAGTCACGGGATGCTCAACCTGAATACGCGTGTTCATTTCCATGAAGTAGAAGCTGCCGTCTTCATCAAGCAGAAACTCAATAGTGCCAGCATTTTGGTAGCCGACCTCGCGGACAGCCTTAATGGCTACCTCACACATAGCCTGACGTTGCTCCTCGGTAAGAGCAGGGCTCGGAGCTTCCTCAACAAGCTTTTGATGACGACGCTGCACGGAGCAGTCGCGCTCGCAAAGTGCTGCCACATGACCATGCGCATCAGCCAAAACCTGAATCTCAACATGGCGAGGACGCAAAATGAGCTTCTCAAGATAGACTTCGTCATTGCCAAAAGCAACACGTGCCTCCGCTCGAGCAGCATCAAACTCTTTTTGCAGATCAGCCGGGTCATGCACCTCGCGCATACCCTTACCGCCACCGCCAGCGGAGGCCTTAATGAGAACAGGGTAGCCCACGGCCTCAGCAAACGCGCGAGCATCCTCAACGGTCTCAACCGGACCATCGCTGCCAGGAACGGTAGGAACACCAGCGGCCTTCATAGTCTGCTTAGCGTTGCTCTTCTCGCCCATCGCGTCGATGACCTCAGGCGCAGGGCCAATAAATACCAGGCTGTTATCTGCACAAGCACGTGCAAAATCGGCATTCTCAGAAAGGAAACCATAGCCAGGATGCACAGCCTCGCAACCGCGAGACACAGCAGCGCCAATAACGCGAGCAAAATCCAGGTAGCTCTTAGCAGAGGAGGCCGGACCAATGCAAACGCGCTCGTCTGCCTCACGCACGGCTGTGGTATTGATATCGGCCTCAGAGTGAGCAATACAGCTTGTGATGCCAAGATCTTTGCAGGCACGCACAATGCGCAGTGCAATTTCGCCGCGATTAGCAATCAAAATCTTCTTGAACATAACGCGAAATCCCTCGACACCCGTGGATTAGTTTGACTTAATCGGCTCAAGATAGAAGAGGGTCTGACCATACTCAACAGCATCGCCATTCTCAACACAAATCTCGCGCACAGTGCCCATCTCGTCAGCTGCAATCTCGTTCATGAGCTTCATAGCCTCCACAATACAGAGCGTGGATCCAGCCATTACCTCGTCACCCACAGCAACAAAGTCAGGAGCGTCAGGGCTAGAAGCAGAGTAGAACGTACCAACCATCGGGCTCTTTACGGCCTTCCAGGTAAGCGGGCGATCGTTTTCTGTCTCAGAGGAGGCTTCTGTGGGAGCCGCGGCAGGAGTAGCTGCAGGCACCGCCTGGGTTGCAGCAAGGTTAGCAGCAAGAGCAACCTCGGGCTTACGAACAGTGATTTCGCTACCAGCATCCTTGATGCTAATCTCGCCAATCTTGCTCTCTTCAACGGCGCGAATAAGTTCGCGAATCTGATTCATATCCACGTAATCGTCCTCCTTGGTCTGGCTTGCGTCTTCGTCGCGCAAAAACTCGACTGATTCATTGGAAGGGTGCTTGGACAAAAATGCCCGCGCCTCGACAGGGAACATTGCATACATCAGAACGTCTTCGTCGCTATGAGCAAGCTCGCCAATCTCCTCGCGGCACTGCTCAAACGTTGGAGGCTCGTCTTTTAGCATTTCATCGGCAAGCTTTGAAATGTCAACGTCGTCGCCAAATACACGATGCATGACCTCGGCATTAAAAGGAGCAGGAGCGTGGCCATATGCGCCCATCAGGTAATCACGCATCTCTTTAGAGACGATGCTCCAGCGCTTACCAGTAAGCACGTTCATAACGGCTTGCGTGCCCACAATCTGGCTCATAGGAGTAACCAGCGGTGGGAAACCAACTTCGGCACGAACACGCGGAATCTCAGCTACCACATCTTCCAAGCGATCAGTAGCGTGCTGCACCTCAAGCTGGCTCATGAGGTTACTCATCATGCCGCCAGGAATCTGGTGCTTATAAACCTGCATGTGAATCAGAGACGAGACGCCACGCTTGTAGTGACCGCGGCGACGAACCTCTTCCCAATAATTGGAAATCTCAAAAAGAAGATCGAGGTCAAAGCCCGTATCGTAGGCCGACTCCTTAAAGGTGGCAGCAACCATCTCTACAGCAGGGTGAGAATTGCCAGATGCAAGCGGAGCAGCAGCGGTGTCTACAATAGCAGCACCAGCCTCAGCGCCCTTAATAAAGCACGAAGGAGCCATGCCGCCTACGTAGTGGCTATGCAGATGGATAGGAACATCAACGGCCTGACGAAGCGCGCGAACAAGCTTCTCGGTACGGTAGGGCGTAAGCAAGCCTGCCATATCCTTAATGCAAATGGTATCGGCACCCAGCTCAGCAAGCTGAACTGCGTAATCCACGTATGAGTCAAGGGTATGTACGGGGCTTGTTGTATAGGAGATTGCGGGTTCAAAATGTGCACCGCATGCCTTAACGGCGCGAGCGCAGTCTCGCATGTTCTCAATGTCGTTCAAAGCGTCAAAAACGCGAAAGACATCTACGCCGTTTTTATGGGCACAAGCGATGAACTTGTCCACAATATCGGTTGAGTAGTGACGATAGCCCACAAGGTTCTGACCACGCACCAGCATCGAGAGCGGCGTCTTTGGTGTAGCTGCCTTAATCTGACGCAGACGATCCCAGGGATTCTCGTCCAAAAAGCGCAAACACGAGTCGAACGTTGCGCCACCCCAGGCCTCAATAGCCCAGTATCCAACCTCGTCCATCTTGGGAAGGATGGGGAGGATATCACCGATGGTCATACGCGTAGCCCACAAGGACTGTTGACCGTCACGAATGGTTGTATCCATGACGCGAAGACGTTTATCGCCCATACGTGCCCCTTTCGTGTATGCGTGATAGCAAAAAGGCGGGGTTTAAAAACTCCCCCGCCCTTCCTGCGGAAACGATGCCAACCGACAAACTAAACGCGCGAAACAAACTTGCCGTCGCGGGTGTCGACCTTAACAACCTCACCGGGGTTGAGATACATGGGAACCTGAATTACCGCACCCGTATCGATGGTAGCAGGCTTGGTACCACCCTGAACAGTGTCGCCCTTGAAGCCAGGATCAGTCTCGGTAATCTCAGCCTCAATGAACATGGGCGGGTTTACACCCATGAGATCCTCGTCAGCATAAAGAAGCTGGCAGATATCGTTCTCACGCAACCACTTGGAGTTATCACCAATGAAATCTACCGGCACGGGAACCTGGTCGTAGGTCTCCATGTTCATGAAGTAGTAGTGGTCACCATCGTTGTAGAGATACTGCATCTCAGTAGTGGTAAGCGTAACGCTCTCAAACTTAGAACCAGCGTTGCAAGTCTGCTCAACCACACGACCGGTCTTAAGGTCCTTGGTCTTATAACGAACGAAGGCACCACCCTTGCCGGGCTTGACGTGCTGAAACTCAACGATCGTATAGATCTTATCCTTGATCTTCAGACCGAGGCCGTTCTTAAAATCAGCGGTGGTGATGCTAGCCATGATTACCTTTCTCACATTGAGTGCCAAGCACTCCATACAGACGATTAAACAGTATACACGTTACGGTCAATCCCGTGACGGGGTATCAATTAGCAACAATTAGCAGTCGATAACCTGCAGCTCGTGCGAAGAGGCAGTAAACGGTTCGTAGCCAGACTCCGTTACCAGACCATAGTCCTCAAGGCGTACGCCGCCCACACCAGGCAGGTAAACACCCGGCTCAACAGTAATGACTGACCCAGCTTCTACAATGTTGCTCGTACGTCCAAAGTTTGGCATCTCGTGAATGTCAATGCCCACACCGTGGCCCAAGCCGTGGTTGTAGTAATCACCATACCCTGCATCGCCAATAATCTTCTTGGAGAGCTCAAAGATCTCCTTGCCATCAACGCCAGCATGAACAGCAGCGGCGCACTCCTCATGGGTACGACGCACCAGTGCATAGAGGTCGAGCTGCTGCTGCGTAGGCTCTCCCACAACAACCGTACGGGTCATATCGCTGCGATAGTCACGATAGCCTGCACCGTAATCCATGAGAACAAAATCGCCGCGCTCTACAACGCGATCAGACGGCACCGCATGCGGATTGGCAGTATTAGGACCAGAAGCCACGATAGAACCAAATGCCAAGGAATCAGCACCGTTGCTGAACATGAAGTTCTCAAGCTCAGTCCTAATTTCTTTCTCGGTAAGACCAGGCTTAATAAAGCTCAGCATGTGAGTAAACGCAGCGTCGGTAATGGTCTGAGCGTGACGCATTAACTCAATCTCTTCAGCATCCTTGACCGCGCGCATACGCTGGAGGTCGTGATGCAGCTGAGGCAGCTCCGCATGGATAGAAACGTCCTCGAGACCACGCTTGATTCCAAAGTAGAACGCAATCTGCATGTCATCTTCGACTGCTACAACGCGGCTCTTTGTTTCGAGCGCACGATCGGCTACCCAGCGCGGCATGCCAACCTCACGCATATCAAGCTTCCAGGGATGCCCTGCAGGCAGGTTTTCCTCAAAGCTGTTGAAATAGCGCGAATCGGTATGCAGGTAACAAGAATCAGCCGTGATAAACGCAACATGAGGGAACTCAAAGGTGTAATCAAACACACCCATAGCGCCCGTCAGCCAACGCAGATTAGCCTCGTCACGAATAACAACAGCGTCGTAGCCGCGCTCCTCCATCATTGCACGAACACGCGCAATGCGTCCTGCAGGTCCATTGAGTTGCTCAGTCATACGCTCATCCTTTCTAAAAAGTCTATTCGTCTATAAGCTTAGCACGCGAGGCCAGGTAGGCCGTTGCATGGCGCTCAAGCACATCGTCATCTACGGTAGCAAGGCGGACAGTGCCCACTGTCTTAGGCAGCGAGAACATGAAGCGGTTGGTATGGTCAAAGGTCGTACTATGCAGAGCCTCGATAAAGCGCTCGGGCTCAAGAGAGAAGGCAACTTCCTCGATTCCTAAATCATCTAGGCGATCATCCTGCTCAAAGACAGCATCAATATCCAAACCAAAGACCTCATGTGCAAGACGAGCCTCAAAGCGAAGGCCTTCAGCAAGAAGCTGATAATCAGTAAGCTCGTTACCCAGGCAAGCTTTGAGCGCACGAGCAGTTGTAGTGCCATAGTTAAAAGCAGCGCGAGCAGAAGGATTAGAAGCCTTAAGAACACCACTCCAAGCGGTTTGCGACATGCCCAACATATCAATGTAGGCAAGCTCTTCCCCAGCCAAGTAACCCGGAATTTTATCAGCAAGCTTATCCCAAGAACGCTTACTCTCAGTCATGGCTGCGCCAACAATATAGGCAAGACCCAGGGCTTTTTCTTCGAAGGTTTGCGTCATAGCAAGGTCAAGATCGCATACAACAAGCGACACACGCGGATGGAACGACACAAGAGCTTGCTGGTTGCCACAATGAAGCGGATGCATCCGAGTGGCAGCAAGACACATGGCATCAAACGTCGTGGGAACATGACCGCAAACAACGCCACCGCACCAGGAATAAGCAACGTAATCTACGAGCGAGGCCACATCCATGCCACCTACAGAAATAATGGCATCGTCGCGAGTAATGTGGGACGCAGCCAGAAAATCCTGCAGCTGCAAGGCTGTAGAGGTGGAGGCAATATCGCAGTCGGACTCAAGGTCTTTTTCAAAGAGTTCATAGCCAGAATCAATGAGCCCTCGTTGAACAAGCTCGAGAACCGTTGGGTCTGTATTTGGCTCCACCACCAGCGCAGCGCGGCGCGGTGTAGCTACCATGCTCGCGGCGTAACGCGAAAACTCATCCAGAGCACCACAACCAATGCGATACTCACACCCAAAACCGCCAAGGTTAACAAGTTGGCGACGAACCATTTATAACAACCCACTTTCTAGCAAGAGCTCAGCGCAGATATATCCCACATCAGTAAAAGAGCGGTCGCGGATATCAACCGTAAGATCAGCTGCACGCTGATAAAGCGGCCGCCGGTGCTCCAGAAGCGAGCAAGCATACTCAGGTGAACGAAAATCTGGACGCGTGTCAGAGCGGCGAATCTGGCGCAGAGAATCGTCGATGTCACCGTCCAAATATACGCAGTAGCCCATTTCGTGCATGAGCTCGATATTCTCGGGCGTCTCGACAATGCCACCACCACAAGAGACGAGCAGGCTTTTTTCTGTCTTAAGCTCGCGCAAAGCAGACGTCTCACGAAGTCGAAACTCATCTTCTCCAAGTGTCTCAAAAATCTGCGTTACGCTCTGCCCGCTTGCTCGCTCAACTAGACGGTCGGTATCAACATAGCGACGGTTGAACATGTGGCCAAGATTACGCGCTAGAGTCGACTTTCCCGCACCCAAAAAACCAATAAAGAAGATATGGTCGCAACCCCGTTTTTCCAACATAGGCATCGCTACCTACTCCTCACAGGGAATATGAGCCAGGGCACGACGCTCAAAAATGCGAAAGAAACGCGTGTAAAACAAATCTACGCGCGTTTGGGGCTTAACGAGAATGGAATCTACACCAGCTAGGTTTGCAGCCCATACATCGGTGTAGAGTTGATCGCCAATCATTACTGCCTCATGGCGCTCAACACCCATATGAGAAAGCGCGCGACGCAATGCAAAAGGAAGTGGTTTACAGGCAAACACAATAATCTTATCGATACCAAGTTCGTCTGCAGAACGCTGAACATGATCGCGATGCCAGTTATTAGAAACGATATACAGCGAAAACCCCATGGCTTTAGCTTGGTTGAGCCAGACAGCTACAGATTCAGGCGCTGTGGTACGGTCACGTGGAACAAGCGTGTTATCGCGATCGAGCAAAATGGCCCGTTTACCGCTGTTCCAGAGTTCCTGCAAATCAATACGCTCTACGCAGGAGAGATAGCGTTTTGGCGATAGCAGACTCATGAATTGATCGACTCCGAATACTCCTCGCTGTCCTTCTCAAACTGGCTGTAATCAGAGCTGAACTTGTGAGTTCCATCACCTGCAGCAGAAGCCACGTAATAGAGATAGTCCGTAGAATCGGGATTCATAGCAGCCTTAATTGAGGAGATGCTCGGACTGCAGATAGGCCCAGGTGTTAAGCCATAGTTCTTGTACACGTTATAGGGCGAATCAATCTCAAGATCACTGTATGTAACGGCCTGGCTTCCTCCGCCACGAGCATAAACAACCGCAGCGTCAATCTGCAAAAGCATATTAGCGTTCAAGCGATTGTAAATAACACTTGCCACGGTTGGACGTTCAGACTCGACCGCAGTTTCACGCTCAATCAGAGAAGCCATAGAAACGATCTGCTGCGAGGTTAAACCATTTGCTCCATTCTCAAGACCAAGCGAGGAAGTCTCAGACTTAAATTGATCAAGCAGCTTACGAATAATCTCATCAGCCGTAACCGATTCAGAAAAGGTGTATGTCTTGGGGTACAGATAGCCCTCAAGAGAGTCGTTATAGGCATCCTGCAAGAACGAATAATCAGAAACATAGTTTGAAGCCTTAGCCTGAGCCAAAAACTCATCTGAAGAGATGCCACAAACTTCCTCGACACGTGCGGCGGTCTGCTCTACCGTTAAGCCTTCCTGAATGGTGAGCGTAATGCCAGCATTGGGACCAGACACAAGAATCTGCACAACCTCATCGGGATCCTGACAGGTCTGGAACAGATAACTGCCAGGTTTTAGGGAAGACTCCGCATTGGCGCGCGTAACAGCGGCGTAGTACTCCTTGGGATTTTCGATGACATGGTTAGAGGCAAGAAGCGAGGCAATCTCGTCACCCGAAGCACCTTCTGGAATGGTGATATGAACGTCCAAGCCCGCTTCAACGGTTTCCTTTTCAGGGAAAAACGTATTTTTAACTGCGGGAACAACAAATACCGCAACAGCAGCTACAACCAAAATCGCAACTACAAGACCAATAAAAATAGGAGCTTTTGAGCGACGACGTTGCTGCGGGCGACGGTACCCACCAGCCGGACGAGCCGAAGCAGAACCATACGAAGAACGCTTATACGGCTGAACACCAGAAGCAGCAGAATGCGAGCGTTGACCCGACTGTTGCCTATGATGGGCACCAGACGGATTGGACACAGAAGCCCGCGAAGCATGCTGACTTGAATGGCGACCATGTTGCGGAGTGCCCCCGCGCAATGTGTTAGCCACGTTAGTTTCCTTCCCGTCTGGCATCGAGCCACGTTTGCAGAAAAAGAGATGCAGCAATCATATCGACTTTGCCACGCATCTGCTTTTCATTCAAACCCTGCTCGCGAAGAATACGCTTTGCCTCACGCGAGGAAAGACGCTCATCCTCAAACTCGAGAGGGAGGCCTAAATCCTCTGACAACTTACGAGCAATGCTCTCGACACGCTCAGCCTGAGGTCCACGCTCACCAGCCATAGTCATAGGGCGACCAGAAACCAGAATGTCGGGCTCATAGTCTTCAAGAATGAGTCTAAAGGGCTTAGCAAGACCAATAACCTCAGCAGCAGGGAGAACCTTAACCGGACTTGCCACACGACCACTACGGTCGGACACAGCAATCCCGATTCTGGTCTCCCCTATGTCGAGCGCAAGTGCAACCAAGAGCGTTCCTTTAGGCACCAAGCTCAGTTTTAGCGGCAGCAAGAGCCTCAGAGATGCCCTCTGCCTTCTTACCACCAGCCTGTGCCATGTTAGGACGACCACCACCGCGACCATCCACGTACGGAGCAATAGTCTTAATGAGATTGCCTGCATGGAAACCAGCAGCAACAGCATCATCACCTGCAGCAGCAAGGAGAGCAGGCGTGCCCTTCTCAGTCACACTTGCCAGCACGCATGCAGCGGTGGAGCCGAGCTTAGCATGTACGGTATCCCAAACATTGCGCAGGTCAGCAGCCTCAAGGCCCTTGAGCTCAGCAACTACCAGCTTATAGCCATTAAGCTCAACAGCAGAGTCGATGGCAGAACCAATAGCATCAGAGCCACCGCCCGTGAGAGCCTTCTTGAGCTTGGAGGATGTCTCGCGAAGCTCAGCCAGAAGAGCAGACACGCGCGCAGGAACCTCATCAGCACGACACTTCAGAGCAAGGGCAGCCTCGTCAACAAGCGCGGCGCGTGCGGCCATATAATCGAGCGCACCCTTAGAGGTAACAGCCTCAATACGACGAACATTTGAGCCAGTAGAAGACTCAGAAACAATCTTAAAAATGCCAATCTCGGCGGTATTAGCAACATGAGTACCACCGCAGAGCTCGCGGCTGAACGGCTTATCCTCAGCACCTACCGAAACAACGCGTACGGTCTCGCCATACTTCTCACCAAAGAGTGCAATAGCGCCCGAAGCA
The DNA here is from genome assembly GCA_963653375.1 of Roseburia sp. CAG:303. Taxonomy (GTDB): domain Bacteria; phylum Actinomycetota; class Coriobacteriia; order Coriobacteriales; family Coriobacteriaceae; genus Collinsella. Next base: position 73,960 of record CAVJWJ010000003.1, read on the forward strand.
CGAGCCTCATCAATACCCATAACACGCGTTACAACCGGCTTAGCAGCAAAAATCTGCTGGTTAACCAGGTTCTCTACCTGGTTAAGCTGCTTAGACGTAAGCGCCTCAAAGTGAGTAAAGTCAAAACGCAAATGCTCTGGAGAAACAAGGGATCCAGCCTGCGAAACATGCTCACCAAGGATCTGCTTCAAAGCAGCATCAAGCAGGTGTGTAGCAGTGTGGTTGCGGCAAAGCAGCTCACGGCGCTCAGTATCCACAGAAGCAGAGACACTATCGCCAACATGAATCTCGCCAGCGGTCACCGTAGCAACATGAGCATAAATGCCTGCATGATTTTTGGTGTCACTCACCGTAACAGACAAGCCATCAGCGCAAAGCGTACCAGCGTCGCCCTGCTGACCACCCATCTCGGCGTAGAACGGGGTTGTATCAAGAACAATTTCGACACTCTCCCCTGCCTGTGCGCTCTCAACGCTCTTTCCGTCACAAACAAGGGCCAAGACCTTCGAGCTATCCAAGCCCTGATTGCTGTAACCCTCGAACGTTGTTGCAGGAAGCGTGTCAGAAAGCTCTACCCAGACATCGTTGAAGGAGCCCCAAGCATCGCCCTTAGCAGCCGCGCGAGCACGCTCCTTCTGCTCGGTCATGCAGGCATTAAAGCCCGGCATATCAACATCGTGGCCAGCAGAACCTGCAATCTCGATCGTCAGATCGATGGGGAAACCAAAGGTGTCATGCAACTTAAAGGCAACATCACCCGAAAGGACAGCACCCTCATCAAGAGCTGCAAGAGCCTCATCGAGGTAGATACGGCCATTATCAAGCGTGGTAGAGAAGCGCTCTTCCTCTGCAGCAACAATACCGCGTACCAGCGAAACGTTCTTAAGGAGCTCAGGGTATGCCTCGCCCATAAGCTCATTGACCTTGTCGATAAAGGTGTTGAGGAATGCACCCTCGATACCCAAGAGGCGGCCGTGGAAAACGGCGCGACGCAGCAAGCGGCGCAGAACATATTCGCGACCCTCGTTGCCCGGAAGAACTCCATCGGCAATCAGGAAGTCAACAGCACGAGCGTGGTCAGCAATGATACGCAGGCTACGGCTTGCACCCTCGTAGGAAGAAGCATCGTACGTCTTGCCAGAAATCTGCTCGCCCAGAGCAATCAGGCCCTGCATAAGGTCGCCGTCATAGTTTGCGCTCTTGTGCTGCATGATGGCAGCCATACGCTCCAAACCCATGCCAGTATCAAGGTTACGATGCGGAAGCTCCGGCATCGAACCATCCTCCTGGCGATCAAACTGCGTAAATACGAGGTTCCAGAACTCCAGGAAGCGATCGCAATCGCAGCCAGGGGCACAATCGGGGCTACCGCAGCCCACTTCCTCACCCTGATCGAAGTAAATCTCAGAGCACGGACCACAAGGACCAGTAGGACCAGCAGCCCAGAAGTTGTCATCCTCACCCAGACGGGAAATGTGGTCGTCTGCTACACCAAGTGAACGCCAGACATCGTAGGTCTCATCATCATCGGTAAAGACCGTAAAATACAGACGATCAATAGGAAGCTTAAACTCCTTGGTAATCAGCTCAAAGGCCCAGGCGCATGCCTGCTCCTTAGAGACACCACCGAAGGAGAAATCGCCCAGCATCTCAAAGAACGAAAGATGGCGGCCATCCTCGCCAATGCAATCAATATCGTTGGTGCGCACGCACTTCTGGCACGAGCAGGCACCAATCTCCTTCATAGTCTTTTTGCCCTGGTAGTACTCCTTAAATTGGTTCATACCAGCATTGGCAAGCAGCAACGAAGGATCATCAGGGACAAGCGAGGAGCTCGGATAAAGCTTAAGCCCGCGCTCTTCAAAGAAATTAAGAAAGGCTGAGCGAATCTCAGCAGTTGTCATAGAGGGAAACTCCGTGGCCATGTGAATAGACTCCTACTGTACGAGAAGATGCTAGTACTACACCAGCATCCTATGTTCAAACGCAAAAGATTGTAGCAGCTAAGCCATGCGGTGTGCAGTCTGGCGGCTGGGTTGTAATGCAGCATATACAAATCGACACAGGACATGTCACTAACGGCACAACATCAGTCAGAGCTCTTGTCGTCCTTATGATTGTCGTAGTGCTTGCCTGTGTCTTCACCTGCAAAGGGATTCTTAAAGACGCCTGTCTGCCCGGGACGCACCGAAGGCACCTGCAAGATATTTAAGGCCGACCATGGATTATCAAGATCTGGCTTAGGCATGGCACTTGCCGTTGGAGCAGCCTCGTTTTCAATAAGCTCAGAGTCTGCAACAAATGAGTCGTCACCAAGCGCATCATAAGCAGGAACGGGCATACCCTCACCATCCACAAAGGGAGTACCCTTAAAAAAGGCACCGTCATAGGAGATGAGTTGGCGTTTTGTATCAGTCTCGAAGTAAAAGACAAAGGTGCCCTTTAATGCCGCACACAAGGGAATAGCCACAACCATACCGAGCGGACCCATTAAGGCGCTTCCTACTACAAGAGCAGAAAGACTCATGGCGGGGTGAACTTGAACAGCCGTTTGCATCACTTTAGGAGACACCACATTGTCTGTGATGTTTTGGGCAACAATGGTTACCACGAGCGTCCAAAGCGCTAACCACGGGTTGTTAAGAAAGGCAATCACACAGGCTAAAGCTGCAGAAATCCAAGGTCCAACTACAGGAATGAGATGAAGTAAACCTGTCATAAGGCCCATCAACGAGGCATACGGGTGTCCAACGATAAGAAAACCAATAAATGCCAACACGCCGCCCACGACAGAGGTAATAACCATGCCACGCATATAGCCGCCAATGGAGCGAGAAAAGATGGCAACCATGAAACGGTAGGTTGTTTCTTTCTCGCCACCAATAATGATGCCAATCTCACGGTGAATACGCGGGTAGTCACACGCCAGCCAGTAAGCCAGTACTAGGCCAAGAAAAATGACAAACAACTGCGATGCAATGGCTGAAATGAACGGCATAACACCCTTGCCAAGGTCGCTCGCAAGCTGGCGCCCATAAGTTTGGGCAATGTCAGCCAAAGAAGCGAAGGTAGTATCGAGATTTGTTGTCCATGAACCCTGCGAAAAAGCTTTGAAGTTCTGAAGCTGTTCGGTAAGAATCTGACCAAACTCACGCAGCTGTGCGGGGAGCTGCGTGAGAATCTCAACACACTGGTCGATGAAAACCGGCGTGACAATCATAAAAAACGCCATGAGCACGGCTACAACAACCACAAGGCCAATGAAGGCACCTAAGCCACGGGGCACACCACGATGCTCAAGAAAGTTCACCATAGGCGCCTCAATAAAGGCAATAAGCGAACCTACAGCCAAAAACTCAATAACAGGAGCAAGTACGCCTAAGACGTTCAAGACGGTGGCAGCAATAATGATTGCACCCACCAGAGTCCAGACCCTAATAAGCGTTAAGCGGGCGCCTGGCAGCCGGGACTCCGCATTCTCGCGTCTTCTGTTAGAGGCGGAGCTCATTTTTTGCTCATCACACCCTCAGGGTCAATTTTGTCCTGGACCTTCTTAAGCGTACGACGCAGCAAGCGCGAAACCTGAACTTGTGAGATACCAAGCTTCTGCGCAATCTCAATTTGCGTCATGCCTTTTAAGAAGCGCAGTTCAATAATCTCGCGTTCACGCGGAGAAAAATCACGCAGAGCTTCCTCGAGCACCAGACGATCATCGGTAAAAGCGAGGTCAGAATCCTCGGTCACATAGCGATCAATCACCGATGGTGCATCGTCAGATTCTCCGCCCGAAGGCGCCTCAAGCGGCACAGAAGAGTAAGCACTCGAGGATTCCATTGCCTCAAGCACATCGTCAACCGAAGCATCCAGGTATTCAGCAATCTCTTCGACCTTAGGCGAGCGCTGAAGCTGCGTAGTCAACGTATCGGTAGCCTGGTTAACCTTGGCAGAAAGCTCTTGCAGACGCCTTGGAACGCGAACGCTCCAGCCTTTGTCGCGGAAGTGGCGCTTAATCTCGCCCATGATGGTAGGGGTTGCGTAAGTCGTAAACTCAAGCCCACGATCTGGCTCAAAACGGTCAATCGCCTTGAGCAGACCCAGATATCCAACCTGCATCAGGTCATCGAGAGGTTCACCGCGATTTTTAAATTTGTTTGCAAGAAACCGAACAAGATTCATGTGAGACATCACGAGCTTCTCACGCGCATCCATATCGCCGTCTTGTTTGTAACGACGAAAGAGTTCGCGCGTACGCTCTTTATCCCATGCAGTCTTGCCCGAAGAGGTACGTTCGGCCATTAAACATCAGCCTTCATATCGAGTAGCAACCGTGCTGGATGCTCGAGCTTTTCGTAGGTATCGCACACAGAACCCAAAATCAGCCCAGCATATAGGGCTGTCTGGTCTTCTTCTTCGTCTACAAACTCCTGAACGCCCAGGTCAAACTCCATAGACACGTGTTCAGAATCAACATTAAAGGCAACAGAAACATCACCTTCAGGATTAGCAGAACAAGCGTAAATAAACGCCTCTTCTGCAGCCATACGCAAGTCTTCAACACGATCGACGGTCATAGAAGAAAGCATGGCAACATTTGCTGCCGTCATACGCACCAGACGCGCAAGATCAGGACGAGCCTGAAGCGAAAGCGAAATGGAGTTGGCGTTACTCATGGTCGGCACTCCTCTGCTCATCTACAGAATCGGAGCTGTCGTAGGTGTAGTAAGACTTCTGGGAGCTCTCCTCAGAAGCATCAGCTGCCTCATCACAGTTCCATATATCCTCACCAGCAGCTTCGGTAAGCGTACGAGCACCGGTATCTGCAGGAACAGCACCTTTCTTGCTAAAGAGCTTCTGAACCTTCTCGGTAGCAGCACCCGCAATGCTTGAAACAGCATCAGACGCGTTTGTTACATTGTCAGAAATCTGAGATACATCCCGAAGCACGGCATTTACCTCAAGCAAATCAGCCGACAGTGCCTCAACGGCAATGCTGCTGTTCTTAAGCAGCGGCTCAAGCTGATCAAGCGCCGGCTGAAGAGAATCCATGGTCTCATCGAGCCTGGTGATTACCGGACGAACATCCTCAATAGTGGCGTTAATGCCCTCCATAGTCTTATCGAGCGAGTCCATGGTTGCACGAGTGCGGCGAAGCATAAGTGCAACTTCTGCAACAGCCCAAATAGCAGCCACAACTAAGACAATTAAAACGATTTGCATGGGATCCATCGAAACCTCCTGCACAACGGATATGCACGCATATGAACTAGATAAATCGAATCCTAGGATACCCCAACACTTTTCAGATATTCGAAGAGCTGGCCAGGATTACTATTCAGTATCTACAGAAGGCGAATTTGACGAGGGATTACGATCGCGAACCGACTGTTCTATACGCCATTCTTCCCAACCTCTACCAGCAGGTTTCCAAAAAGCACCGCGCTCAAGCCCTTCTGGAAGATAGCGCTGGTCAACCCACCCTTGTGGATAGTCGTGTGGATACAAATAGGGACCATATTCATCAGAACCCGGACGATGCCTATCGCGCAAATAGCTCGGAACCTCGCGTAGCCCGCTCGTGCGAATGTCATTCAGCGCGGCATCAACCGCGGCTTCGCATGCGTTAGATTTAGGCGCTAGGGCAACATAGATGGCTGCTTGCGCCAAATTGATACGGCACTCAGGATAACCAATAACCTCAGCAGACTTAAATGCAGCGGCAGCCACCAAAAAGGCGTTAGGGTCTGCATTGCCCACATCTTCCGAAGCCTGGATCATAATGCGACGAGCGATGAACTTAGGATCCTCACCTGCGTCTATCATGCGCGCAAGCCAATAGACCGTAGCATCAGGATCGCTTCCACGCATCGATTTAATAAAAGCCGAAATGATGTCGTAGTGCATATCACCCGACTTGTCATAAGTGAAACCCCGGCGAGGATTTGCCACCTGGACATCATCAAGCGTAATGGCAATAGTCCCATTAACGCCATGCTCAGCTGTCGCAGAGTCCGAAGCAGGCCGCGTAAGTGCCACTTCGCTCGCAAGCTCTAAAGTTGTGAGCGCAGAGCGAGCATCGCCTGCAGCCAGCATACAAATGGCATCGATGACCTCATCGGTAGCCAAATACTTTCCGTTCAGACCCTTTGGCGATGTAAGCGCACGACGAATCAGAACGGCAATGTCCTCGTTTTTAAGATGCTCAAGCTCAACCACACGCCCACGCGAAAGCAGCGCTGAGTTGACCTCAAAATAGGGGTTCTCAGTAGTAGCGCCAATCATTACAACCGTGCGATTCTCCACAGCATGAAGCAGAGCATCTTGCTGAGAGCGAGAAAACCGATGAATCTCGTCAATAAAAAGAATGGTACGCCTATCAAAATTCATCAGACGTCGCTGCGCCTCATCAATCTCGCGACGCAAGTCCTTAACAGTGCCCGTTACTGCAGAAACTTCCACAAACTCACTGCGTGTATGGGAGGCAATAATGTGCGCCAGGGTTGTTTTTCCCGTGCCTGCAGGCCCGTAGAGAATAACGCTCGAGAGCACGTCATGCTCAATGGCAGAACGGAGCCATGAGCCGGGTCCTACAGCCTTCTCCTGACCTACGTACTCGTCCAGGGATTCCGGACGCATACGTACTGCTAGAGGCGCGTTTTTGAGCTGTCGAGTCTTTTCGTTGTTTGAAAACAGAGTATCGGTATCCATTAGCGCTCGTTAATGTAGGTACGTCGGGGGAAATGTAATTCAGGGAAGAGCTTACAAGCAAGCTCGGTAAAGTAACCGTCCGTCATGCTTGCAATGTAGTCAACAACAGTCTGATTGGGGTCGCTTTCCCAGTCGTAAGTTTTTCCATAGTAGGACAACGCGCGCTCCGTACGCGCAATGTGATGACGGAAGATATAGCTCGATTCATCACGCACGGTAAGGTCGTGCAAGAAGTACTCGTACATAAGCTCAAAGGCACGCGTTAGAGTCTCTGAGCGCTCCTCCTCAACACCACCTGAGTGATATATCTTCTCGTAGTTTTCGCACTTAGCACGTGAGAGCTCAGAGAATAGCTCCTCGCTCATCTCAATGCGGTCTTTGCCATAGCTATGCTCAATAATGTCAACAGAAGCATGAGTAAGAATCCACGAATTGTAGAAACCACCCATGCCGTCATCAAAAGCATCCTCGTTAAGAAGACCTGCTTCGATAGCGTCCTGACGGTCACGCCCTACATACGCAATGATGTCGGAGATACGTACAACACAGCCCTCAAGGGTGGCGGGACAGAGTGTCTTAACGTAATCAAAGTTGTTGCTATAACAGTTCTCCATCACCTGATCAAATTCATCAAAGGTAGAGAGACCGGAAAGGCGAAAGGTACGCTGCTCATATTCGCCATTGTGCGTAAGCACGCCATCAAGCGTCTGAAGTGAAACATTGCGACCATACAGCGTGTCGAGAACACGCACCGAGTGCACATTGTGGTAGAAAGAACGACCCGTATGTGCTTCAAGCAAATCGTTCAAACGATACTCACCCGCATGCCCAAAAGGCGTATGTCCCAGATCGTGACCCAAACCAATGGCTTCAATCAGATCGCAATTAAGGCCAAGCGACATGCCAATATCGCGTGCAATGCGAGAAACCAATTGAACATGCAAACCACGGCGAGA
>CAVJWJ010000004.1:0-51222 GCA_963653375.1 Roseburia sp. CAG:303
CCAAGGTGCAGGAGGCTGTTGCCCTTGCACACGAGAAGGCTCCCGAGCTTGCTCTCGACGGCGACCTCCAGCTTGATGCCGCACTCGTCCAGAGCGTTGCCGATCTGAAGGCTCCTGGTTCTACCGTTGCTGGCAACGCCAACATCCTCGTGTTCCCTGACCTCGAGGCTGGCAACATTGGCTACAAGCTGGTTCAGCGCTTTGGTGGCGCCGAGGCCTACGGCCCCGTGCTTCAGGGCATTGCCAAGCCGGTAAACGACCTGTCCCGCGGCTGCTCTGCTGACGATATCGTGGGCGTTGTTGCCATCACGGCTGTTCAGGCTCAGATGGCTGAGTAGAGTCTTATATCTGTTTATGCAGCTACTTGAATTAATTTAGCCAACGTCAGATTGGCTAGAACAAAGACCCCAGATTATTCTCCTGAGCGATTCCGCAGCCCGTAGGGCGAGGACCAGCGAAGGAGAAAATCTGGGGTCTTTTCTTGACTTACAGGACTTGGTATATGAAAAAGCCCTGCTCGAATGTGAGCAGGGCTAAGCAGACGCATCAGTTGTACTGAGTAGAAGCTACGGGACTTACTTGCCCAGGAGCTCCTCAACGTCAAGAGCAATCATGTACTCCTCGTTGGTGGGAACCACGAGGCAGCGAATCTTGGAGTCCGGCGTAGAGATTACGCGCGGATCGTCAGAACGAATGGCATTCAGCTCAGGATCGATCTTGACGCCCATCCAAGCCAGACGGTCAGCAACGCCCTGACGCATGGTCACGGAGTTCTCGCCGATGCCGGCGGTGAAGGCCATGGTGTCCACGCCCTCCATGGAGGCAGCCATCTCGGCGAAGAGCTGAGCGGTGCGATAGTAGAACATCTCAAGAGCCATAGCGCAGTGCTCGTCACCCTCGTTGGCACCAGACTCAATGTCGCGCGAGTCAGAAGACTTGTCAGAGACAGCCAGCATACCGGACTGCTTGTTCATCATGGTGTCAATCTCGTCGATAGAGTAGCCACCAACGCGGTTCAGGAAGAACACGGTAGCAGGGTCGACCGTACCGCAGCGCGTACCCATGACCAGACCATCAAGCGGGGTGAGGCCCATGGTGGTATCCATGCAGTGGCCATCCTCGATAGCGCACAGGGAAGCGCCAGAGCCCAGGTGGCAGCTCACGAGCTTGTGAACGTCACCGTTCAGGAACTCGTTGGTAGCACGCCAGATATAACGGTGGCTGGTGCCGTGAGCGCCATACTTGCGCACGTGATACTTATCCACCACGTCACGCGGCAGAGCGTAACGCCAAGCATGCTCAGGCATGTTGTAGTGGAAAGCGGTGTCGGGAACAATCACGTTGCCCAGCTCAGGGAAGAGCTCGCGGCAAATCTCAACAACGTCAGCCTCAGCATAGTTGTGCAGCGGTGCCAAAGGAGCTACCTCACGCACCTTAGCGAGCACCTCGTCGTCAACCACGGCAGACTCGGGGAAGTACCAACCACCCTGAACAACGCGGTGACCAATGCCCTCAACAGGCTTGTCAACTGCAGAAAGAATATCAAAGACATGCTTGATGGCCGTCTTGTGATCGGGCAGAGCTACCTCAAGCTTGTCCTTCTTGCCAAACTCCTCATGACCAATGAAGGAACCATCGATGCCGATGCGCTCGCAGTTGCCCTTGGCAAAAACCTCACGCGTGTCGGTGTCGAGCAGCTGGTACTTAAGGCTCGAGCTACCTGCATTGATAACAAGAACGTTCATGTGTCTCCCATCTGAATGTTCAATACGGTCGGGCATGCCGATGCCCGAGTAAACAACTTGCCCATCATACGCCACCGCAGGGCGCATGATGGGCACAAACACGCATTTAGCGATGTGTTTTTATAGAGAATCAACCTGCCGTAACGGCAAGGTTATCCAGTTTGCCTGACCTGTTTGTTAGACAAGACCTTCGCCGAGGTCTCGGCCGCCCAAAACGTGCATATGGAAGTGCAGCACCGTCTGACCAGCATCGGCGCCTGTGTTGGTAATCACGCGGAAACCCTTATCGAGTCCCTTAACATGAGCAACTTCGTCTACAGCATGGGCCATCGCAGCCAGCGTCTCAGCGGGAACACCATCACAGATGTTGGCGTAATGCTTCTTAGGAATCACCAGCGTGTGCACCGGAGCTTGCGGATTCAGGTCGTCAAAAGCAATAACCTCGTCGTCCTCATACACCGTGGTAGAAGGAATCTTATGCGCAGCAATCTTGCAGAAAATGCAATCGTCCATAGTAGATAAGCCTTTCTGTGGGATACGGGGGTCAAGCGGACCCTTAGGCGATTGTACTCCTTAGAAGCTCAAACGATCGCTTGTGTCTGCAGCCTCGCCCGGTACAAGCTCATCGTTACCATCGATATCAGCCATGAGAACCGAGACCTTTTGCTCTGCGTTTGCCAAACGCTCACGCAGGCTGCTCAAGAGTTCTACGCCACGGGCATAGTTCTTCAGCGAATCTTCAAGCTCCATCTCGCCCGATTCCAAACTTCGAACAATTTTCTCAAGCTCGCGGGAAGCCTCGGCATAGGTAAGGTCTTCAATCTTTTTCTCGTCTGCCATGAAATGGCTCCTTTCTAGATGTTGTTACTCGTGAACAGAGAGGTTGTTACTTTCAGATACAGAATCAACCGTTGCATATACATTGCCATCAGCTAAGGCAAGACGCAGGTTGTCGCCAGCGTTGAGCTGCTCAATGCCGGTAACCACGCCCTCGGGCCCATAAGCAATGGAGTAGCCACGAGCAAGCACCTTGAGAGGCGAGAGTGCCTCAAGCGATGCTGCCGATGAGCGGAGCTGTGTCTGTTTGTCTGCAAGCAATGTAGAGCCCACATGCTTCAGGCGCGAGCTTTCAAGTTCAAGCGCATGGCGCTTGGGTGCAAAGCCTGAGGTACTTGCAGCTAAAAGCGCTGGCATGGACTCAAACTGTGCCCGAAAACGCTGCTGCGAACGCTCAATAGCCGCAATCAAGCGATCAGATGTCTGAGCAAGCTGCACGCGGCGGCGATCAACGATATTGGTGGGGTCGGTAAGACACGGACGCGCAGCATACGAGTTCACGACCATACGTAGGCGCTCGAGCCGTGTATCCATAGCACGCGTCATTCGATCAGCAAGAGCCTGCCCAGAAGCGTCGGCCTGCTTAACGCGAGTGTCCATGGCACGTGCAAGACGGCGAGCACGTACGTTAGTTACATCTACCAAATCGCTCATTGCGGGAGCCACGGATTCAGCTGCGGCTGTTGGCGTAGAGCAGCGCCGATCGCTCACCATGTCGCAGATAGAGGTATCAGGCTCGTGTCCAATGCCGGTAATCACGGGCACAGAACAAGCTGCCACGGCGCGAGCAAGAGCCTCGTTGTTAAACGTCATTAAGTCCTCAAAGGACCCGCCACCACGCACAAGCAAAATGCAATCAGGCGCAGGTGTGATGGCTGCCGCACGATTCAAGGCGCTTATGAGTTCTGCCTCAGCACCCTCGCCTTGCACCTTTGCCCCTACGCAGATAAGCTCCACCAACGGATTCCTACGCCTGAGAGTGCGTTTAACGTCGTCAATGACAGCCCCAGACAGCGAGGTGACAACAGCCACCCGCGTACAGAGCACCGGAATAAACTTACGGCGCGACTCGTCCATAAGGCCTTCGCGACGTAGCTTTTCGGCAAGCTGAGCCACCTGTTGGCGCAGTAAACCCTCACCTGCAAGCGAGAAGCTCTTAGCCACAAAGCTCATGCGGCCAGTTGCCTTATACAGGTTAAAAGAGCCGGTGAACTGCACTTCCATGCCATCACGAAACTCAAACGTACGCTTTGCATACGAGCCGCGCCAGATAATGCAGTCAACAGCAGCAGTATCATCCTTAATCTGAAAATAGCAGTGACCGCTCCGTGCATTGGGGCCACGAAAACCCGTTACCTCGCCAATTACCGTAAGCTGCGGCAAAGCATCAAGCGCACCAGCAGCAAGATCTACCGCCTGCGAAACAGAGAGAGTGTCTGCATCCTTAGTTGTGGCTTTGCTTATGCCTGTCATGTTCCATCCGCTCATGCACTCCCCTCCTTTCTTTATGCTCAGTCTATTCTTGTAATCCAAACGCAGTTAGTCTAGCGCGGCGCCCGGACACAAATATGGCGCCGCACACAACTGCATACACAGCCAAGCACGACGCCTCTTGGAATTCAAGCACCTAGGTGCGCATACCTAATCGCGACGTTTGGTTTGTCCCAGCAGATATAGCAGCTGCAATATGGACGTCAGTGCTGCCGCCACATACGTAAGAGCCGCAGCTGTAAGCACCTGACGTGCGCCACGTACATTAACCTCACTCATACCCGAGTCGCGAATATAAGCCACAGCGCGGCGCGATGCATCAAACTCCACCGGAAGCGTAACCAGCTGAAAGATCACCGAGAACGCAAAGAGGAAGATGGCAAGCTGTGTGAGGCCAGCTACATTCATGGCCACGCCCGCAATAAAAACAATCATCCAAAGGTTCTGCGATACATTAACCACCGGCACCAGCGCTGTTCTGACCTTCATCATAAAGAAGCCCTGCTCGCGCTGAGCCGCATGCCCTGCCTCGTGACACGCAACAGCAACACTTGCCACCGAGCCGCCACGCAGATTGTCGTTTGAGAGGTAGAGGTTATTGTCCTTAGGGTTGTAATGGTCGGTCAACGTGCCAGCCACAGACTTAATACCCACCGCACTACAGCCGTTGGCATTAAGCATGCGACGAGCAACCTCTGAACCCGAAGCGCCATCTGATTTAACGCTCGACCATTTTTTGTAAGTCGAATTGATATAGGCCTGTGTAGCCAGACCTAGCAGCAGCGAGACCACCACAAGTGCCAGATAGGCAGGGTCCATACCGTAGCCATAACCGTATCCATATCCGTATCCGTACATCGGCGTACCAGTGCTCCTTTACCTTTACGGGCAAAACAATATGGGCTCCTTGTACCCAGCAAGAAGCCCGCTCGCACACGCAACGCAAAAATTAGGTTTGCCCTATGAAATGGCGCATCTCTTAGGGCTGCATTACAAAGTAACCCGCATCCTTAACAGCCTGCTCCAGCACCCCGCGCTCAATTGGATGTTTACAGCGCACTGTAGCAATGCGGCTGCTTAGGTCTACCTGAGCAAGCGTATCACCTACACCGTTAAGCGCATTCGTGACGTTTTCTGCGCAGCCTTCGCAGCTCATGCCACCAATCAGTAGATTTTCCTCAAAGGGATAATGCGCCGGATTAGTATCCTCCACCACAACCTTTTTAACCTTGTGCACGGTGCCGCCATCAGAGCAGCAGCTCTTACCTTTAGTACTAGCGGCAATGCGCCTAAAACCAAAAAAGAGGCCTAAGGCAACAATAACTACAACAACAACGGTAGAAACCATAGACAAGCCTTTCTGCGCGCGCTTTTGTGTCTCAACTATACCCCCACCGGGTCTCCGTCTCTTAAAAGCATATAAGTTTCATTATGTTTACTTTTTCCTCTTGACCTACCGAATAGGACGTTATAAGTTCCCCTAAGTTAACTTTTATTGCGCAGCCACGCAAGGGAGGGTGCCTCATGACTTGGCCTATAGACACAACAGAGCTTGAAGGAGCCATTGTTCGTCACTGCTCTCCCACGCTAGCTGGGCTCAAGCCCGCAAGCCTCTTTACCTTTCCCGGCAGCTTTACCACAGCAGATGGCAATTCGGAACAGGTTATGCAACGTCGCCAAGCTCTTACCGCCGCTATTGCGTTTTGTCGCACACAAATTGTCGGCGCAGGTATGGACATATGCGTACTCGCCTGGAGGAAATGCGGAGCCCTGATCTATGTATACCGACCCCAAGCTCTGCGTTGCCACCTCGAATCGTCTGAGGCCCGTCACGCACTCACAGCACAGGGGTACCCGCTGGAAAACCTGCCTATGTGTCTGGCTAAACTTGGCGCTCGACTTTCCGAACAAGAACACAGTCAAAAAGGCGCAAACGAATCTGCGCAAGCAAAGTCATGCCCCTGCGAACAGCGCGTATGTGCAAAAGAGTTTCCGCACGAAATAGGCTTCTTCTTAGGCTATCCACCAGCAGACGTTATGGGATTTGTACAAAATCACGGACGCAACTACCTGGCAGTTGGTGCCTGGAAGGTCTACGCGAATAAAGACGATGCCCTGCAAACCTTTGCCACATACCGCAGGTGCACCAAGGCCTACAGGCGGGCATACCGCCACGGAAGACGCCTTGCACACCTTGGCGTGGCATCAACGCGCATATAGCTGGTAATTTGCCCGCGCGCGGGCACAAATAGACAAGGAGACAACAATGAATAAGGTAGCAGTTGTGTATTGGACAGGCACCGGCAATACCGAAGCCATGGCCAACGCTGTAGTGGAGGGCGCCGCAGCCACGGGCGCAGATACAGAGCTGATTCAGGCGTCCGACTTTTCCGCTGCTGCAGCCGAAGCCTTTGACGCCGTAGCATTTGGCTGCCCCGCCATGGGTGCCGAAGAGCTGGAAGATAGCGAGTTTCAGCCCATGTGGGACGAGATCAAAGAGACTCTCGGCGAAAAGAAGGTCGTGCTCTTTGGTTCCTACGGTTGGGGCAGCGGTGAGTGGATGGACGCCTGGAAAGCCGATGCAGAAGACGCGGGTGTCAACGTGGTAGATTCGCTTATCGTTAACGAAGAACCTGATGATGAGGGTATTGCGTCTTGCGAAGCCTTAGGCGCCCAGCTTGTATAAGCTCGCGTAACGCGTCCATATCACATGCCCGATATGTTACGCGTCTAACATAGACAACTTCACGTTGAATAGCGCCCGTCGGAACACCCTGGCGGGCGCTATAGTGTACCTGTCATGTTTCTATGCGCACGCCATACATGTGCGCACGCGCTTCATGAAAGGGCACACCACATGAACGATTTTTCTTTCTACTCCCCTACGCGCATTGTTTTTGGCCGCAAGGTTACCGACACCGTAGGCGAAACGCTCGCGCAAGCTGGCTATACCTCAGCACTTCTGGTTTATGGAGGTGGCTCGGTTGTAAAGACTGGCGTGCTTGATCGCGTTAAAGCTTCGCTTGATGCTGCTGGCGTTAAGCATGTTGAACTTGCGGGTGTGCGTCCCAACCCCGAGATTTCCTCTGTGCGCGAGGGCCTGGAGCTCGCTCGCAAAGCCAATGTCGACCTCATTTTGCCGGTGGGCGGTGGCTCAGTCATCGACTGCGCTAAAGCCATTGCTCTTGGCCTACCTTATGAGGGTGACGTCTGGGATTTCTATCGCAAGCGCGCAAAGCCCCAGGTTGCAACACCTGTTGCGTGCGTACTCACCATCCCTGCTTCCGGTTCTGAGGCCTCTAATTCTTGCGTAATTAGCAACGATGCAGAGCATCTCAAGTGCGGCTGCAATACCGATCTTATTCGCCCGGTTATCTCGTTTATGGACCCCGAGCTCACCTTTACCCTGCCACCCTACCAAACAGCAGCAGGCGTTACCGACATGTGCGCGCATATCATGGAGCGCTTCTTCTCGGGCGCGCCGCGCATCGCGGTTACCGACAACATTGCTTGCGGTCTCATTCGCGCCATTGTAGAAAACGCGCCGCGCGTTATGGAGAATCCCGAGGACTACGAGGCGCGCGCCAACATCATGTGGGCAGGCACCCTAGCGCACAACGGTCTTGCAGGTTGTGGCATGAGCGCAGGCAGTGGTCGCGATGGTGACTGGGGATGCCACGGCATGGAGCACGAGCTCTCTGCTCTGGACACGTCCATTACCCATGGCGCCGGCCTTGCCGTAATCTTCCCCGCCTGGATGCGCTATGTCTGGCGCGAGCATCCCGAGCGCTTCTTGGCATTTGGCAAAGAGATTTTTGGAATCGAGCCGGTGGATCCCGCGGCAGACGATGTAGATATCACACCCGAGCAGGCAGTGGAAGATGCCGTACTCGAAACCATCGACGAGCTGCAAGAGTTCTTTGTTTTGCTCGGCATGCCGCGCACCTTGGGCGAGTTGGGCATTCACGAAGAAGACATCGAGAAGCTCATCCCTGGCCTTCGTATCAACCGTGGCGAGGAGTTTGGCAGCTTTAAGAAGCTCACGCTCGACGACGCCCGCGCAATCTACAAGTCCGCACTATAGAGGCAAACTCGACAGCAATATAGGCCAACACCGAAGTGTACAGAGGCGCTACCCCGGCAAGAACTTCCAGCTGAGGGCCTTCAACAATGGCAGCGTAAGGCGCTCCCGGCCTATATCCTTCACGCGCAGTTACACAGAAAGCCCGGTCTGGTTTACCAGATCGGGCTTTCGAGTATGTTTAAGCATGAAGGATATAGCCGAGGTAGCGCCGTCAAGGAGCGCCAGTGTTGGCCTATGCAATATGGCCGAGGAACTCCTTGGTGCGGTCACTCTTGGGATGATCGAATACCTCAGTAGGTGTTCCCTCTTCTACAATCACGCCGCCATCCATAAAGACCACGCGGTCGGCAACGTCGCGTGCAAACTTCATTTCGTGCGTAACCACAATCATCGTCATGCCACCCTGAGCCAGGTCGCGCATAACCGCAAGTACGTCACGAACCAGCTCGGGGTCGAGAGCCGAAGTGGCCTCGTCAAAGAGCATTACATGCGGGTTCATAGCAAGTGCACGAGCAATGGCTACGCGCTGCTGCTGACCACCCGAAAGCTGGCTCGGCATAAAGTCGATACGCTCGCCCAGGCCCACTTTCTCAAGCTCTCTGATAGCAATCTGTTCTGCCTCTTCGCGGCTACGCTTGAGCACCTTTTGCTGCGCAAGCATGACGTTTTTCTTAACCGAGAGATGCGGGAAGAGGTTGAACTGCTGAAACACCATGCCTAGTTTGGCACGCACGGCGTTAATGTCCACGCCCTTAGCCGTAATGTCTTCGCCCTCAAAGAGGATTTTTCCGCCGGTGGGACGCTCAAGCAGATTGACACAGCGCAACATGGTTGACTTGCCCGAGCCAGAGGGACCCAGCACAACAACTACCTCACCGCGGTGCACGTCCATATTGATATCGCGCAGAACCTTGAGGTCACCAAACGACTTCTCCAGGCCCTGAATGCGAACAATCGGCTCGCCTTCGACCTGACCAGACTGCGGAGTTGCAACGGTATCGCTCATAGCAAGCCTCCTTAATTCTCAGCAACGGCAACGGAGTTGCCGCAAGATCGCTTGGACTTCTTCTTGGCAGGAGTCTTGCCCGCCAGCTTGTTCTCAAGCTTTGCCACCAATCGTGCAAGCGGCAAGGTAATCAGCAGGTAGAACAGCGCAGCAACAACGTAGGGCGTAATGGAACCCGTGGTTGCCACAATGGTTTTGGCGTACATGATGATCTCCATCACGCCCACCGCAGCCAAAAGCGAGGTGTCCTTGTAGAGCAAGATAAACTCGCTGGTAAGCGTAGGCAAAACATTGCGGAATGTCTGCGGAATAATGACATAGAGCATCGTCTGCGCCGCATTCATACCCAGCGAACGCGCAGCCTCGTTTTGGCCAGCAGGAATGGACTGAATGCCTGCGCGGAAAATCTCGCAGAGATACGCCGCAGAGTTCATAGCCATAACAATGACACCCAGCGGGTAATTGCCAATGTTTACACCCGCGAGCGGCAGGCCAAAAAATGCGATGTAGATCTGCAAGAAGGCCGGCGTGCCGCGAATGAGATTAACGTACACGCTTGCAATGCCGCGCAGCAGACGCGACTTAGCAATACGCATAAGCGCAAGCAAAAAGCCAAAGGGAATAGCCAGCGGGAACGCCACAAGCACAATGGCAAGTGCCATTAAGAAGCCAGAGAAAACAACGGGCAAGCTCGACACAATAACAAGCGGGTTGAGGAACAAGCGCAGGAAGCGGTTGGAATTCCACGCCTCTACCCACGGCTGGGCCTCCAAAAACGCCTCAAACTGGTCGAGGGCAGAAACGCCCTTGATGGTAAGCGCCGGAATGCCATCTACTTTATGGGAAGAGCCATCAGCCAACTCATACGTAGCCTCTACCTGCTCCTCACCACCGTCTGCCGGAAACACTACGTGGTAGAGCTCAAAGCGGAAGAACTTACCCGCCTCGGCAGCCTCGGGGAAGATAACCTTCACCGTCTGACCATCCACCTTATAGGTGGGCTCAATAAAGGTACGCTCCATAAGGTCGTCTCCCGTGAGCATGGTCACACGGGCATCTTCGGTGTCAAAGGTTGTACCAGCAGGAAGCGTCATCGAGAAACCCGCAAGAGCCTCGTCATCGGCAGCCTGAATTTCCCAGGTCAGACGGGTCTCTGAGCCACCAAGAACATCACTGCCGGTCTCGGCGTTGGGCTGTGCCGTGAGCTTTTCTACCTCAAGAGCATGCACCGAAGCGGGAGCAGCTGCAAACGAGGCAACAAACACGGCGAGCACTGCGCATGCAATAACAAGCGCACGCAAAGGCGTTCTTATCTCAGTGTTTCTTTTCACCGTCGTCCTCCTTATAAATACGCGTAAGGCCCCTCCCGTCACAGATGACGAAAGGGGCCAGACATTCGCGAGCAAGCGCGATTACTTGATGTTGTACTTCTCCATCAGCTCATCAACGGTACCGTCGTCGGTAAGCTTCTTGAGAGCGTCGTTGATCTGCTCGGTAAGAACCGGGTTGTCCTTGCTAACTGCGATGGCATACTCTTCGCCCGTGCTAATCATCTTGATGGTCTGGCAGTTGTCAAAAGAGCTCGCGGTAAGCTGAGCGGCAACAGAGCGGTTGGTTACCAGAGCATCAGCCTTAGAAGCCTGCAGCGCAGAGAAGCAGTCCGTAGCGTTCTTGAACGAAACAAGCTCGGCGTTGGGGAAGTTCTCCTCGGCAAAAGCCTCGGCAGTAGAACCAGACTGAACAGCGATCCTTACGCCGTCCTTGTTGAGCTCGTCAGCATAGTTATCAGCCGTGATAGTGGTGTTATCAACGGTGGTAACAATGGCCTGGTCGTCCATATAGTAGGAGTCGGTAAAGTCGATCTCCTTCTCGCGCTCGGGAGTCACCGTCATAGCTGCAATGGAGCAGTCGTACTTGGTGCCACTAGCCACACCTGCAACCAGGGAATCGAAGTCAACGTTCTTGTACTCAATCTCAAGGCCCAGCTCGTCGGCAATCTTAGCGATAAGCTCCAGGTCAAAGCCCTTGTACTCGCCGTCCTCCATGTACTCAAACGGCTCGTACTCAGCAGAGGTGCCAACTGTCAGCTTGCCGGACTCAACAAGCTTAGCCTCAGAAGCAGTAGCAGCAGAGCCCTCGTCGGTGGTGCTACCAGCGGTGGTTGCAGAGCTTCCGCCTGAGCAACCGGTCAGCGCCAGTACGGTTGCAAAGGCGCCTGTTGCGGCGACTGCACCCAGATTCTTGAACAGTTTCATAATGTATCTCCTTCCACGCGCCCCTCTTGATCGGAACGCATAAAACCAGGGGTCATTATGCTCCTGTATGCATATATGCGGCCAAGAAAAATGTAGCGTAACAGTTTGGCAACCTATAAATACATATTGCTAGCGCGCATGACTGCCATACAGCGAATACCAACCATCATGCTCAGAAACTGTCAGGGGTACGTCAAACAAATCGCTCATAACCTCATCGCGCAGCAGCTCGGCCTTTGTGCCGTCTGCAAATATTGCAGCGTCTTTAATGAGCAAAACACGGTCAATAGCAGGGATAATGTCTTCCGGATAGTGAGTTACCAAAATAACGGAGCGCCCCTCAGCGGCAAGCGTACGCATAGTCTCGCGCACGTGATACATACCCTGTGGGTCAAGACCCGTACACGGCTCGTCAAACACCAACACCGAGGGGTTGCGCACCAACTCACGCGCAACAAGAACACGGCGGGCTTGGCCCGTTGAAAGCGTCATGATGTCGCGGTCTGCAAGCTCTTCAATATGCAGCCGGTGCATGGCATCGCGCGCGCGGTCAAATTCCTGCTCGGTCACCTCGCGACGCATAGGCAGACCCAACGTGCCAAAGAGACCACCGCATACAATCTCGAGCGCCGGCAAGTGCACACGCACCTGCTCATGCATAGTCGAGCTTACAACTCCCAAAGCACTTTTAATATCCCCTAAAAGCGGACGCTCTTGCCCACGAAAACGCACTGGAGCCTCGTCGCGATACAGCGGAAACACCTCGCGTGTCAAAAGCTGAATAAAGGTCGATTTACCTGCACCATTAGGGCCAAGCAACGCCACTGATTCGCCTTCTGCAAGCGTAAAATCAGGGACGTGTAAGATGGTTTTTCCTGCACGTGCTACCTCGGCATCGTGAATAGAAAACAGTGGTACGTTATCCCCCACCTGCGAGCTTTGCACGCAATCTGTGTTAGCCATATCTACTCCCCTTTTGTATAAAGCGGCTCGAAAATGCATAGTAATTGCCTTACTATAGGCAAAATCAAACCCAGCGAGCACGCTCAATATCAAAAAGGAAGTGCATATGGCAGACATGCTCACGCTCGAGGCTTTCGAAGAGGCCTCGTCCAAAGTTAAAGAGGTTACTCAGTCAACCGAGCTCATGGAGAGTCCCAGTCTGTCGGCCCGCTGCGGCAATCGCGTTTGGCTTAAGCCCGAGAACATGCAGCGCACCGGTGCTTACAAGCTGCGTGGCGCCTACTACAAGATTTCAAAGCTCTCGCAGGAAGAGCTTGATCGCGGCGTTATTACCGCAAGCGCCGGCAACCACGCGCAGGGCGTGGCCTATGCCGCCACCCATGCAGGAGCGCGCTCCGTTGTGGTTATGCCTACTACCACGCCGCTTATCAAGGTAGAGCGCACCAAAGGCTATGGCGCCGAGGTCGTGCTCTATGGCGATGTATTTGACGAGGCTCAGGCTCGCGCCATCGAGTTGGCAGAAGAAGAGGGTCTGACCTACATTCCGCCCTTTAACGACGAAACCGTAGCCACAGGCCAAGGCACCATTGCTATGGAGATTATCCAGGAGCTGCCCCTGGTAGATACCATCCTGGTTCCCGTAGGTGGCGGCGGCCTTGCCTGCGGCGTTTCTACCTTTGCCAAGCTCTACAATCCCAAGATTCGCGTGATTGGTGTTGAGCCCGAGGGTGCGCCCAGCCTTACCCGCGCACTCGAAGCAGGCCATCCCGTAAAGCTTGCCTCAGCCAACACGATTGCCGACGGCACCGCCGTGCTCGAGGTAGGCGACAAGGTCTTTCCGTACCTGAAAGAAAATCTTGACGACGTTATCTGTGTGCCCGACTCCGAGCTCATCGGATGCTTCCTTGATATGGTCGAAAACCACAAGATGGTTGTTGAGAACTCTGGCTTGCTCACCGTGGCCGCACTGAAGCATCTGCCCGCCGAGAACAAGCGCGTTGTTTGCATTCTCTCCGGCGGCAATATGGACGTTATTACCATGGCAAGCGTGGTTCAGCATGGCCTCATTCAGCGCGGACGCATCTTTACCGTCTCTGTTATGCTGCCCGATCGCCCCGGCATGCTCCTCAAGGTAGCAAGCGTTATTGCCGAGCAAAACGGCAACGTCATTAAGCTTGAGCACAACCAGTTTGTTACCACAAACCGCAACGCTGCTGTGGAGCTACGTGTAACCATCGAAGCCTATGGCGAGGTACACAAGCATCAGATTGTGAACGCCATTAGTGCCGCAGGCTTTGACCCTCAGGTTGTGCAAACCTCTCTGTAAGGGTTATCTACAAGCGGTTTAGCAGCCTAAACAACAACCTAACAGAGGCTCCCAGATCCTTAACCGAGCAGTTCCTCAGTCGCAAAGCGACAAGGAAAGCGAAGGGGAGAATACTGGGAGCCTCTTTGTATGCGCAATCCTCTTAGGCTTCTTAGGATTCTTACAAATCCCCCTCTCAGCCGCACTCTGTCACGACTCTACTGTGACTTTTAGCGCACCTTTTGATGCACCAACTACCGTTTACGGATAAACCCCTACCGCTCACTGGCTATATCGGATATAGTTCGACCCACTGAGTAAATGCGATGACAGGGCGAGTAAAAGCCCCATCCGCCTCACAGCAAGCGGGCAGCCTGAGAACCCGCGGCGGACGGCTTTGAACATTCCCTCGAGCAGCCCTTTGGCAAAAGCGTCCAGACGGCGGAGACCCCGCACGTATTTGATAGCGCCAGTAGCCTTAAGGCCGGCCGCCTCCCGTTACAGGCATCGAGCGGAGCCACGCCTTCCCTCTCGCGTTTTCTCACGTACACCGCAAACGTTGAGCGCGCAGAGAAAGAGAGACCTAGCATGCAGCTTCGCAGCGATGCCATCAAACGCGGCCTGGCCCGCGCACCCCACAGAAGTCTTCTTAAAGCCGATGGTTTGACCGACGAGGAACTCGAAAGGCCACTCGTTGCCGTTGTCTCCGCTCAAAACGAGGTAATTCCTGGTCATCTTCACCTGCAGCAGATTGCAGACGCCGTAAAAGCTGGCGTACGTATGGCAGGCGGCACGCCGATGCAGCTGAACACCATTGGCGTATGCGATGGCATTGCCATGAACCACGAGGGCATGAAGTATTCGCTCACCAGCCGTGAGGTTATTGCCGACTCGGTGGAGTGCGCTGTTCAGGGCCATCAGTTTGACGCCATGGTCCTTATTCCTTCTTGCGACAAGATTGTTCCTGGCATGCTTATTGCTGCATGTCGCCTGAACATCCCTACCGTGCTTGTCTCTGGTGGCCCCATGCTCGCTGGCCGTGGACGCCATGGCGAAGAGACCGACCTGAACTCCCTCTTTGACGCCGTGGGCCAGGTTACCGCCGGCACCATGACCGAAGAAGAGTGCGCTTGGCTCGAAAACACCGCTTGTCCCACCTGCGGCTCGTGCTCTGGTATGTTTACCGCTAACTCCATCTGCTGCCTGTCTGAGGCGCTGGGCATAGCCCTTCCTGGCAACGGCACCGTGCCTGCCGTGTACTCCGAGCGCATTCGCCTGGCCAAGCACGCTGGCATGAAGGTTATGGAGCTTCTGGAGCAGGGCATCTGCGCGCTCGACATCATTACCGAGAAGTCCATTCGCAATGGCATGGCGCTCGACATGGCCTTTGGTGGCTCTACCAACACCATGCTGCACCTCACCGCTATCGCCCAGGCAGCTGGCTGCCCGGTTACCATGCAAGACTGGGACGATGTTTGCGCCACAACGCCCAATATTGTGCGCATTGCTCCTGCTGGTCCTCTGCATATCGAAGATCTAAACGCCGTGGGCGGCGTGGGCGCCATCGTAGGCGAGCTGGGCCGCACAGGTCACTTGGATCTGGATGCCCTAACCTGCCACGGAACCATGGGTGAATGGGTTGCTGAGCAGCCTGCAGCCGACGGCGAGATTGTACGCACGGTTGATAACCCCTACTCCCCCGATGGCGGCCTCAAGGTTCTGCGCGGCAATCTGGCTCCCAATTGCGGCGTTGTTAAAAAGAGCGCCGTGGGTGCCGACATGCGCCAGCACCGTGGTCCGGCGCGCGTCTTTGATTCTGAAGAAGCAGCCTGCCAGGCTATCTTTGGTGGCAAAATTTGCGCAGGCGACGTGCTGGTTATCCGCTATGAGGGACCAGCCGGCGGCCCGGGCATGCGCGAAATGCTCACCCCCACCTCAGCCATCTGCGGCATGGGTCTCGACAAGTCCTGTGCGCTCATCACCGACGGCCGCTTCTCCGGCGCCACCAAGGGTCCCTGCATTGGCCATGTCTCGCCCGAAGCTGCAGCTGGTGGCCCCATTGCCCTGGTACACGAGGGCGACATTATTACCATCGACATCGATGCTGGCACGCTTGAGCTCGAAGTCTCTGATGAGGAACTTGAGCAGCGCCGTCAGGCCTGGGAGCCACCGGCGCCTAAGTACACCACCGGCGTGCTCTCGCGCTACGCAAAGCTCGTTACCAGCGCTGATAAGGGGGCCTATCTCTCATGATGACACTCGAGGAAAAACTCGCGATGCGCAAGCGTGCCATCGAGGGCAGACCATTTGGCCCAGGCAGTGCCACAGAAAACGAAGGCAAAACGCTCACCGGTGCACAGGCCATCATTGCCTCTCTTGAAGCAGAAGGCGTAGACACCATCTTTGGCTACCCTGGTGGCCAGGCTATCAAAATCTACGACGCACTCTACGACAGCAAGAAGATTCACCATGTGCTCGCACGCCATGAGCAGGGCGCCACGCATATGGCAGATGGCTATGCCCGTGCTACCGGCAAAGTAGGCGTGGTTCTTGTTACCTCTGGCCCGGGTGCAACCAACACGGTAACC
Organism: Roseburia sp. CAG:303; assembly: GCA_963653375.1. GTDB lineage: Bacteria > Actinomycetota > Coriobacteriia > Coriobacteriales > Coriobacteriaceae > Collinsella. The sequence goes on from CAVJWJ010000004.1 coordinate 16,276, forward strand.
GGCATCGCTACTGCCTACATGGACTCCGTGCCCCTGGTGGTAATCACTGGCCAGGTTACGCGCGGCGTCATTGGTACCGATAGCTTTCAGGAGTCTGACATTGTAGGCATCACCATGCCTGTGGTTAAGCACAGCTTCTTGCTCCAATCTATTGAGGAGCTGGCAACTACCTTCCGTCAGGCGTTCTACATTGCCTCAACCGGTCGCCCCGGCCCCGTGCTGATTGATATCCCCAGCGACCTGTGCGGTATGGATATCGAGTTCCACTACCCCGACAAGATTAGCCTGCCGAGCTACCGACCCACCTACAAAGGCAACGCCAAGCAGGTGCGTCAGGCTGTCAACTTTATTCAGGCCTCCTCTCGTCCGCTTATCTATGCTGGCGGCGGCATCGTAACCAGCCATGCGTGCCAGGAGCTCGTAGCTCTCTCCGAGCGCATGCAGATTCCTGTGGTTACCTCGCTCATGGGCAAAGGCGCTATGCCCTGCTCGAACCCGCTCAACTTGGGCCCCGTAGGCATGCACGGTTCCAAGTATGCCAATATGGCCGTAACCGAATGTGACCTGCTCATTGCCGTGGGTGCGCGTTTCTCTGACCGCGTAACCGGCAAGGTCTCCGAGTTTGCACCACACGCCAAGATTATCCACATCGATATCGACCCTGCCGAGATTGGCAAGATTATCGATCCGGCGGTACCCATCGTGGGCGACGCTAAGGTCGTACTTGGCGCCATTAACGATCGCCTGGAGAAAGCCGATGCACAGCCTGTGGGCGAAGCATGGGTTAAAACGGTCTGCGAGTGGCGCGAGCGCTGGCCGTTCTACACACCCGAGTTTGCCGACTATCCCGACTCCATCGCACCCGAGGTAATCTTGCATCGCCTCTCCGAGAAACTCGACCCCGAGGCTTCTGTGGTGACCACCGAGGTGGGCCAGCATCAGATGTGGGCACACCAGAACATTCATCGCGAGCACGCACGCACCTTTATTAGCTCAGGCGGCTTGGGCACCATGGGCTTTGGCTTCCCTGCAGCTATTGGTGCCAAAATTGGCTGCCCTGAGTCTCAGGTGGTCTGCGTGGCAGGCGATGGCTCATTCCAGATGAACAGCCAGGAGATGGCCACAGCAGCCATCAACAACGTGCCTGTCAAGGTCATGATTATCGACAACCGCGCGCTGGGTATGGTGCACCAGTGGCAAAGCCTGTTCTACAACAAGCGCTACTCCTTTACCGAGCTGGCCGATAACCCCGATTTTGTTAAGCTCGCCGATGCCTACGGTTGGCAGGCGCGCCGCATTACCAAGCCTGAAGAAATTGACGAGGCACTTGAGGAGATGCTCACCGCCGAAGGTCCCTACCTGCTGGACGTCATGATTCCGCGCGACCAGACGGTCTACCCCATGGTTGCCCCCGGCGCTCCCATCGATGACATCATTGGTGCCCTCGACGTTACCTTGGGTGGCGTGCGCGTAAGTGAGAAGGGCTTTGGTACACCCGCTCCCGATGCCGCATCCAAGAAAGGAGGCGAGTGATAATGCGCCACATTCTCTCTGTTTTGGTTGAGAACAAGCCCGGCGTGCTCTCGCGCGTTACAGGCCTCATCACCCGCCGTGGCTTTAACATCGAGTCGCTCACCGTTGCTCCTACCGAGGACGAGAACCTTTCGCGTATGACCATCATCGTGGAAGCCGACGAAGTAGCCTTTGAGCAGATCGAAAAGCAGCTACACAAGCTTGTCGCTGTCTTTAAGATTTCTGACTACACCGACGAAGACGCCATTGAGCGCGAGCTCGTACTCTTTAAGGTTGCCGCTCCACCCGAGCGCCGCCATGAGATTATCGAGATTGCAAACGTCTTTCGCGCCAAAGTGGTTGATGTGGGCAAAAGCACCCTCACCGTCGAGGCAACCGGCACGTCAAGCAAGCTTGATGCTATGGAAAACCTCTTCCGCAGCTACGGAATTCGACAGCTCACGCGCACCGGCATGGTTGCCATGGGCCGCGGCCACGATTCCTAAACCCCCTATTTTTGGTTTATCCGCCAGCAGGCGAATAGATAGTCCACACCGGACAAGCATGTCAATTAGTAGCCGACGACCAAAGGAGATTACGACATGGCAGTAACGATCTACTACGAGAACGACTGCAACCCCGAAGTTATTCAGAATAAAAAGATTGCCATCATTGGCTATGGTTCGCAGGGTCACGCACATGCCCTGAACCTCATGGACTCTGGCTGCGACGTCCGCGTGGGTCTGCGCGAGGGCTCCGCCTCTGCACAGAAGGCTGCCGAGGCCGGCTTGAAGGTCATGGGCATGGCAGAAGCTGCCGCCGAGGCCGACGTCATCATGATCCTTACCCCCGATGAGACTCAGCCCAAGGTCTATGAGGAGTTTATTGCCCCCAACCTCAAGGCTGGCGATACCCTGGCCTTTGCTCACGGCTTCAACATCCACTTTGGCTACATCAAGGCTCCCGAGGATGTAAACGTCATCATGTGCGCACCTAAGGGTCCTGGCCACATCGTGCGTCGTCAGTTCACTGAGGGCTCTGGTGTGCCCGATCTGGCTTGCGTTGCCCAGGACGCCACCGGCGACGCTTGGGACATCGCGCTCGCCTACTGCTGGGGCGTTGGCGGTGCCCGCTCCGGCATCATCAAGGCCACCTTTGCTGAGGAGACCGAGGAGGACCTCTTTGGTGAGCAGGCCGTACTCTGCGGCGGCCTGGTTGAGCTTGTCAAGGCTGGCTTTGAGACTCTGACCGAGGCTGGCTACCCCGAGGAGCTCGCTTACTTTGAGTGCTACCACGAGATGAAGATGATTGTTGACCTCATGTATGAGAGCGGCATCCACTTCATGAACTACTCCATCTCCAACACCGCTGAGTACGGCGAGTACTACGCTGGCCCCAAAGTCATCAACGAGGAGTCTCGTGCAGCCATGAAGGAGATTCTGCGCCGCATCCAGAATGGCGAGTTTGCACAGGAGTTTGTGGACGACTGCAACAACAACCACAAGTGGCTCCTTGAGCAGCGTGAGGCTATCAACGAGCACCCCATCGAGAAGACGGGCGAGAAGATTCGCTCCATGTTCTCCTGGATCAAGAAGTAACACAGGTAACAACCTGCGTATTTAGTAAGAGGGCACTCCTTGCGAGTGCCCTCTTCTCGTATAGGTCATTAGGGTTGGCCCGTGCCTCGCTGGCCCATTTGACAGCGCAGACACAAATTGTCAAAAGCAGAAGCTACTCAATCAGCATGGCATCGCCAAAGCTAAAGAAGCGGTACTTCTCCTGCACAGCCTCGGCGTAGGCATCCATAATCTGCTCGCGCGTAGCCAAAGCACTCACCAGCATCATGAGTGTCGAGCGTGGTACGTGGAAGTTTGTAATGAGCGCATCGACCACATGGAAGGTTGAACCAGGCATGAGGTAGAGATTGGTAGCAGCATCCTCTCGCACCACAATATCGCCCATACCTGTTGTATCAGCACCATCGGGACGACCCTTAAAATAACGCGCCGTCACCGGAGGCTCAAAAGCGGGCGCCGTAGCATCATAGGCGCTCTCAAGCGAGCGCACAGCCGTGGTGCCCACCGCAATAACACGGTGACCAGCGGCTTTAGTAGCATGCACCGCTTCGACAACCGAAGGTGGCACATGATAGCGCTCAGTATGCATCACATGCTGCGTTGGGTCGTCTTCTTCCACCAAACGGAAGGTGTCGATACCCACTTCAAGCTCCACAGCAGCAAAACGCGCACCCTTAGCCTCAATAGCCGCCATAAGCTCGGGCGTAAAGTGCAGGCCAGCCGTAGGAGCTGCAGCGGAATGCTCCTCGGGCATGGCATAGACCGTCTGATACTTCTCGGGATCACCCTCATAATCAGTGATATAGGGAGGTAGTGGCACGTGACCCGCTGCATGAATTGCCGCGTCAAGTGTGAGCGGCGCACCAGCGCCATCAGTGCCCTGAGGCTCAAAGCGCACAAGCCTGCCCCCGCGGCTATCGTCAACAAACTCAAGAATCTCTGCCGTCAACACCACAGGAGATGTCTCGGGCGCATGAAGACCACCTGCGCGGTACTCAATCTTTGCACCCGGCTTAAGGCGCTTACCAGGGTTAACCAAGCACTCCCACACGTGCCCCAGGGGATCAATATCCTCACGGCGGTTAAGCAGGAGCGTTTCGGCTACACCACCCGTAGGCTTTTTGCCCACCAAACGAGCCGGCATCACGCGCGTTTTATTGATAACCAGAAGGTCACCAGGCTCAACATAGTCAATCACGTCGCGAAACACGCGATGCTCTACGCACCCACCATGCGCAAGCGCAACAGCACCCGATGTATCCGTAGCATCCCCATGGCGATGAAAAACCAGCAGACGGCACGAATCGCGTGGCTCAGCAGGGGCCTGAGCAATCAACTCATCAGGCAAAACATAATCAAAATCGTCAGTTTTCACAGTAACGCTCGCATCCATTCTCATATACAACGCCACAGCAACACATGCCGTGCGAACAATAGCAACCTGCCTATCCTAGCAGCTGTTGTGCGCGGCGTGCATACCACCACACAACCGCCGCGCTCAGGAGTTGTACTCTTTTCTCGCTTCTCGCGCCTCCCGGCGCTCGTCACGAATGCGTGCACGATCAAGCGCAGCCTCGGCAGCAGAAAATCGACAGCCACAGTACTTCTGTCGATACATCCCCAACTCCCGCGAACGTGTTGTAGCCTGCGGATACCAGGGGCGAAAATCACGAATAACAGGGGTAAGGCCATGTGCCGCCGAGAGACGCTCGAGCACCTCGTTACACGTATCAAAGAGCTGATACGGAGACACTGCAAGCGTTGTGGCAATGTGTTCAAAGCCCTCATGCTCTGCCACACGGCACGCCTCAGCCAAGCGCAAGCCATAGCATGCCCGACAGCGCCGCGGTCTATCCAAAGCGCCTATTGGCGCAACCGAACGCTCCCAAGCCTGGTTATCCTCAGTAGCCTCAATCAGGGCAATGCCCTCGTCGCAGCACCAACGGCGCAGCTCAGCAAAGCGTCGTGCGTGCTCCTCAGCAGGCTGGATATTGGGATTGGTCCAACAAATTGTGGGTTCAAAGCCCTCTTCTATAAGTAAGCGCACGGGCTCAAGCGAACAAGGCGCACAACAAGCATGCAGCAGCAAAGGAGTCATTTCGAGACATCCTCCGAAGCGCCATGCTTTACGACATCCTTGCTGGTCTCTTCGCCTTCGGTGTACTCAACATCCAAAGCTGTGTCCTCAGGCACCTCATCGACCTCAGCAAGAAATCTCACACCCCAGCTTGTATCCTCACAGTGTGTAACAGCGTGGTTTCGCAAGACTGCAGCAGCGTACTTCCAATCCCCTACACAGCCTGCTAGATGAGCTGTTGCAATGATGTAGCAGCAAAATGGATAGCCAGAAACAAAGGCAGCTACAAGCATTAGCACGGTAACTACCACGGTGGGAGCAAGAATGACCACAAGATACTGCCGGCGCGTATACACAATTCCCTCAGCACAGGCATAGAGCATGCCCAGTTTGATATTTGCGCCAAAGGTCACACGAGAACCCGCAGGGGCAAAGAGCTTAAAGAACAAACCATGCACGCCCTCGTGAACCGCAAGCACCACAACTGTTCCTACCAGCAGGGCCACAGCCCACCAAATTCCTGCAAACCAACCATTCAAGTGGCTCAGTTCCGAAAGGCCCGGCATTACCATGCCAAAGAGCACAAATGCAACTCCCACGCTCACGCCCAGAACAGCCGCGGAGATGCGGCTGACTGAGTGCAAGAAGGCCTCGTCCTCAAAGGTATGTATGCTACCAATTTCATGCATGTACACCAGCATACACGCAATTTGCGCGCGGGCTACTGCGCATGTGCGATAATGCATCCGATACCGATGAAAAGCCCGCCAGCCTCAGCACTGGCGGCAACCTTGTAAGGAGCCCCATGGCTAGCAATCTCGATCGCGAGCACCGTCCTCACTGGCCTCGCCGCGCCATCGTTACCGCAGGTGAGCCCTATGGCAACAAGGGTCTGCACTTTGGGCACGTGGGCGGCGTGTTTGTTCCCGCCGACTTCTACGCACGCTTTTTGCGCGACTTATTGGGGCGCGAAAACGTGATCTTTACCTCTGGTACCGACTGCTACGGCTCACCCATCATGGAGAGCTATCGCAAGCTACGCGAGGGCGGAAATTACGACAAGAGCATTGGTGAGTATGTCGAGAGCAATCACAGTCGTCAGGCCACAACGCTCAATAACTACGGCATCTCATGCGATATCTACGGCGGCTCGGGTCTTGAACCTGCAGCCCCCATTCATGAGCGCGTTACCACCGAGGTGATTGAGCGCTTGCACGAGCGCGGAACCATCTCCAAGCGCAGTACGTTGCAGTTTTACGACACCCACGCCCACACGTTCTTGAATGGTCGCCAGGTTATTGGCCATTGCCCCATCCAGGGTTGCAAATCTGAGAAGGCTTATGCCGATGAGTGCGATCTGGGCCATCAGTTTGAGCCCGAAGAACTCATTGCGCCCAAAAGCCAGCTCACAGGTGAAGTGCCCGAGCTGCGCCCCGTAGATAATCTCTATTTCGACTTGCCGGCGTATCTTGACTTTATGAAGCACTACACCGCTCACTTGGCCGAAAACGAGCAGGTTCGCTCCGTGGTTTCCAAGACCATGGAAGAGTGGCTACTGCCCGCCCAGCTCTACATTCAGAATAAGTTCCGCGAAGCCTTTGATGCTGTTGAGGCCGAGCTGCCCGAGCACACAGTCCTTGAGCCCGAGGGCAATAAAACCTCCTTCACTGTTACCTTCCCCAGCTGGGAAGAGCGCGACGAGGCTCACGCTGTGCTTGCGCGTGGTGGCGTGCGCTTCCGTTCTGGCAAGGCACTCGTGCCGTTCCGCATTACCGGCAATATCGAGTGGGGCGTTCCTGTGCCCGAGGTAGACGGCGTCAAGGATGTCACCTGCTGGTGCTGGCCCGAGAGTCTCTGGGCGCCTATTAGCTATACACGCACCGTTTTGGCACGCGATGCCAAACGCACAGGCATTACAGAGGGACCCGCCGCCGAGGATGCCGCGCTCATGGGCGAGCCCGATGCCAACTCCGTTCAGGTTCCCGAGCCCGCTTATGTTCATGGTTCGCTCGACTGGCACGACTGGTGGTGCTCAGACGATGCAGAGATTTACCAGTTTATTGGCCAGGACAACATCTACTTCTACTGCATTGCACAGACCGCAATGTGGGAGGCACTGAACTGGAACCTCAAGCAGTCAACAGTAAGCGCCAACTATCACCTGCTCTACATGGGCAAAAAGGCAAGTTCTTCTTCCGAGACTCCCCCGCCACCAGCAGACGACCTACTCAATCACTATACCTGTGAGCAGATGCGCGCCCACTGGCTCTCGCTTGGTCTCTCCGAGAAGCCCGTAAGCTTTAGCCCTAAGGCCTACGACATTCGTGTTACCGGCAAAACCAAGGAGGGCAAGGAGATTCGCGCCTGCGATGACAAGCGCGTTATCGACCCTGCTCTTAAAGAGGGCGCCATGCTCACCGGCGTGTTCAACCGCTTGGCTCGCTCCTGCTTCTATGGCGTTGCACCCAAGGAAGGCGACGAGGCAACCTATCGCACCGGTTGCATTCCTGCTGGCACACCAACAAACGAGGTAGTCACAGCTTCTGAGCAGGCGATTCTTGCCTTTGAGCAGGCTATGTACAAGTTTGAGACACATCATGCTCTTGCAGTTTGCGACGAGTATCTACGCGCCGCAAACAAGCGCTGGAGCGATGCTTCCAAGGCCGCCAAGAACGCCGGAGACGATGCTGCTATGACGCAAGCACTCGTTGACGCCTTCCACGAGCTGCGCATTGGCACCGTACTTATGCATGGCATTGTTCCCGCAGGCTGCGAGCTTATCTGTGAGCACTTCAATATCGAGCCGACTGCCTTCTTCTCGTGGCAGCATATCTTTGACACCACAGACGAGCTGGTCGAAAGCCTTGGTGAAGTACCCGGCAAGCATCAGGTAAAACCCCTGCCCCCGCGCTTCGACTTCTTCAAGAAGCACGAGAGCCAGTACTAAGTCAGCAAGTAGCTTTCTTCAACTACGAAGACCTCAGATTTTCCCTTTCGCTGTCCTCGCCGCTTCGCGGCTGCGGAATCGCTCAAGGAAATAATCTGAGGTCTTCTTACTTAAAACTTAGACAGAGCTGAAGAAACACCATCCCATTCAACCAAGCTGTTGAGACGGAAATGGTTCTCCGAAAAACGCACTAGCAGAAAATCAGAGACTTCTTTTTAAAAAATCTACATGACGCGAAGCGACATGGGTCGACGAACGTGGCGGACCCCGCTGCAAGAATGCGAAGTTGCCGCTTATAAAATACTGTCAAATGCTTAGGGCTTCAGATTATTCTCTCGAGCGATTCCGCAGACGCGAAGCGTCGAGGACCAGCGAGAGAGAAAATCTGAAGCCCATAACCCGTGTTTGTTATAGAGCTACTTAGCGTTTCTTAGCGTGCGAGTTGCGCCAGATTTCGCGACCAAGGCCCAAAGCCAATATGAGGGCCGACAGATACCCTATAAAGCCAATAATCGGAATGCCAAACCACACGGGCTCAATCTTTGCGTAGTAAACCACTGATGAGCCAATAAACAGACCAGCAATAACGATGGCCATAGACATGCGGTCCACAATGCTGCCGAGCCGTCGCATAACATCGTCTGAACCCAAGAGCTGAGCGTTTACCTTAAGCTGGCCACGCGTAAGCATACGAGCCGCTAGACCCATGTATTCCGCAGCTTCTAGCTGGCCTTTCGCCGCGCGATACGCACCCCAAGCAAGCTCGTCAGCTGCCTCTCGCACGCGCTGGTACGTACTCTTCTCGTTCTTGATATGCGTCTGGATAATCTCAATCATGTTGACATCGGGCATGTACTCGGTAAGCAGACCCTCAAGCGTCACCATGCCACGCGCAAACATGGTAACCACACTGGGCAGCTCCACGTTGTTCTTGCGCGCTAGATTAACAAGCGAAGTCAGGAACTCACCAATGTTAAGATCGCGCAGGTCAAGGCCTGCAAAATCAGCAACAATGAAATCCAAATCCGAGAGAAATGCCGTGTGATCAAGTTCAGCTGAATCACCGCGCGTTACTGCAAAGCGCATCAGCGAATCTTTAAGCTTTGGTACGTCGCCTTCGGCAACGGCAAAAATCATGTCCTTCACAATACCGCGATCATGACTCGACATGCGGCCCACCATACCAAGGTCAATGAAGTAGATTACGCCGTCTTTAAGAATGATGTTGCCTGCGTGAGGGTCGGCATGGAAAAAGCCGTCGTCAAGCACCTGAGTCGAGTAGTCCTCGACAATCTGGCCGCCCACCTTCTCAAGGTTGTAGCCTTCTTGAACAAGGCGCTCAGGCTCGCCAATCGAGATGCCATCGATGTAGTCCATGACTACAACGTGCTCAGTACAAAACTCAAGGTACGAACGCGGGCAAGAGATGCCACGTGTATCTTTATGGAAGCTATAGAAGTCGTCGAGGTTGCGCGCCTCCATCAGGAAGTTTGTCTCCTCGCGAAACGACTGCCACAGCTCCTCAACAACGCCCTTAAGGTCAATAAACTGATCGGTTTTTACAAACTTTGAGGCATGACGCACAATCGAGCGCATGATGTCGATATCCTGCGCCATCACCTGCTGCGCGCCCGGACGCTGCACTTTTACAGCCACGTCCTCGCCCGTGGTAAGGCGCGCACGGTGAACCTGCGCCAGCGAAGCGCTACCCAAAGGATTGGGGTCAATAGCATCAAAGATGTCACCCAGCGCATGGCCGTACTCAGCTTCAAGCCACTCGAGCACCACCTCATAGGGAACCGGGTCGACATTCGAACGAAGACTCCGCAGCTCATCGCAAAAACGTTGAGGCAAAATCTCCGAACGGTTCGCCAGAATCTGCCCCATCTTTACAAACATGGGGCCCAGCTCTTCGATGAGGCAGCGCAGGCGCACAGGCGTGATGTTGTTCCATACCTCGTACTTGCGCGCAAGGCGGAGAATCTCGCCTATGCGGCGGCGACGCCCCTGAGCAGTAAGCTGATACTCCTCGGTGGGAGCCATAACCTCTGGCTCCTCGGGAAAGACGTCAACGGCGCGCGGCCGCCTCTTGGTGTGAGGGGCCGCGGCTTCCGTCTCGTCCATAACCGCTGCGACTTCGGCGTCGAGCGCATCGTATTCGTTATTGCTCTTCTCGTCAGTCGCCATCGTGCAGCTACTCGCCCTGCTCCTCGGTAGTCTCAGCCGCAGCCTCCGGCTCAGCCTCAACAGTCTCTACGGTCTCCACCGTCTCAACCTTTACAGAAACCGTGGTGTCGTCAACCGAATCTACCAGGTCGCGCACATGGGCCAAGAAGTCTACACGCTCAGACTTGGAGAGCAGGCGCACACGGGCCAAGATAAGCTCATCAAGCATGCGCTCGGCAACACCCTCACCGGAGTTGCTTAGACGCTCAGTTACATCGTTAAACGTGTCACCCATCTGTGCAAAAGCATCAGACATCGAGCGCGCAAAATCAGGCGTTGCGGAATCACTGCGCACTGCCTCACCCTTGGCGTTCAGTGTGTCGAGCATCTCCTTGCCCTTTTCTGCGGTAAGGGCGGCCGCGCCAAAGCCAACGTTGACCATGCCATGCGCAAGCTCTTCGAGTTTTGTAACCATATGTTCCTCCTTGAATATGGCACAGGTGCCAAGAAGCATTGCTGCCCTTGTACCCCAGCTCAACGTTTAATTGTCAGACATTGCAAAATGATTCTTCATTGCAAGACTTGCCGTGTGAAGAACGCTTGCCAACAGACTATCAGTCTCACGGCGCAGCGTATCACTCATCTCCTGATTTGCCTGCTCAAGTGTCTCGTAAACGTTCTGCGTGTCTACATTTACTAGCGCATCAGTCTTATGAAGAAGCGCATGACCGGTTGCACCAATGCACTCGCGATAGCGCTCAATAGCATTAGACGACTCATTAAAACGAGCATCGGCCAAGGCTGCAACCAGGCGATTTGCCCAGTAGAAATTCTCCGTTGTAACCTGCTTTGTTGTATTGGAGAGATACTCGGGGAACGTATTTACGTTGGCGTACAGCGGTACCAGAGCATTAAACGCATTGGAGCTAAAAGACATCCATTGGATAGCCGCGACAGGCGCAGGCACATAGGGACGCAGCTGCAACACTGCGAGCTGCGAATTACGGTTAATGCCAATGGGGCGATACATCGTGCGCGTAGCCTCGCTGCCCTCACGACCATACGGGTCGTACGGCGTACCTTGATAGTGAGAACTCAGGACGTACTGAACGTCTTCGATCGTAATCTTGCGCTCAGGCACGCGACACCAAGGAATGTCATCAGACTCAGGCGTGAGAGCCGCGTGGGGGCCATCCCAGCCGCCCTGTGCATGCGGATTCAAATAGCGCTGCATGTACCAAGCGCGGGGCGTGTTGTACACATGGTCAGAATCGCTATGCGAGCCAAAGGCCTCGCGCGGATTAAAAACGTCGCCCGTATCGCCCGCTTCACGCAACACAAGATCAAGATGATGCTCGAGCATCCAAGCACGCAGATCAGCACTTGCCATATGCTCAACCTGCTCGCCTTCGGCATCAGCCAGGTCAAACGAGTCGATTCCCAGCTGGTTAGGCATGGTTACATAGGCATTATCTGGCACACGACGAGCAATCCAATGATGCCCACCTACCGTCTCGAGCCACCAGATTTCATCAAGGTCAGAAAACGCAATGCCGTTCATCTCGTAGGTGCCATAGCGCTCCAGAAGCGCTCCAAGGCGACGAACGCCGTCGCGTGCCGAGGTAGCATACGGCAGCACGAGCGTGACCATGTCCTCCTCGCCAATACCGCCCGCACGCTCGGGTACATAGCCATCCTCTCCCGGCGTACCCACCGCAGGAACCAGCTCTACCAGCGGATCGGCACCCAGCACGCGCTCATTGGACGTAAGAGTCTCTGTGGCACTCATTGCCACGTTTAGCTCATTTACACCAGCCTCAGCCCAAATACCATTCACCGGCACCGCATCGGGCACGGCCGAGTAGCGCATCGGCTTTTCTGTGAGTTCAATCTCTACATGCGAGAGCACACTCTTGTAGTGACGCGGTTGCTCTTGAGGCAGCACAACCTGCATACGCTTGGGCGTAAACTCGCCATTACAAGAGTCTTCGTTGCGCGCAATAATGGTCGACCCATCATAGCTCGCCTGTTTACCAACCAAAATGGTAGTACAGGGCATACTGCCTCCTTTATCGCTGCCCGCCTAGGGCACATTGCTTCATACCGCAACCTAGTGTAGCGCCCGCGAGAAGCTGTCATGTCATCGATTGTTAGCAATCGGGGATCCCACCAGAAAGCTGAGGGGACCGGGGTATCATTTCCCGCAAGCGCGCAAGAACTGCAGCGCGCGGGCATGCCCACCTTGGGCAAGAAAGAAAGGGTTAGCATGGCAACCGGTACGCTTAAAAAATCGTTCTTCCGCGAGAAGGGCTATGGCTTTATTACTCCCGACGAGCCTGTGACAGGCGGTAAGTCCGACATCTTTGTGCACTTTAGCTCCATTCAGATGGATGGCTTTAAGACACTTGACGAGGGCGACCGCGTAGAGTTTGAGGTTGGCCCTGGCAAGAAGCCTGGCGAGTCCCAGGCTATTAATGTGCGCAAGATTGGTTAACTATACGTAGCACACAACCACAAAGCAGATTAAAGGCGGGAGAGCTCGGGCTTTCCCGCCTTTTCGTTAACCGTCCCCACCACTGCGCGGCTGCGGAATCGAGATGCACGACGCACAAAAGAAGGCTTCAGGCTTCCCCTTCACTGGTCCTCGCCGCTACGCGGCCGCGGAATCGCGACGCACAAGAGAAGGCCTCAGATTTTCCCCTTCGCTGGTCCTCGCCGCTACGCGGCTGCGGAATCGCTCAGGAGAATAATCTGAGGCCTTCTGCTATAAGCTTGCTTTTCTAAGGTAACGGTAACCCAGGCCTAAAGGTACTTGCGCCAATCGTCGTCTTCATCCTCGTCATCGTCATCAACAGTCTCAAGCGCAGCACGAGCAGCCTTTACTTCCTCGTAGGAAGTCTCATTCTTGGCCGGAAACGCTGCAAACGCATGCTCAAAGCGCTCGAAGTCCTCGTTAAATCGATCTTTACGCACAGCAATAATCACATCAGTTGCTACGTGGCCGCCACAGGCAAGCTCTTCGCGCAGCATCTCTGCCACCGTCTCGACATTCCAGCCAAACTGACCTACACCAAAAGCGCTTAGCACCAACTTCTCGTGGCCAAGGCTGTCAGCCACTGCCAGCGCAAAACGAATGCGATCGCGCATGGCTGCAGCCAGCGCATCCTCGGCCACCTTATACTCGGCGCGCGCACGCTTGGCATGAGGAGCAGCCACCACAATCACATCTGCATAAGCATGCAGCTTGCCGCGCGTGAAGCGCACCGCCGGAACCACCAAAGCGCGGTTACGGTAAAGCTCACAGTTGATATTGCGACGACGATTCTCGCCATACCAGTCACGCTGACGCTTGAGCACGCTGTAGAGATACGACTCGTCGCACAGCTCCTGCTCCTGGCCCATGTAGCCCGCATCAAAGCCGCCTGCCGGACGCGTAAAAGAAGCACAATCAATCACAGCCAAATCGCAGAACTGAGCGCGGCCGCGGCCGTTTTCCAAAATGGCTGTAACAGAGTTCTGATCCAGTACGCGCACGCGAGGTGCCACAGGCGCAGGAGTCTCCTTGAGCTCCACTGCCCCTTCAGGCGCGTCTTCTGCGGAGGCAAGCTCAACATCCTCGGCTTCAGGCTCAACTATAGCCGTCTCGGGATTTGCATCCTCATCCTTCTTGGCTGTCACTACCGAACGCGCAGCTACCGCAGGCATGCCATCAATCTGCTTGACGCCTGCAACCGAGCGCTCAATCTCCGAGGCAAGACGCTCCTCATTCTGAGCAACAAAAGCCTCACGCTTACGAGCACGCTCCTCGCGACGGCCGTCCCGACGTGCGTCTGTCGCCCTTCGCGTGCGCGCACCCGCGTTCTCACCCGTGTAAGCCATAGCTGGATTCCTTTCGTGTGTTCTAGTGCACCACGCACCCGTTCAAACGTGCCCATATGGTAGCGCAAGAATCTGACATGATGGTGTTCGTTGCTCAAAGGAACCCTAAGGAGCGGCATATCGAGTATCATGGTTGAGATTGTGTAGATAGGCGACGGTTATTCTGGCGATTATCAACGCATCCTTTGGAATCTATCCCCCATCAGACGGGCGCGCATATTACATATGGGTCTTATCCTGCCATATATTTGCATTGCTGCAGCGGGCGCGCTTACCACGCTCGTGTGCACCCCGCTGGCAAAGCGATTTGCTCTGCGGGTAGACGCCGTAGACTACCCCTCCAAGCGACGCATCAACACCCGGCCAACGCCACGTCTGGGCGGTCTTGCTGTTTTTGCCGGCCTTATCGTAGCTTGCCTTGTTGCTGTCTTGGGTACCTGGTATTTGGGCTGGCCACCCGTGCTGGTTTCGCATCCCAGTCTGGCTGTTAACTACCCCGTAGTTGCCGTTGCCTTTGTGATTATGGTGGCCACAGGCGCCGCGGACGACATTCTTCAACTTTCGCCCAAGGCAAAGCTTGCTGGTCAACTTCTTGCTGCAGGCGTTGCAGTAGCAGGCGGCCTAGTGATTCACGAGGTAGTCAATCCTCTTGACGCAAGCAACCCCTTGCAGCTTTCCTGGTTCTCCTACCCCATCACTATCGTCTACCTGGTAGCGTTCACTAACATCATCAACCTGATTGATGGTCTCGATGGTTTGGCATCAGGCATCTCATGCATCGCCGCACTCTCGATGTTCTCGTTTGCTGTGCTTGCCCACCGCATGGATGCGGCTGCACTCGCCGTAGCACTTGCGGGATGCTGCCTAGCCTTTTTGCACTACAACTTCCATCCCGCCAGCATCTTCTTGGGCGATTCCGGCTCGCTTCTGTTGGGCTTTGCCTTGGGTGTCATCTCTCTTTTAAACGTTACGCGCACCGCAGCGCTTACTTCACTACTCATCCCGCTCATTGTGGCAGGCGTGCCCATTCTCGACACGTTCTCAGCCATCATCCGCCGCACCCGCGCCCACGTGAGCATCGGACAGGCAGACAAGGGTCATATCCATCACCGCCTCATCCAAGAGGGTTACGACCAAAAGCAGGCCGTGCTTCTTATTTACGCCTGGTGCATTCTGCTCTCGGTTGGTGCATCTCTCATCAATCAGGTAGAAGTTGCTTGGCGCGTTGTTATCTTCATTGTGCTCTTTGCTGGCTCTGCAGCCTTTGCCAAACACCTGCATCTATTTGAGCCCGTCTTGCTGCACCACTACAATGCACGCACCCACGAGGACGAAATAATTACCCCGGACAACCCAGCCTTCGCTGCCGAAGAGGCACGCGTAGAGGCTAAGCATCACCACGGCAATAAAAGCAACGTTGACGAGAATGCAAAGCGTTAGGAGAAGCAACCCATGCCCAACGAGAATAGCTACGAGCACGCCCTTGAGCGCAGTGAAAAGATTCGCGCAGACCTGCTCGTTCACCCTGAAAACTACACCATGCTCACCGGCGACCGTCCTACCGGGCGCCTCCATCTTGGTCACTACTTTGGCACCCTCAAGGGCCGCGTAGAGCTGCAGAACCTTGGTTGCAAGACAAGCGTGCTTATTGCTGATTACCAGGTTATTACCGATCGCGACACCACCGAGCACATCCAAGACAATGTTTACAACATGGTGATGGACTACCTGGCCTGCGGCATTGATCCTGCCAAGACAATGATTTACGCGCACTCCGCTGTTGCCGCATGCAACCAGCTTATGCTTCCCTTCCTCTCGCTTGTGTCAGAGGCTGAGCTTTTGCGCAACCCCACGGTTAAGGCAGAGCAAGAGGCAAGTGGGCACGAGCTTACCGGCCTGCTGCTCACCTATCCTGTTCACCAGGCTTGCGACATCTTGTTCTGCAAGGGCAACGTAGTACCCGTTGGACGCGACCAGTTGCCGCACATCGAGCTTACGCGCACTATTGCCCGTCGCTTTAACAACCGTTACTGCAAGAACTGCGACCCGGTATTCCCCGAGGTAGACGCCCTGCTCTCTGAAACCCCGCTCCTGCCGGGTCTCGACGGCCGCAAGATGAGCAAGAGTTACGGCAATGCCATCAACATCTCCATGACGCCCGAGGAGACAGCAAAGCGCATCAAGAAGAGCCAGACCGACTCTGAGCGCATGATTACCTTTGACCCCGAGAACCGTCCTGGCGTCTCTGGCCTGCTCTCCACAGCCGCCATTGTGACCGGCCGCAGCGAGATCGAGATTGCTGATGAGATTGGCATGGGCGGCTCCGGCGCGCTTAAGAAGTACGTCACCGATTCGGTGAACGAGTACTTCGCACCCATTCGCGAACGTCGCCACACCTTTGAGAACGACCTTGACTACGTAAAGGACGTGCTTGCCGAGGGTAACCGCCGCGCTAACGAAATTGCCGAGGCAACACTTGCCGAGGTACGCGAAGCCATGGGTATGGTGTACTAATGTACAAGCTTGTAGCTAGCGACATGGATGAGACATTCCTGCATAGCAGCCATATCATCCCCGAGCCCAACATACGTGCGCTCGCACGCATGAAGGAGCTTGGAGCGTTGTTTGTTCCCTGCTCAGGTCGCGCCTACAACTCCATTTACAAGAACCTCCAACAGGTTGACCAAAGCCTACTAGAAGGCACGTATGTTATCTCGTGCAACGGTGGGTTTATTAACCGCTACGGCGACCCTACGCCTCTCACGCGCTGCGGACTGGATTTTGAGGCAGCCAACGCTATCTACAAAAAAGGCCGCGAGCTAGGTCTCTGCATTCATGTATGCAACGCAGATGGCACATACAACGCCTTTAACCCCACCGAGAAGGAACTGGAGTTCCTCGCTCCCTACCCCACCATCAATTACTATGATCGCAATGAGCACGAGGATATTAATTTCCTCGAGAGTCACGATATTGTTAAGGCCATGTTCATGAGCGACGATTATGAGTGGCTGCGCACCTTTGGCGAAACCTTGCGTCCCTTTGCCCACGAGCTAGGAGCCGAGATTACCTTCTCGTCTCAGCGCTACCTGGAGTTCATGCCACAGGGAGTAACCAAGGCGACTGGCCTGCAAAACCTCTGCGAGATGCTTAATATCGACATCACCGAGACTATTGGCTTTGGCGACTCAACCAACGATATTGCCATGCTCGATGGTGCTGGTTTAGGTGTTGGCGTCTCCAATGTAACAGCCGATGCTCGAGAGCACTGTGATGTGGTGCTTGAAACCTCAGGCTTTGACGGCGCACTTGCAGAGCTCGTTGAACGCTTCCTAGAGCCGTAAGTCGAGGGTCTGCGCGCTGCGTCGCTCCTCATCCGCACCTCCACCCTCCATAAAAATGAACAAACCCCGCTGCCTGGATTTCAGACCGCGGGGTTTGTCCTTAGTACACCGTTGATCGCACAGAGGGGAGGGATGCAATCAAACTACAACGAGAGATCTAAATCGCCTGTGACCTGCTTCGTTGTTGAGTTAACTATAGTAAACTCAAGCGCAGACTCCCGGCAGATTCTTTGCCTTCATACTCCCTCCATAAGTTAACCTAGGGTAACCTTGCGGCGTTTTCCTCCGTATCCTCTTCCGGAGATTCATCATCAATGGTGCCTAAAAACAAGGGCGCAATGAAATGCGTATAGAACGCAAGCCAGATAAGGGACGCGCAGAAACCCGCGATAACGTCAGAGGCGTAATGCACACCCAAGTAAACCCTACTCACGCCAATCATGAGGATGATGAGGGCAAAAACGCCGGTAAAGAGATTGCGCTGGTGACGGTCCTTCTCATAACGCCAAATAAACCAAACAATCAGGCCATAAAACGCCATAGACGCCATGGAGTGACCAGAGGGAAAACTAAAGCCTGTCTCAACCGCCAAGCGAAAGCCCTCAGGACGCGGGCGCTGCACGATCGATTTAATGGCCACATTGAGAATTGCCACCAAAACTAAGTTAACCGCAAGACACCAACCAGGACGTTTTCCCGGCGCAAAAGCAGCTACTACCAGCACCACAACAACCAGCACAACAGGTGTTGCCAGAGCCGAAAACCCTTCCATAAACGGAGTGAGCGCATCACTGCGAAGATGCTCAACAATGAGGCTATAGGCAAGGCGATCAATGCGCAAAATCTCGCCCTCAAACACCTCTACCAGCAAAAAGAGAAAGATGGCTGCACAAGCAAGCACAACAGCAAGGCGCTTGTTTGCTCGCAACAAACGCCCCATGCGATTAATAAGCCTCATATATAAATCCCCTGTTGCGGATTAGAGCTTTCCCAGATACTTCTCAAACTGAGGCTTAAAGCCAATGTGATCGGGCGCCTGAGAAGGCATCTGCGGAAAGGCATCGTGTCCAGGCAGATTATTAGCCTCAATAAATAAGGGGCCATCTTCTGTAATGGCAACATCCCAGCCAACGTAACCCATGCCAGGAATCTCCGTAGCTGCACGCTCGCAGAGAGCCATCACCTGGTCCCACAAAGGAATCTGGTAGCCAGGCAACTCGGTGCCAGAGCGTGGGTGGCGCTCAAAGACATGGAAATCTTTGTCACACGCAGGTCCGGCAATCTTGCCCGTCTCAAGATTCACCACCGCATACATACCACCCGCATTAATGTTGTCCACCGGGCGGTCACTGTTGCCCATGCGAATGCAGGCATAAATTACATGTGCAGGCTCGTTGTCGTTCGGACGTACCGTGTACATACGAATGGTGTTTACCGAGCCTGGGAAGATTTTTGCCATATCGGGATGCTGTACCACAACATCCTCGACAAGGTCTGCGCCCGTTGCCTTGAGGTGGTCATACAGGGCATCAAGCGATGCAAAGTCGGCAACCTTCAGCTTTTCTACGCCCTGACCACAGCACAAGTCACTCGGCTTGGCGATAATCTGATCGCGGTTTTGCATAAAGGAGAGAAACTCTTCTTTAGAGACCTTGGAAAAATGCAGCCAGCCACGATGCAAGTCACTATCAAACAGCTGGTAGAACTCATTTTTATTATCTAGCAGGTGATAGTACTCCGGGCTGTTTAGACGACGCACAATGGTGTTATTCACACCGCGCGTCACAAAGGTAGCGCGTTGCGCATCAGTCATGTTGTAGAACTCAAGCAGCGAGTAATCCTTGTAGCCTGCTCCAAACTTAAAGCCGCACTTCACAACGTCGGCAAAAAGCCACACGCGATTCTTACCGCTCTTTTGGTGGCACTCCCCCACTGTTTCGAACAGTGCGCCGTAATCCATATGCACAATGCAGCGGCAGATATAGCCGAGTTTTCCCATGGTGATCTCCTCGTGTTTGCGCAGGTATTAGTAGTCAGCCGCAGCTTCGCTCGCCATCCAGTCGGCCTGGAACTCCGCGTAGCGGCCTTCGATAATAGCCTGGCGTGCACGGCGCATTAAGTCGAGCAGGAAGTAAATGTTGTGCTGCGATAGCAAAATGCCGCCGAGCATCTCTTTTTGCGTAACCAAGTGGCGGATGAGTGCACGGCTGTATCCGCCCGTACACACCGGACAAGTACACGTAGGATCGATAGGGCCATCATCATGCGCGAAGCGCGCGTTGCGGAAGTTCAGGCGACCCTGGCTTGAAAATGCCGTACCCATGCGGCCCGTACGCGTAGGCAACACGCAGTCAAACATGTCGATACCAACACCCACGCCGCGCACCAGCGTTGTAGGATTACCCACGCCCATGAGGTAGCGCGGCTTGTTGCGCGGCATGTACTCAGAGGCAAGCGGAGCCAGTGTTTCAAACATAGTCTCGTGGCTCTCGCCCACCGAGTAGCCACCAATGCCGTAACCTGGAAAGTCACCGCACTCTTCCAAGTGCTTCAGCGAGCGCAGGCGCAAGTCCAAGTGCATGCCACCTTGCACAATGCCAAAGAGTGCTTGGTCAGGGCGCGTATGTGCCGCGTAACAACGCTCTGCCCATTTACTGGAGAGTTCCACGGCACGTTCTACAAACTGACGCGTTGCAGGATATCCCGGGCACTGATCGAGCTGCATGCAAATATCGGAGCCAAGCTTCATGGCAATCTGCATGTTGTCCTCAGGCGTCCAAAATACATGACTGCCGTCGTAGTCAGTCACAATAAAACGCACGCCATCGTCGGTAAGCTTAACGGCATCGCCATGGCTAAAAACCTGGAAACCGCCGGAGTCGGTAAGAATGGGGCCATGCCAGTTCATAAACTTGTGCAGTCCGCCCAGCTCGGCAATAAGATCTTCACCAGGGCGCATCGAGAGGTGATAGGTGTTGGCCAGCACAATCTGTGCACCCAGCTGCTTTACCGTCTCAGTGGGAATACCCTTAACGTTTGCCTTGGTACCCACGGGCATAAAGATTGGCGTCTCAATATCGCCATGTGGCGTATGAAGCACGCCAGCGCGCGCATGTGTTTTGGGATCCTCAGCAACAAGGTCGTATGTAAAAAGAGATTGGTCCATCTGATGGGCTCCTCAATTGCTTTCGTGTAACCCAAACAGTTTCGCACATACCACTGCGTCTGGCGAAAAACCTACAATCCGGGCACGAAAAAGGCCGCGCCCGTAAAGACACGGCCTAAAAGCAACAGCATTAACGTCACACAGGTTTGCAACGTAGCTGGCAGCTAGCACACTGCGCTGAACTCATACTCTGCGCGCAGCTTAGCGGCAGCAGCCACCATATGCTCAAGCGATGGCCAAACCTCTGCGTTATTGCGTGTCTTAAGACCACAATCAGGATTCACCCAAAGCTTTTCAGGGGCAACCTTCTCAAGCATCTTATCAAGCGCACAAGAGATTTCATCCTCGGTGGGAATGCGCGGCGAGTGAATGTCGTACACGCCCGGACCAACCTCGGTTTCAAAATTATTCTTGGCAAGCGAATCAAGAATCGTAAGCTCAGAGCGCGAAGCCTCGAACGAGATTACATCGGCATCCATGGCGTCAATCGCCGGAATAATATCCGTAAACTCGCTGTAGCACATATGCGTGTGAACCTGAGTTTCAGGACGGCAACCGCTATGCACCAGGTTAAACGCCGGAATAGCCCAATCGAGGTATTCATGCTGCCAATCACTGCGACGCAACGGAAGCTTCTCGCGAAGCGCCGCCTCGTCAACCTGAATTACCTTGATGCCCGCAGCCTCAAGGTCTAGAACCTCGTCACGAATAGCAAGTGCAATCTGGCGCGTGCTCTCGCACACAGGAATGTCCTCGCGTGGGAACGACCAGTTAAGAATCGTAACCGGGCCTGTAAGCATGCCCTTCATAGGCTTATCAGTAAGCGACTGCGCGTAGCTTGACCACGCAACAGTCATAGGCTCAGGGCGCGAAACATCTCCCCAGATAATAGGAGGCTTTACACAACGCGTACCATAGGACTGCACCCAAGCAAAACGGGTAAACACAAAGCCATTTAAGCGCTCGCCAAAGTACTCAACCATGTCATTGCGCTCAAACTCGCCATGCACCAGCACATCAAGGCCGATTTCCTCCTGGTGGCGTACAACCTCAGCAGTCTGCTCTCGCAAAAATTCATCGTACTGCCCCTGCGAAATCTCGCCATGGCGAAGCTTGGCGCGCATGGCACGAATCTCGCTTGTCTGCGGAAACGATCCGATTGTTGTTGTGGGAAACTCCGGCAAGCCGAGCTCTTTCTTCTGAATCGCCTCACGCTCTGCACGAGCAGGCAGGCGCGTCTCAGCCTCAACAGGAACGGCAGCAACGCGAGCGCGAACAGCCTCATCAACACAATCGGGACGAGCACCCATAAGCGCAGCATTAGCCTGAGCTGCTGGCGCATGCTGTGGGTCATCCATGTCAAGCACTTCAGCCAGCTCATGGAGCTCTTCGAGTTTCTCTTCGGCAAACGCAAAGTGACAACGGTATGCCTTATCAAGCTGCGTCTCGGGCTCAAGCGAATACGGCACATGCAGCAGCGAACAAGAAGTAGACAGCACAATAGGCGCAGAGGTTTCCTCGCACAGCGCTGCAACAGTATCAATGGTATGGCTGTAGTGGTTACGCCAGATATTCTTACCGTTCACAAGGCCCGCAAAAAGTGTCTTTTCCTGCGGAAACCCATGCTTTGCAATAAGATTAGCCGTCTGCACGCCCTCAATAAAGTCCAGGCCAATAGCATCAAAATCGAGCGCACATATATCACGATAACAATCTCGAATGTCGCCAAAATACGTTTGGAGCAATACGCGCGTTGTTCCGCGAGCAGACAAAATGGACTCGTAAAGCTGTTTAAAAAGCGCAATGTCGGCAGTATCTAAATCGCGCACCAGCCATGGTTCATCAAACTGAACCCAAGTAGCGCCCGCATCCGCCAAACGGGAAAGCAACTCTGCATATGCCTGAGCAAGCGGCTCCGCAACATCAGCAAGTTGGCGACTACCGGTAAAGCTTGCAAGATTAAGCAGGGTAAACGGTCCAAGCACCACAGGCTTAGTCTCAATACCAGCAGCCTTGGCCTCCAGATACTCGTCGATAGGCTTAGTGCCCACAAGCGAGACCTCAGCTGCATCATCAATCTCAGGCACATTGTAGTGATAGTTTGTGTTGAACCATTTTTTCATAGGCAGCGCATGAACATCGCCAGCCAAACCCTGATAGCCACGCGCCATAGCAAAGTAGGTGTCTAGCGGCGAAAGTTTAAGGGCGCGATAACGCTCGGGAATTAAACCAAAGAGCACTGCCGTATCAAGCGTTGTGTCGTAGAACGAAAAATCGTTTGAAGGAATGAGGTCGATTCCGGCATTTTGCTGCATTGTCCAATGAGCGGAACGCAGCTCGCGCGCTGTCTGATTAAGCTCTTCAGCCGAGATCTCGTTTCTAAAATACTTCTCGCAGGCAAACTTAAGTTCACGCATGCGACCAATGCGAGGAAAACCGACTACCGAAGTCTTCATAATGGCTAACCTTTCGGGTTGCACAACAAAAATGGTATTGAGGCATGTGCACCTCTGCCTCCGTACTTCCAACCATTAGAGCACTGAATCCTAGCAATCGGAACTATTATAAATTTGCCTCAAACGATAGAAAAAGGCTATGGCATGGTAGGCACGCGCGCATCAGAACTCTTACCTCCTACCATCCAGACACGAAAAAGGCCGCGCCGATAAAGGTGCGGCCTTAGTCTTCAAGGATGTAAGTCCTTGAGCCAACAGTTCGAAGCCACGTCCACCTTATGCGGAGAGCTCGTCTGCCAACGCTTCAATCTGCGCGCGCGACGCGTCGCTCAAGGCACCCAGAACGGTAACGCGATTCTCGGCAAGCGTAATGTCAGTAAACGACTCAAGCTCGCGCGCCATTACCTTGGCTGCCATGGGACCCCACGAACCACCCTCCATAAGAGCGACGGTACGATTCTGATAGTTGTGCTCAGCCAGCGTATGAATGAACGTGCTCATATGTGGGAAAATGCCGCCTGCGTAGGTAATGGAAGCAAGTACCAAACGGTCATAGCGGAAAGCATCTTCAACTGCCTCAGCCATGTCGTCATGTGCCAAATCAAACAGCGAAACCTTCTGACCACGCGTCTCAAGAGCGGCAGCGAGTTCCTCGGCTGCCTGCTTCATGTTTCCATATACCGTGGAATAGGCAATGGTTACACCCTTGTCCTCAGGCTTATAGCTCGACCAGGTATTGTAGGTCTCAAGGTAGTAGCCCAGATTCTCGGAGAGCACCGGACCATGCAACGGGCAGATGACCTGAATATCAAGCCCTGCCGCTTTCTTAAGAACTGCCTGCACGTTCTTACCAAACTTGCCCACAATGCCAAAGTAGTAACGACGCGCCTCGCAAGCCCAACCCTCTGGGTCTTCTATATCATTGGCACCAAACTTGCCAAAGCCATCGGCAGAGAACAGCACCTTGTCAGTCTCTTCGTACGAGAAGAAGACCTCGGGCCAGTGCACATTGGGAGCTGCCACAAACGTGAGCTTATGACCACCCAAGTCAAGCACATCGCCTTCTTTAACAACAACGCGACGGTTGGCAAAATCAGTGCCAAAGTAGTTAGCCATCATCTTGAACGCCATCATAGACGAGACAATCTGTGCCTCAGGATAGCGCTCCGCAAAAGCGGCAATACCCGCAGAGTGATCAGGCTCCATATGGTGCACAACGAGGTAGTCTGGCGTACGGCCAGCAAGAACACCCTCAAGATTGCTAAGCCACTCATCAACGAAGTTCTTGTCTACCGTATCAGTAACAGCAATCTTCTCGCCCAAAATGACATAGCTGTTGTATGCCATGCCGTTTTCGGACACGTCATACTGACCCTCAAACAAATCAATGTCATGATCGTTGACGCCGATATAGCGAATATCCTCAGAAATGTACATTGCACTCCTCCCTCGGAGTTAGACAGACGAATCCATTGTACCCACAGGCCCAAGCGCAGACGCTTCGATCAAACGCGCCGCCACTTCCCTATTCCGTACACACAGCTTCAATCCAGTGCGTGGCATCAGCTACGCTTGCCACTGCTACACAAGCATGTTCACGTAGCGCTGTATCTTCCGTAACCAGCAAATCGCATTTAGATCTCAGTGCTGCAGCAATCACCAAGTCGTCCTCAAAGTCGTTATGGAGTCCTCGCTGCTTTTGAGCCATCCATACATCGGTATGGTCACACGGAACAGCTGTTGCTAGCTCGGTCATGTGGTTCACGCAGCCCCAAGCCGCAGCATTTGCAGCCACAGCAGCGGCTTCATCGAGGTGGCCATGTTCTTGCCGATACGCACGCTTTAAATCGTTGGCAACTAAAAAGAACAAATCCTTACTTGCATGAACAGGATACAGAAGCTCGACTCCGCACTTGCAAGCCTGTGTGAGCAACTGCAGAACCTCGTCATGATTAGGACGTGTTGTTAAATAAGCACTCAACCAAATATTGGTATCAAGCAGCAAATATCTTTGTTGTGTCATCAGAGATTCCGCTCAAACTCATGCGCATAAGCCTCTGCATATGCATCTTCTTTGAGCTGGTCAAAGGGGCGTGCGTCCGTCTTAGAAGGCTGCACGCAGCCGTACTTCGCAAGTTCTTGCTCCACCACCGCATTGCATGCAAGAGCGAGTTTTGTTTTACGCTCACGCTCTTCTTCTATAGCCTGCTGCGCCTGAGCCTCGCGATCTGGAAACAAAACAGCAGCGAGCTTACCCGGCTCCCGTGAATAGCGCACAGCCAAATCCCAGAGCGCACGGACAGCCTCCGAAGGAGAGATGCCAGCAGCAGCAAGCGCTGCGTCCCCCGCAGCCTTTTGCTGAGCATCAATGCGCGCATTTATCTGAGAAAGCCTTGTTGCAGCAGGCATAGTAATCCTCCTAGAGCTAGTGCTTTTATTTTATAAGCGCAGCTAAAGCTTGTAAAGCACGTAAAGCAACTCCGATTAAAGCCAAGCAAAAAGCAGGCCTTGAGCCTTCCGGCCAAGACCTGCCTTCCCTACACCAAAATGCGTTATGCAAGCGTTTACGGGCGCTGACCCATGCCACCTTCAAGCGTAATGGTCTCACCATTCATGTACTTAAAGTCTGGCCCGCAAAGCTGAACCACTACACGGCCAATTTCCTTCTCCACATCGCCATAGTGACCTGCGGGCGGCATGTGTACGTTGGCCTTAAATGCCTCGGGATACGCTGCCTCGAAGTTCTCGAGCTGAGCCGTCCAAGCCAGCGGGCACACCACATTAACGTTAATGCCGTCTTTGCCCCACTCATTAGCAGCAACGCGCGAAAGACCACGGATGCCTTCTTTAGCCGCAGCATACGAACACTGGCCATAGTTACCAAACAGGCCTGCACCAGAAGCAAAGTTCACCACAGAACCCTTGGTCTCCTTAAGATGCGGATAGGCCTTCTGCATGTAGAGATACGTGGCGTAGAGGCCAGAATAGATGGCCAGGTTGAACTGATCCATGGTGTGATCGGCAATCGTCACGCCCGATGCAGAAGCCTGAGCGTTATTAACCACAGCATCAATACGGCCAAACTCAGCAATAGCCTGGTCAATAACGTTTTGAACTACTGCCTCGTTGTCTGCGCCGGCAGATACATCAGCCTGGACGGGCAGAACCTTAATGCCATACTCAGCCTCAAGCGATGTCTTGGCGTCCTCGAGCTTTTGCACGTTGCGGCCAGTAATAACAAGATTTGCACCCTCTTTGGCAAAAGCAATGTCAATGCCATAGCCGATGGAGCCCGCGCTGCCGTCTTTAAGCGTGGCCTTGCCACCGCCGGTCACAATGACGGTCTTACCTTCGAACAGTCCCATGATTTGCACTCCTTACGTGTTGTTGCCCCAAAAATCCATGGGGCAAAATGATTGGTGCAAGCCATCAATCTAGCTGAGCATTTGGCGCATACGTGCCGACACATCGGGCACAACGGGTGAGCGGCGACACGTATTCGGCACTCGGTGTCTCAAGGCGGGTATATCATGGGGACAGAACAAAGACAGGCGCGCAAAACCCACCACAAAACCCACTACGCGCGCAAGGATAGGAGCACCATGAGCGACGACGAAAAAACGACGTCACCCGCTAAAAATGAGCCGTTCGAAGCAGCAAACACCGAGGCTGAGGTTACTGCAGTCGAGTCCTCTGAAACTGCTCAGGGTGAAGGCAATAACGAGCTAGAAGCCGTTACAGAAGTCGACATGGATACTGAGCCAGAAACCGATACCAGTACGGAGCTTACCGCCGAGCCTGATGAAAGCGACGAGGCTCCCAAAGCTGATGCAGTGAGTGCTACGGACGAGACTGTCTGCATGCCGGAGACCACAGAAGACACTATAGCCGCTGTGAAACCCAACACCACAGAACCCGAATCTGCGCCCGCGCAATCCGCCGCACCTCTCCCCACCCCTGAGCCTGAGGTCAACCAGTTCTCTGCAGGTATTCCCGTGCTTGAAGATGTATCCACCACGGTGTCTGACACGCAAAATATTCCACGCTTTCTCACGCGTGAGCAGTACGAGCAAATCGGCGATGACCCCGATCCCCTGCCGGCGGGCTTTGAGGTCATTGATGGTGGCAGCGCTGCAAGCGAGCCTCTCCCCGTTATCAGCGCTCAAGATGTTGCTACTCGCGCGGAGGCCGAAACCTCCGTTGAACAGAAGCCCAGTGCCACGCAGAACATCGCACGTGCAGGAGCTGCCGTAGCCGATGCAGCCGCCAGCGTAGGCTCGATGCTCGCTACCGGTATGGGTGCCGTACGCGAGGTAAACGCTGCCAAACGTGCGTATAGCGAGGCACGCGAACAGCTCGACGAACTCTCGCGTGTTATTGGAGAAAACGAAGATGAGCTCAACCACCGCCGCGATGTAGAGCGCCGCTATGACGAGCTGTTTGAGCAGCAAACTCAGCGCCGCGAAAAAGCACTTGAAGTGGTAACCTCAACCAAAGCTGCACAAGAAGCTATTGCATCTGCCATGGGCGACCTCAAGTCGCAACTCGACCAAATGAAAGAGGAAGACTCCGCAACGGAGAAGCGCCTTAAAGCTGCTGTTGAAGAAGCGGAGGCGAAAGAGTCTACAGCCCGCGAAGGTGCAAACCGTCTGGTACGCCGCGTGACTGACGCCCAGCGCGCGCTCGATACAGCTAAGCAGCGCCGCGATGAACAAGTAGCTGCCGCGCAAGCAGAGATCGACGCAGCTCAAACGCGCTTGCGTGCCCTACGTGAGGAGTTTGCAGGCATCCAGCGCAATCCTTCTGCCAACTCCGCAGCCTACAGTGTGCGCCGAGGCCAACTCCAGACCGATATTTCGGACGCCACCGAACTTCTCCGTCGTGCCCAAAGTGAGCTCCCCCGTGTGACTGCAGAAGGTAACCAGGCCATCGCAGATGCAGAGGCCATTTTGGCTCAGGCAAACAAGCCCATCGACGAAGCCCGCAGCGCCTTTAGAGAGGTCTCGGACGCCACAGCTGCTGCACGCGATGCGCTCGATGAAGCCCGTGAGGATGCCGAGAGCCGTCAAAAGGCCCTGCGCACTCAAATTAACGAGAAGGAGAAGGCGCGCCGCGAGCAGGAAAAGGCTCAGCAAAACGCTCAAGCCGAAGCAGACGATGCCGCCTTTATGCTCCAAGACATGCAAGATATTCATGCACACCCTGAGATTACTGAGCAGCTTGCCGCTCGCATTGCCTCAGACCGTGCTTACCGAGCAGAGCAGCTGCAAAAGGTTGAATCACTGGCAGAAACCGAGCAAAGCATTCGCGAGCGTACGCGCACGTCTCGTCTACGCTTTACCGGAGCGCTCGTTGTTGTCATTCTGTTTGTTATCCTGCTCGTTTTGCTTTGGAACGTTTTGACATCTGGTAACTAGCAAGAAACAAGCACCTTGCGCAGCAAGCCTTCCTTGCCTATACTGCCACCTGTCAATTAAAGAACCTCGTGAGGGAGTAGTTGGCGCCAACCTTGGCGTGACATGTCAACATACTGAAACGTTAGTCATCGCCTGTACTACGTTTCTGGCATGTCTTAATTAACGAGACTCATGTGCACCGGTGCCCGCGCGCCGACACATGGCTCCCCCATCTGTCTGGACCCGCGTGCTTTACGGTGCGCGGGTTTTTTGTTGGCATGACCGATTCACATCGATCAGAGGGGAACTATGCAGACCTTTTTGTCGAGTGCAGACGAGGTTGTAGCCGAGCTTTCAACCGATGCTGCACGGGGCCTCGATTCGTCCCGCGTACCTGAGATGCGCAAACGATTCGGCTCCAACACCTTTACCAAGGAGGATAGCGAGCCACTCTGGCTGCGCATCTGGCATGCAGCAACCGAGCCAATGATTCTCATGCTCATAGGAGCTGGACTCATTGCCTTGGCTGTTAATGTCTTTCGCCTGGTTACTGGCCGCGATGCAGACTTCTTTGAGGTCATTGGCGTTTTTGTTGCCATCTCGCTTTCTGTGATTATCACCGTGGTTATGGAAGACCGAAGTCAGAAAGCCTTTGAGGCGCTCTCGGCCATTAGTGAGAACGCGCAGGTCAAGGTTATACGCGATGGCCACGCCGTTATGATTCCGCAGTCAGAAATTGTCTGCGGCGATCTGCTTTCTCTGGCTTGTGGCGACCGTGTTCCCGCAGACGGACGCCTGGTAGAAAGCCGCGATCTTACGGCAGACGAATCGGCACTCACCGGCGAAAGCGTCCCCGCCACTAAGGACGCTGCTGCGTGCTTCACGGATTCTGAGACCCCTGTTGCCGAGCGTGCCAACATGCTCTTCTCGGGCACCAGCATCTCAAGCGGCTTTGGCTCAATGATTGTCACCTCTGTGGGCGACGATACCGAGTTTGGTGCTATTGCACGCGAACTTTCCCGTACCGATAACGGTTCCACACCATTACAAGAAAAACTTGCTCGTCTGGGCAAGCTCATCACCGTACTGGGCGTTATTGCGGCGGCTATTGTTTTTGGCTGCGAAGTAGCTTCTTATGCCATGGCTGGCACGCTCGAGATTGAGCATGTCATGGAAGCCTTTGTTACCAGCATCGTTCTTATTGTGGCCGCCGTACCCGAAGGCCTACCTACCATTGTTGCTGTCTCGCTCTCACTTTCTGTCATTAAGCTCTCACGCGAAAACGCCCTGGTCAAAAAGATGATTGCAGCAGAGACTATCGGCTGCGTAAACGTGATTTGCTCAGACAAAACCGGCACTCTGACCGAGAACAAGATGACCGTTCTCGAGTGCTGGTTGCCTGACAGCAATGATGCGTCCGCACTTAAGCTTGTGCAGCCAGCACAGATTGCTAACGCGCAGCTTCTTGCCAACTTCTGTATTAACGGCACAGCAGACATTGCCGAGGACGGCTCGTTTATTGGCAACCCCACCGAGGGCGCCCTGCTTGTTACAGCTAATGCAGCGGGAACTTCGTATACCGCTATGCGCGAGAACACTGATGTTCTGCACGTAATCCCCTTCTCCTCCGAAGAGAAGCATATGACCACTATCGTGCGCCAAGATGCCGGAGCTGTAGCTTACGTTAAGGGTAGCCCCGAGCGCGTGCTTGCCATGTGCACCATGGACACTCAGATGCAAATTGCCGTAGAGTCCGCCATCCACGCCAGCGAAGACAAGGCATACCGCGTCCTCGCCTTTGCTCACAAGATGTTTGAGGACGCCTCACAGGCTAACCACGAGAGCGCCGAGTGCGACATGGTCTTCGACGGCTTTGTGTGTATTTCTGACCCCCTGCGCCCCGACGTCTTTGATGCTGTACAGGAATGTCGCCGTGCCGGCGTAGAACTCAAGATGCTCACGGGCGACAACCTGGTAACCGCCACAGCCATCGCACGAGAGCTTGGCATGCTCGACTCTGGAAAACGAGCTGTTGAGGCGCGCGAGATTCAGGCTATGAGCGATGAGAAGCTCTCGCGTCAACTGCCTCAGATTGCCGTTATTGCTCGCTCCACTCCCGCTGTTAAAATGCGCGTTGTTAAGCTGCTTAAAGCCGCTGGCGAGGTGGTTGCTGTTACCGGAGACGGCATCAACGATGCTCCCGCTCTCAAGAATGCCGATGTGGGCATTGCCATGGGTGTCTCAGGCACAGGCGTTGCCAAGGAGGCAAGCGACATCGTTTTGCTCGATGATGCGTTCTCTGCCATCGTCAACGCCATTCGCTGGGGCCGCGGCATTTACGAGAACTTCAAGCGCTTTATCAGCTTCCAGCTCACGGTAAACATTGCCTCGGTTATCACCGTATTCGTCTCAATTCTCTTGGGCTACGATGCACCATTCACGGCCCTGCAGCTGCTCTGGGTAAACATCATCATGGATGGACCTCCGGCACTTACCCTTGGTCTTGAGCCCAGCTACAGTGACCTTATGAAGCAAAAGCCCGTGCGCCGCGACGAGAACATTGTCGACCGCACCCTGCTTACGCGCATCATCGCTACCGGTGTCTACATCTCGTGCGTATTCTTGGCACAGCACGTCTGGAACTTCTTGGGAGCCACGCCCGAACAAGCAAGCACCGTGCTCTTTACGCTCTTCACGCTCTTCCAGCTGTTCAATGCCTTTAACTGCCGCGAACTGCATACCGAGAGCATCTTCAAGCACATCTTGGGTAACCGCCTAATGCTTGGCGTTGTGGGCGGTACCTTTGTGCTGCAGATTCTGATTATTCAGTTTGCCGGTGCCTTCTTTGGAACCGTGCCGCTGCCGCTCGATATGTGGGCGAAGATCTTCGCCTGCTCATTTAGCGTCATTGTGCTCTCCGAGCTGGTGCGAGCCATAATGAGAAAGTTACGCTGACTAAGAAGGCCTCAGATTTTTTTCTCTCCAGAATGCCAGGATTAACGGAAAGCTTCAGGTTTTTCCTGAGCTACACATACCGCTCTGGCCAAGCACCTTTCAGAAAGCCGTATGTCTCTACCCCCTCCCTGAAAGCTGGTCGCACTACGCGCTCCAAACATCTTTCAGAAGAAACAGAACGCATACGGCTTTCTTGCAGCATGGGATTTAGGCGAGCTTGCAATGGTTTATGCGAATACGAATGTAAGCAGGACACTTAAACTTTAGCAAGTTGTCTTGTTTTATGAATCAACAACGTGAAGACACAGTTCTTTTCGTAGTTGAATAAGGCCGCTATAATTCCCGATGGCGGATTCTCGCGCGCGGGCGATGCCTCGAAGGAGGTGTTGTCTATGTCGAAGATTCTAGATATGCTCGCCGCTCTTGCAACGGTAGGCATGTTCTTCATTACGTTTTTTGATTCGTATGAAGTTCGGTTTAGGATTCAGAGACGCGCGCGGACTGTGCGCGATTATGAGCGACGGAAACGTCGTAAAAGATAGAGCCGCAGTTGCACCTACGGCTCTAAAACGTAAATCGGCATCGCCCGCGTAAACGGTTAACTCCAGCGCGGGGTCCGCTTCCTTTTTGATTATAGACATTCACCTACGGTGTGGTAAAGCAACATTTAATGAACCACAATTGCGAGTTTCCAGCCTTTACTTTTTTATCTAGCACATCTGCCTGAAGCAATGAATTGCTCTTAGACCTGGTATAGCTTCATATCACGGCTGAGACCCATTAATTCTACTGTACACACGCACTGATAAATAGTACTTGGACCCTTGAATTGGATCAAAATCTTACTTCGTAGCACCACAACTGGAACATTTATAGCAGTCGGTTATAGTCTTGGTTCCCTCTTGTACTTTCCTAGTGCCTGTTTGCTCTTGATAGCTTTCTTCATGCGTTATAGCGTCGTGATGAACGACATTAGTACCCTCCATACACTTAAAACTTACTTCATGGTCATATTGATATGAATAGACACTGTTCTTGTCGTACTCAATATGCCCATCTGAAAACAAATAGTATTCATAATTCTCGTATGTATCATAAGCCTCTTGATCTACGACCGTTTTTGTCTTGGTCTCGTAGACAGGTTCCTCCTTATAGACAGGCTCCTCGTGTGTAACCGCTACCCACGTATGGGTATGTGCCGGCTTGGAGTCAGTCTTGCTATCTGACTTGCTATCACTCTTGGAGTCAGTCTTAGAAGAAGAGCTGCTTGAGCTTGAGGACTGGTTCTTCTTGGTATCAGTCTTTGTGCTAGTAGAAGAGCTCTGCTTGTTGGTATTGGTCTTCTGAGAAGCCTGGGTAGGAGTCACGGTAGTACTGGTCTTAGAAGACGTAGAAGTAGACTTGTCCTGTGTGGTGGTAGCACTGCTCTTGTCAGCGTTCTCTGCTGCTTCCTTCTTTGCTTCTTCTACCTTTTTCTCATCTGCAGCAGGAGCTTGAGAGACATTTTCTGCAACCTTGTCAGCTACCTTTTCTCCGGCATCTCCCGAAAGTGTTTCATCACCTTTAGCTACAGCTTCAGCTACCTTGTCTTGAACATCTGCAATCTGATCTGCAGTAACCTTGTCTGCCTCAATAGTCTTAGCTTCAAAGGTAGCTTCTGCTTTAGTATCGGCTTTAACCGTGAGCTCTACTGCTTTCTCACTACCAGTATTGATAGAACCGTCTTTATTGACAGAAGGTAAGAACTCTACCTCGTAGGTACCTTCTGCAAGCTCTACGGTGTCAGTACCTTTAGTAGCACTAACAGCTTCAGTTGCATGGTAGAACTCAATACCCTTAGCGTCCCCGGTCTTACCCGTGTAGTGAGTAATAACAGCAGAGGTGTCTTTAGTAATCCCTGGAGCAGTCTCGGTAATAGAGACATCTACCGTCTCAAGTACGCTAGCTTCTTCTTCCTCGTCATCCGCTGCTACTACCTCAGTAGCACTGTTATCAGAAGCAGGCTGAGAGATCAGGGCAACACCACCGATAGCACCAATAAGAGCCAAACATGCTACACAGGCAACAACCATGCGACGGCGGCGACGAGGGGTCTCGTCTACTGCCTCAGGAGTAGGTGCCTCTTCTGTAGCTACCGGAACCCCCCCCCTCAGGTACTTCAGTTGTCTCAAGCTCAGTGGTGGTCTCGAAGACGTCTTTCTCATCCATCTTTGTTCTCCTTTACTTCCAACCCCATATATCTATCTGGTTAAACAAACCAGATACCATGTACTTATTTCCTATCATACCGTCCGGACACAAACTTAAAAACAGCTGAACTGCAAGAGTATCCTTTGTACGGTCTGCACGGGCTCAGTACTTAAGTAATTTGTAACTCCTGCATAAGGTGGGGGGGCAATTAAAAAGGTAAATAAAATTGTGGAAAATCCGTCACAGATCTTCGAGAATTCCTGTTTCACTCAAGACAGTATGGAACCCATCCTATTGCTTTATATGAGAGCTGCAATCACATAGATGGCTTTGATTTTAACTTTGAGTTTAAGTCAGTGAGTTTTGGCCCTGGGGCAAGCGGGATTGAATCAACGCTAAGAATAGTTCTTAGTGAGAATATTCAGTATGATCCTCCTTGTCGTGCAGATTCACGCGGAAATGTAGAAGACTTTGCCGCTCTTGGTGAAGTGTTTGACCGAGCGCTTCGACCTCATATGAACCAAGAATTCTATAACCGTATTGATTATCCAGGCTTATTTGAGACGGTCTATCCGCGTGTAGATGGAAGGTGAGATAGAACGCGTCGTTATGGACTTCTGAAAACAGCATATCCTGACGGACAGCCATGTGTTCTTGCTTATGGCGCAGATTCGTCCCTTCCTGACTATATGGACGTAGTACTCGAACTAACTATGAGCAATAAGTTGGACAACGAACCTGATTACGCTGTGTGTCCAGTACTTATAGTACCTATACCTGTAGTTAATAGTCTTGTTGCAATGGGCTTTGTTGACCCTGAACGCTATGCATTTACGGACGAAGCAGTTAGTAGGATGATGACCGATGATGAGTTCGCGGAACTCAAGCGAAACACTGGTATAACGTTTGTTCCTGGTCATGCCTATATTTAGTCTGCCTGTAAGTTATTTCGTTAAACACTGCCTTTAGATGGCCCACCCGCCCCGCCGCGTCATTGAAAACCCGCGCAAAGTACGCCTGAACACAAGGTAAAAGCTCGGCAGCTAAAGCCGCCGGCCAGGGGCTCGCGCCCCTGCTACGGGCACCCGGCACGGTATAATCGGACATCAAGAAATGGATGGAAAGAAGGGAGCGTTGATGACAAACGAGGCTGCGAATAAGAAGCCCAAGCACCAGAAAAGGATGCTCAGCCCAATAGAGCAGACCGAACACCTCAAGAGCAAGGGCATCAAGTTCGAGAAGTGCACCGAGGAGGAGGCCGCCGACTACCTCTCGCGCAAGT